>NZ_JBJGYL010000017.1:0-101618 GCF_054049975.1 Geodermatophilus sp. SYSU D01119 | reverse complement strand
CCCCCCCCCGCAGCGCGCCCCCCCCCCCCCCCCCCCCCCCCGCCCCCCCCCCCCCCCCCCCCCCCCCCCCCCCCCCCCCCCCCCCCCCCCCCCCCCGGGCTCAGGCCTCGGCGATGCGCTTGATCGCCGCGAGCGTGGCCGGGATGCCCTCGCGGGCCGCGCGGATGCGGGCCTGCACCTGGGCCGGGGCCTCGTCGGCGCCGTAGCGCTCGGTCATGAAGGCGACGCCGTCGGGGAGGAAGGCCCACGTCTCGGTGAGCCGGGTACCGCCCTCGACCGGCTCGAGCACGTAGCCCCAGCGGGCGCGCGAGCCGCCGACCAGCCAGGCGAACTCCCGGCCGCGGTCGGCGACGGCCACCCGGCTGCGGGTCTCCCACGTCCGCTCCGGCGTGACGTTGCGGCCGGTGAACCAGTCGCCGGCCTGCCCGGTGGCGCCCTCGTCCCACCAGCAGGCCACGCAGACCGGGCTCCACTCGCCGGTGCGGGTCACGTCGCTGACCAGGTCGTAGAGCTCCTCGGGGCCGACGGCGACGACGACGGATCCGGAGTGCGTCAGGTCGGACATGCCGCGGAGTCTGCCGTCCCGCATGCTCGGCGGCGATGAGCACCGTGAGCACCGCGTACGACGTCGCCGCCGTCCGTGCCGACTTCCCCGCCCTGCGGGCCGGCGCTGCCCACTTCGACGGGCCGGGCGGCTCGCAGGTGCCGCGCCCCGTCGCCGAGGCGGTGGCCGCGACGCTGATGGCGCCGATCGCGAACCGCGGGCAGGTCACCGAGGCCGAGCGCAACGCCGACGCGGTCGTCGTCGCCGCCCGCGCGGCGGTCGCCGACCTGGTGGCCGGCGACCCCGGCGGGGTGGTCTTCGGCCGGTCGATGACCCAGCTGACCTACGACCTGTCCCGCACGCTGGCCGCCGGCTGGGGCCCCGGCGACGAGGTCGTGGTCACCCGCCTCGACCACGACGCCAACGTGCGCCCGTGGGTGCAGGCCGCCGAGCGGCGGGGCGCCACGGTGCGCTGGGCCGACCTCGACCCCGACACCGGGGAGCTCACGCCGGACGCGCTGGCCGCCGTCCTCTCCGACCGCACCCGCCTGGTCGCGCTGACCGGCGCCTCGAACCTCATCGGCACCCGGCCCGACGTCGCCGCGCTCACCGCGCTGGCGCACGGGGCCGGGGCGCTCACCCACGTCGACGGCGTCCACCTGACCGCGCACGCGCCGGTCGACGTCGCGACGCTCGGCGCGGACCTCTACGCCTGCTCGCCCTACAAGTTCCTCGGCCCGCACCTGGGCTGCCTCGTCGCCGCGCCGTCGCTGCTGGAGACGCTGCACCCGGACAAGCTGCTGCCCTCCACCGACGCCGTCCCCGAGCGCTTCGAGCTGGGCACGCTGCCCTACGAGCTGCTGGCCGGCACGACGGCGGCGGTCGACTACCTGGCCGGCCTCGGCGGGACCGACGGCGACCGGCGCTCCCGGCTGGTCGCGGGCCTCACCGCCGTCGAGGAGCACGAGGACCGGCTGCGGCTGCGCATCGAGGACGCGCTCGCCGAGCTGCCCGGCGTGACGCTGTGGTCGCGGGCCGCGCACCGCACGCCCACCCTGCTGCTCACCTTCGCCGACCGGGCCGCGTCGGACGTCACCCGCGAGCTCGCCGCGCGCGGGGTCAACGCGCCGTCGGGCAACTTCTACGCGATCGAGGTCTCCCGGCGGCTCGGTCTCGGCGACACCGGCGGCCTGCGGATCGGGCTCGCGCCCTACACCGACGACGCCGACGTCGACCGGCTGCTCGACGGCCTCCGCGCCGCGCTGGGTCAGGCATAGGGAGCTCTACGCACGCATCGCGGACCAGAACGTGCGGATGGCTTCCGATGCCTCGTCAGCGCCTCGTCAGCGCAGGCCGGGGAAGCCCTCCGCGAGCTGGCCGAACGCCGTGCGCAGCGCCTCGGCCAGCGAGGGCGCCTCCCCGGACAGCCACACCTCGAACGCCGTCGTCGCCGCCGCACGGGTGGCCGTGGCGACCAGCCGCGGTACCAGCGCGGTCGGCTGCTCCCCGCAGCGGCGGGCCACGTAGCCGGCCACCACCCGGTCGACGTCGGCGTAGCGCAGCTGCGAGTGGGCCAGCAGCGCCGGCTCGGTGAGGATCAGCCGCATCCGCTGACGCAGCACCGGGAGGTCGTCGGGCGCGTAGTCGTTGGCCTCGACGTAGGCGCGCAGCACGGCGGTCAGCACCGGCACGTCGTCGCCGGAGTGCTCGAGCAGGGTGGCCAGGCGGTCGACGTGGCCGTCGAAGTCGCCCCAGACGGCGTCGGCCTTGCTGCCCACGGTGCGGAAGAACGTGCGCCGGCTGGTACCCGCGGCGGCGGCGATCTCCTCGATCGTCACCTGCTCGAAGCCGGCCGCGGTGAACAGCTCGAGGGCCGCCTGCTCGATCCGCGCCCGGGTGTCCTCGCGGAGGTCGGCGCGCAGCACGTCGGTCACCGGCACATCTTCGCCCGTTCCGGCCGGCCGGGAGCCGCCGGTGTGGCGCCGCTCACCCGCACGGTTGCCCGTGGCACTCGGTGCCTCTAGCGTCCTGCGCATCCCCGACCCACCCGATCCGGAGGTCCGCATGCCCGAGACGACCCAGACCGAGACCCAGGACGCGGCCGCGCGGGCCGCTGTCGCCGAGGAGGCGCTGGTCGAGGAGTCCCTCGTCGAGGAGGTCTCCATCGACGGCATGTGCGGCGTCTACTGAGCCGACCGTGACGACCCCGACCGCTCCGGCCGCGGACCACTTCGACCCCGCCGTGTCCGACCCGGCCGTGTTCGACCCGGCCGTGTTCGACCCGGCACTGCCCTGGCGTCGCGCCCGGTCGGTGGCGCTGCGGCCGGAGCCGTTCGGGGCGCTCGTCTACCACTTCGGCAACCGCAAGCTGTCGTTCCTGAAGTCGAAGACGCTGGTCACCGTCGTGGAGACGCTGGCCGACCACCCGAGCGCCAGCGCGACCCTGGTCGCGTGCGGCGTCCCCGAGGCCCAGCGGCCCGCCTACGTGAAGGCGCTGGCCGACCTCGCCCGCTCGCAGATGATCGAACGCCGGGAGCCCTCCGCATGACCGCCGTGATCCCGCAGCGCCCCGTCGGTGGGCGGCTGGTCGACCAGTTCGAGTACGGCCTCGACGCCCCGATCTGCCTGACCTGGGAGCTCACCTACGCCTGCAACCTGGCGTGCGTGCACTGCCTGTCCTCCTCGGGCCGGCGCGACCCCCGCGAGCTGACCACCGCCGAGGCCGAGGGCGTCATCGACGAGCTGCAGCGGATGCAGGTCTTCTACGTCAACGTCGGCGGCGGCGAGCCCACCGTCCGCCCGGACTTCTGGCACCTGCTCGACTACGCCATCGGCCACGACGTCGGCGTCAAGTTCTCCACCAACGGCGTGAAGCTGGACGCGGAGCGGGCGCGGCAGCTGGCGGCCACCGACTACGTCGACGTGCAGATCTCCCTCGACGGCGCCACCGCCGAGGTCAACGACCGCGTCCGCGGCACCGGCTCGTTCGCCACCGCCACGCGGGCGCTGGAGAACCTGGCCGAGGCCGGGATGAAGGACTTCAAGGTCTCGGTCGTCGTCACCCGGGAGAACGTCTCCCAGCTCGACGACTTCCGGGCCCTCACCGACCGCTACGGCGCCCAGCTGCGCATCACCCGGTTCCGCCCCTCGGGCCGCGGCGCCGACGTGTGGGACCAGCTGCACCCCACCCAGGCCCAGCAGCGCGAGCTGTACGCCTGGCTGCTGGCCAACGGCGATCGCGTGCTCACCGGCGACTCGTTCTTCCACCTGTCGGCCTACGGGCAGGCGCTGCCCGGCCTCAACCTGTGCGGTGCCGGACGGGTGGTCTGCCTGATCGACCCGGTCGGCGACGTGTACGCCTGCCCGTTCGCCATCCACGAGCAGTTCCTCGCCGGCAACATGCGCGGCGAGGGCGGCTTCCAGCGCGTCTGGCAGCAGTCGGACCTGTTCCAGGAGCTGCGCAGCCCGCAGACCGGCGGCGCGTGCACGAGGTGCGCCCACTTCGACGCCTGCCGGGGCGGCTGCATGGCGGCCAAGTTCTTCACCGGCCTGCCGCTCGACGGCCCCGACCCCGAGTGCGTGCAGGGTTACGGCGAGACCGCGCTGGCCGCCCGCGACCTGGACCTGGTGAAGCCGAAGAGCCACCTCGACCACTCGCACACCGGCCCGGTCCGCGGCCAGCCCACGCTGCTGGGCATGCCCGCCATCCCCGCTCGGTCCACACCCGCACCGCCCGCCCGGATCTGCGACGAGTCGCCCCTGGCGGGCTTGCCGCTGGGCTGAGCGCTCAGCGGGTCGGGGCCACCCCCGCGGACCCCGGCCCGTCGGGCAGCAGCCCGGGGGCCAGGTCCGCGAGGGTCATGGTCAGCAGCAGGGCGACGAGCACGGCGACGGTGAGCACGGGTCCTCCTCAGGGGCCGGAGCCGCCTCCGGGCGCCCGCGACGGGGGACACGGGCGCCCCGGAGGCGGCACGACCGAGGATCGGCGTGTCCGCTGACCGCCGGCCGTGCGCTGCCTGGGAGTCGGCTGGACGACCCCGGTGCGGCCCTCGTCCCTGCGCGCCTGCGTGAGGTCGACGTCAGCGTCATTGCCCGCCCGGGCGGCCTCCGCCTAGGTTGAGACGTGCGTCACGGGGGTCCAGCGCACCGCCGACCAGGGAGTCCACATGGGAAGACTCGACGGCAAGGTCGCCTTCATCACCGGCGCGGCCCGCGGCCAGGGCCGCAGCCACGCGGTCCGGCTGGCCCAGGAGGGTGCCGACGTCATCGCCGTCGACCGGTGCGCCGACGTGCCGACCGTCGGCTACCCGCTGGCCACCGAGGAGGACCTCTCCGAGACCGTGCGGCAGGTCGAGGCCCTCGACCGGCGGGTCGTCGCCCGGGTGGCCGACGTCCGGGACACCGCCGGGCTGCGGGCGGCCGTCGACGAGGGCGTCGCCGAGCTCGGCCGCCTCGACATCGTGCTGGCCAACGCGGGCATCGCCAGCTTCGCGCCGGTGGAGGACCTCACCGACGAGATGTGGGACGAGATGATCGACGTCAACCTCACCGGCGTGTTCAAGACGGTCCGCGCCGCCGTGCCGCACCTGCGGGCGCACGGGCAGGGCGGCGCGATCGTGCTCACCAGCTCCACGGCCGGCATCAAGGGCCTGGGCAACCTCGCCCACTACGTCGCCGCCAAGCACGGCGTCGTCGGGCTGGTGAAGACGCTGGCCAACGAACTCGCGCCGGACATGATCCGGGTCAACTCGGTGCACCCGACCTCGGTGAGCACCGACATGATCCACAACCGCAAGACCTACGGGAACTTCGTCCCCGACAAGCCCGAGGACGAGGTGACCCGGGACGACGTCGCCCCGATGTTCCAGGGGCTCAACGCGCTGCCGGTGCCGTGGGTCGAGTCGGTCGACATCAGCAACGCGGTCCTCTGGCTGGTCAGCGACGACGCCCGGTACGTCACCGGCGTCCAGCTCCCCGTCGACGCCGGGTCGGTGGTCAAGTAGTGGCCGGGCGCGTCGAGGGCAAGGTCGCCTTCGTCACCGGAGCCGCCCGCAGCCAGGGCCGCAGCCACGCGCTGCGACTGGCCCAGGAGGGCGCCGACGTCATCGCCGTCGACCTGTGCGGCCCGGTGGAGTCCATCGGGATGTACCCGCCGGCCACCGAGGAGGACCTCGCCGAGACCGTGCGGCAGGTCGAGGCGCTCGACCGGCGGATCGTGGCCGCCAAGGCCGACGTCCGCGACCCGGCGGCGCTGCGCGCGGCGGTCGACGACGGCGTCGCCCAGCTCGGCCGGCTCGACATCGTGCTGGCCAACGCGGGCGTCTTCGAGATCAAGCCCGCGCTCGAGCTCACCGACCGCGACTGGCAGGAGATGATCGACATCAACCTGACCGGCGTCTGGAACACCTGCCGCGTGGCGCTGCCGCACCTGGTCGAGGGCGGCGGCGGGTCGATCGTCATCACCAGCTCGACGGCCGGCATCAAGGGGACGCCGAACACGATCCACTACACGGCGGCCAAGCACGGCGTCGTCGGCATCATGCGGACGCTGGCCAACGAGTTCGGCAAGCAGTCCATCCGGGTCAACACGGTGCACCCCACCGGCGTCGACACGGTGATGATCCAGAACGAGCGGACCTGGGGCCTGTTCACGCCCGACGACCCCGAGCCCACGCGGGAGAAGTTCGCGGAGCTGTTCGAGACGCTGCACCCGCTGCCGGTGCCCTACGTCGACCCGGTCGACATCTCCAACGCGGTCCTGTTCCTCGTCTCCGACGAGGCGCGCTACGTCACCGGCGTGACGCTGCCGGTGGACGCCGGCTACACGATCCGCTGACCGCGGGGGGGGGGGGGGGGGGGGGGGGGGGGGGGCGCGCGCCCCCCCCGCGCGGGGGCGCGCGCGCCGCGCGCGCCGGCCGCCGCACCCGTCCCGCGTCAGGGCAGGTCGACGACGTCCTTCTCGCCGGTGTCGGGCCGGCTACCCGTGGCCTTGGCCTTGACGAAGCTCAGCGCCGTCGCCAGCCGGTTGCCGGGGGAGTCCCAGTACTCGGCGGTGTCGCCGTGCACCTTGACGAGCACGACCGACGGGTCCTCGGGACCCTGCGGCAGCCAGGCCTCGACGCCCTTGTTCCACAGCTCCTTCTTCTTGGCGACGTCCTCGGTGATCTCCGCGGTGCCGGTCAGCGAGATCCAGCTGCCACCGGAGCCGGCGCCGACGTTGACCTGCGGCGAGGAGGCGATGTGGGTCAGCCAGGGAGCGTCCTGCTCGGCGAAGAACCAGAGGTCGCCGTCGAACTCGACCTCCTGCAGGGCCATCGGGCGGCTGGTCAGCCGGCCGTCGGGCATGGTCGTGGTGAGGAAACCGAGCCGCTGGTCCTTGAGGATCTCGGCGACCTTGCGGACGGCGTCCGTGGAGTCGGTGGTCATGTCCCTGCCCTTCCCCGGATCGGCCCGCTGACACCGTCGCCGGCAGGTGTCGGTCCGGGAACCGGTCGGGGAACACGCGCGGGTACCGGAATGCCCGGCGCCCGTGGCGGCTTGCCCCCTCTCGTGACAGCGACCCAGGACCGGCCCGCCGCCGTCGCGGCGCCGCAGACCCCCGCCCGTCCCGGGACGGCCCGCACCGCCCTCACCCTCGGTGCCTTCGTGGCCCTCGGCCCGCTGACCGTGGACATGTACCTGCCCGCCCTGCCGACCATCGCCGACGACCTGCGGGCCAGCGCGTCGACGGTGCAGCTCACGCTCACCGGCACCCTCGTCGGCCTCGCGCTCGGCCAGCTGGTCCTGGGCCCGCTGTCGGACGCGCTCGGCCGCAAGCGGCCGCTGCTGGCCGGCACGGCACTGCACGTCGTCGCCTCGCTGCTGGTCCTGGTCGCGCCGTCGATCGAGGTGCTCGGGCTGCTGCGGTTCCTGCAGGGCGTGGGGACGGCGGCCGGCGCGGTGATCGCCCTCGCCGTCGTCCGTGACCTGTTCCAGGGCCGCGCGGCGGCGACCATGCTGTCCCGGCTCTTCCTCGTCCTCGGGGCGGCGCCGGTGCTCGCCCCGACCGTCGGGGGCGAGGTCCTGCGGATCACCTCCTGGCGCGGCGTGTTCCTGATCCTCGGGCTCTACGGCGTCGGCCTGCTCGTCCTCGGCAGGTACGCCGTCCGCGAGACGCTGCCGCCGGAGCGGCGGCGCAGCAGCGGCGTCGCCGGCACCCTGCGCAGCTACCGCGGCCTGTTCCGCGACCGCGCCTACGTGGGGCTGGTGCTCGTCGCCGGCCTGACCATGGCCGGGCTGTTCAGCTACGTCTCCGGGTCCTCCTTCGTCTTCCAGGACGAGTTCGGCCTCGACGAGCAGCAGTTCGGCCTGCTCTTCGGCGCGGGCGCCTTCTGGCTCATCGCCGCCACCCAGCTCAACCCCGTCGTGCTGCGCTGGTTCTCCCCGGCCCAGGTGCTGGTGACCGGCGTCGCCGCGGGTGCCCTGGCCGGTGGGGTCCTGGTCGCGCTGGCCGCCACCGGCACCGGCGGGCTGTGGGCGATCGCGCTGCCGCTGTGGGCGATCCTCGCCGCGTGCGGGCTGGCGCTGCCCAACGCCCCCGCGCTCGCCCTGAGCCGGCACGGGGAGGCCGCCGGCACGGCTGCCGCGCTCCTCGGCGCGGTGCAGTTCGGCGTCGGCGCCGCGGTGGCCCCGCTCGTGGGCGTGCTCGGCAACGACGCCGTCGCGATGGGCGTCGTCGTGGTGGCCGCCCTCGCGCTGGCGATGGTCGTGCTGCTCGCCGTCGTCCGGCCCTGGCAGCTGCCCGTGGAGACCGACGTCCCCGCCCAGGCCGTCTAGTGCCCGACCTGGCCGGCGCCGTCTGGCCGGAGCTCCCCGAGCGGCCACTGCTCGTCGTCCCGCTCGGGTCGGTCGAGCAGCACGGACACCACCTGCCCCTGGCCACCGACACCGTCGTCGCCGGGGCCGTGGCCCGCGCCGCCGGGCTCGACGCCCTGCTCGCGCCCGCCGTCCCGTACGGCGCCAGCGGCGAGCACGAGGGCTTCCCGGGCACCGTCTCGATCGGCACCGAGGCGCTGACCACCCTGCTCGTCGAGTACGGCCGCTCGGCCTGCCGATGGGCCGGGCGGCTGCTCCTGGTGAACGGCCACGGCGGCAACCTCGACGCGCTGCGCCGCGCCGTCCCGCTGCTGCGCGCCGAGGGCCGCGACGCCGCCTGGTTCCCCTGCGCCGTCCCCGGCGGGGACGCGCACGCCGGGCGCACCGAGACCTCGCTGCTGTTGCACGTGGAACCGGCGGCGGTGCGGACCGACCGGTCCGTCCCGGGGGCGACGACGCCGGTGGCCGAGCTGCTGCCCCGACTGCGGGCCGAGGGCGTGCGCGGCGTGAGCCCCACGGGCGTGCTCGGGGACCCGGCCGGCGCCACGGCGGACGAGGGGGCGCGGCTGCTGGCGGCGATGGCCGCGCGGCTGGCGGCGGCCGCCGCCCGCTGGGACGTGGGGGACGACGGCCGGCTGCGCTGAGCGGGCCGCCGTGCCGCCGGGGCGTCAGGATGTCCGGCGACGCACCGACCGGGAGGAGGGCCGAGTGGCCCAGCGGCAGGACGCGGGGACCGGCGTGGCGACGCCGCGGGTCGCCGTCGAGACCAACGGCATCAACGTCATCGCCGAGGAGGAGCGCCGCGGCGCCCCCCGCTCGCTGTTCTGGCCGTGGTTCGGCGCGAACGTCAGTGTCCTGGGCCTGGCCTACGGCTCCTTCCTGCTCGGCTTCGGCATCTCCGCGGCGCAGGCGCTGGTGGCCGGCGTCGTCGGCATCGTCGTGTCGTTCCTGCTCTGCGGCCTCGTGGCGATCGCCGGCAAGCGCGGCTCGGCGCCCACGCTGGTGCTCAGCCGCGCGGCGTTCGGCGTGCACGGCAACCGGGTGCCCGCCGTCCTGTCGTGGGTGCTGACCGTCGGCTGGGAGACCGTGCTCGTCTCGCTGGCGACGCTCGCCACCGCGACCGTCTTCACCGAGCTCGGCTGGAGCGGCGGCACGGCGACCCAGGTGGTCGCGCTGCTGGTCGTCGCGCTGCTCGTGGTAGCCGGCGGCGTCCTCGGCTTCGACGCGATCATGCGCATGCAGCGGGCGATCACCCTGGTCAGCGGCGTGCTGACCGTCGTCTACGTGGCGCTGGTGGCCGGCGAGGTGGACTGGTCGGCGGTGGGCGCGGCACCCGCCGGGTCGACGGCGGCCGTCGTCGGTGCGCTGGTGCTCGCGATGACCGGCTACGGCTTCGGCTGGGTGAACGCCGCGGCCGACTACTCCCGCTACCTGCCGCGCGCGGCGTCCACCCGCGGCGTCATCGGCTGGACGACGGTCGGCGGGGCGCTCGCGCCGGTGCTGCTGCTGGCCACCGGCCTGCTGCTCGCCGCGTCGGACCCGGAGCTCTCGGCGGCCGTCGGCGGCGACCCGATCGGCGCGCTGGCCTCGCTCCTGCCGACCTGGTTCCTCGTGCCGTTCGTCGTCGTCGCGGTGCTCGGCCTGGTCGGCGGCGCGCTGCTCGACATCTACTCGTCGGGCCTGTCGCTGCTGGCGGCCGGCGTGCGGGTGCCCCGTCCGGTGGCCGCGGGCATCGACGGCACGCTCATGGTCATCGGCGCGATCTGGGTGGTGTTCCTCGCCGACGCGAGCTTCTCCGTCCAGTTCCAGGGCTTCCTCATCACCCTCGGCGTGCCGGTCGCGGCCTGGTGCGGCGTCTTCCTGGGCGACCTGGCGCTGCGCCGGGGCGACTACTCCGACGCCGACCTCTACGACGCCCGCGGCCGCTACGGCGCCGCGCCGGCGGTCCCGCTGCTGCTCCTGGCGGTGGGCACCGTGCTCGGCTGGGGGCTGGTCACCAACGGCGCCGCGGAGTGGCTGACCTGGCAGGGCTACCTGCTCGGCCCGCTGGGCCTCGGCGGGCGCGAGGGCTCCTGGGCCTTCGCCAACCTCGGCGTCCTGGCCGCCTTCGCCGTCGGCCTGCTCGGCGCGCTGGCGCTGCGCCGCGGGGCCGTGCGACGGCAGGAGGCCGCCCCGGCGGTGCCGGGACGGCCTCCTGCGTACTGAGCGCGCCAGCCCTGCAGCGCCTCAGTCCTGCAGCGCCTCGGCGAACAGCGGGACGGCGTTCTCCAGCGCGTACTGCTGGCCCAGCGCGGAGCCGCTGGAGAAGGCGCTCACCAGCGTCTCGTCCTCCAGGACGACGGCGTTGCCCTGCTGCACCGAGCCCAGCGTCTGCCACAGCGGGTTCCCGGTGATCTGCGCCGGGTCGACGAAGATCGGGAAGACGACGGTCAGCGGCGCGTCGAGCAGCGAGACCTGCTCGTCGGAGACCGGGACGAAGAAGCTCTCGGTGGCCTGGTCCTGGATCGCCGGCTTGTTGGTGAAGCCGAGGGCCTCCATGAAGTCGACGCGGGTGTCGCCGCGGACGTAGGCGCCGAAGCCCTCGGAGGTGTAGGCGCCGACGGCGACCTCGGTGCCGTCGAACTCCGGGTGCTCGGCGGCGGCGTCGGTGAAGGCCTGCTCGACCTCGCCCTGCAGCTGCTCGGCCTCCTCGGTGCGGCCCAGCGCCTGGCCGACCAGTTCGAGCTGCTGCTGCCAGGTGGTCTGGTAGGCGCCGACGCCCTCGGGCGCGCCGACGGTCGGGGCGATCGCGGACAGCGAGTCGTAGCGCTCCTGGGTGCCGTCGGAGCGGGTGTCGAGGATGAGGTCGGGCTCGAGCGCCGCGATGGCCTCCAGGCTCGGCTCCAGCGTCTCGATGATCTCCGGCGCCTCGTCGTAGCGCCCCTCGGCCCACGGGCCCACGCCCTCGCCGCCGAAGCCCAGCCAGTCGCTCGCGCCGACCGGCTGCACGCCCAGCGAGAGCGCGGTCTCGGCGTCGGACCAGCCCAGGGCGACGACGCGCTGCGGCTCCTCCTCGATCTCCACGTCGCCGAAGGCGGTGCTCACGGTGACGGGGAACGCGCCGGCCTCGCCCCCACCCGAGGAGGGGGCCGACGACCCCGCCGACGAGCCGCCGTCGTCGGAGCCGCAGGCGGCCAGCGACGCGGCGGTGGTCAGGGCGGCCGCCAGCAGGGCGGCGCGCCGGGACAGGGCGTGGGACATCGCGGTACTCCTCGGTCGGAAGGAAGGGCAGCCTAACCTGACCCGTCCCTGCCGGTCGGGGTGGGCGGCGCGGCTGGTTAGGGTCCGGCCGTGGCAGATCTCTCCGGCTGGCTGGTCGTCGTCGACCTCCAGCGGGTCTTCGGCGACCCCGACTCCCCGTGGACGGCACCGCGCTTCGAGGAGGTCCGGCCGCGGATCCGGCGGCTGGTCGCGGCCTTCGGCGAGCGGGTCGTGTTCACCCGCTTCGTCGCGCCGGCCGAGCCCCAGGGCGCGTGGGCCGCCTACTACGAGCAGTACCCCTTCGCCCTGCAGCCGCCCGACGCGCCGCTCTACGAGCTGGTCGAGGAGCCGGGCGCCGCGCTGGTGCAGACGGCGACCACCTTCGGCAAGTGGGGCCCCGAACTCGCCGAGGTCGTCGGCGGCGGGCCGCTCACCGTGGCCGGCGTGGCCACCGACTGCTGCGTGGTCTCCACCGTCCTGCCCGCCGCCGACGCCGGCGTCCCGGTCCGGGTGGTCACCGACGCCTGCGCGGGCTCCTCCGACGACGAGCACGAGCGGGCCCTGCACCTCATGGAGCTCTACGCCCCGCTCGTCGAGCTGACCACCACGGCCGACCTCCTGGGCCGGTGAGCCCGAGCCTCCCGTCGCCGCCGGACGCCCGGCTGCCCGACGGGTACGCCGTCCGCCTGGCCTCCGGCACCCGCCGGGCGGAGGGCGGGACGGCGCTGCTCGGCGGCTCCCCGCTGCGGCTGCTGCGCCTCTCGCCGGCCGCCCGCGGCCTGCTGGACGGCGACCGGCTGACCGTGGCGGACGCGCGGACGGCGGCGCTGGCGGCCCGGCTGCTCGACGCCGGCGTCGCGGTGCCCGAGCCCGCCGGCCCGGCGCCCGGCCCGGCCGACGTCACCGTCGTCGTGCCGGTGCGCGACCGCCCCGACGGCGTCGCCCGGCTGCTGGCCGCGCTGCGGGCCGACCCGGCCACCGCCGGGGTGCGGGTGCTCGTGGTCGACGACGGCTCGGCCGACCCCGGCGCGCTCGCCGCCGCGACCGCGGGGGCCAGCGGGGTCGAGGTGCTGCGGCACGGGCGCTCGCGCGGCCCGGCGGCGGCCCGCGACACCGGCCTGCGGGCCGCGACGACCGAGGCGGTGGCGTTCCTCGACTCCGACGTCGTCCCGGTCCCCGGCTGGCTGGACGCGCTGCTGCCGCACCTCGCCGACCCGCGGCTGGCCGTCGTCGCGCCCCGGGTGACCGCCCTGCCGCCGCAGCGCCCCGGCTGGCTCTGCGCCTACGAGACCGCGGTCAGCGCCCTCGACATGGGCCCGGCGCCCGGCCCGGTCGCGCCGATGACCGGCCTGTCCTACCTGCCGAGCGCGGCGCTGCTGGCCCGGAGGGCGGCGCTCGGCGACGGCTTCGACGAGCGGATGCTCGTGGCCGAGGACGTCGACCTGGTGTGGCGGCTGACCGCGGCCGGCTGGCGGGTGCGCTACGAGCCGGCCGCCCGGGTGGCCCACGAGCACCCGGCCGCGACCGCGGCGTGGCTGCGCCGCCGCGCGCTCTACGGCACCGGGGCCGCGCCGCTGGCCGCGCGGCACGGTGCGCTGGTGGCCCCGGTGGTCATCAGCCCGTGGTCGGCGGCGGCGCTCGGTCTCGCCCTGGCCGGGCGGGGCGGCCGGGTCGCGGCGGTCGGCGTCCTCGGCGTCGCCGCGGCGCGCCTGGCGCACCGGCTGGCCCCCGCCGGCGGGCGCCCGCCGTACGGCCGGGCCGCCGGGCTCGTGCTGCGCGGCACCGCCGCGGGCGGCCGCACGCTGGCCCGCTCGGCCACCCGCCACCACTGGCCGCTCACCGTCGCGGCCGCCGCCGTCTCCCGCCGCGCCCGCCGCGCGGCCCTCGCGGTCGCGGCCGCCGACGCCGTCCTGGGGTGGTGGCCGCACCGCGGCCAGGTGGACCTGCCCCGCTTCGCCGCCGCCCGCCGGCTGGAGGACCTCGCCTACGGCGCCGGGCTCTGGGCCGGCGCGCTGCGGGCGCGCGACCCCCGTTGCCTGCTGCCCGTCCGCCCACCGGCCGCCTGACCTGCGGCGGGGCCCGGACCTGGGGCCTGGCGCGGGGGTGCGATCCGGGTCACCATGGGCGCACCATGTGCCTCAGCCCAGGGAACGTGCCGTGACCGCCGTCAGCCCGTGGCTCGCGCTGCCCGGGGGACGGCCGTCACCGGCGCACACCCGCCGGCTGCGGGCCGCGCACGAGACGCTGGTGACCCGCGGCGCCCCGCCGCCCCGGTCGGCCGTCCGCGAGGTGGTGTGGGACTCCTGGCGGCGCAGCCTCGGCAGCGGCGTCGACCCCGACGGCCAGCACCCGCCGGTCGACCTGCTCGACGACGACCTGGCCGCCTACCGCGCCGCCCACCCGCTCGCGCCAGTGCTGCCGGTGATCCGCCGCCTGCTCGTGGAGGACGCCGAGGCCGACCGGATGATCGTCGCGGTCACCGACGCCGAGGGCCGGATGCTCTGGGTGGAGGGCGACCGGCGGCTGCGCAGCCTGGCCGAGGGCATGCACTTCGTCGCCGGCGCCCGCTGGTCGGAGGAGGTGGCCGGCACCAACGCCCCGGGCACCGCGCTGGCCCTCGACCACCCGGTGCAGATCTACGGCAGCGAGCACTACCGCCGGCCCGTCCAGCCGTGGAGCTGCTCGGCCGCGCCCGTGCACCACCCGGTCACCGGGGTGCTGCTCGGCGCCATCGACGTCACCGGCGGCGACCACGTGGCCAGCCCGCACGTGCTCACCCTCGTGCGCGCCACGGTGGCCGCCGTCGAGTCCGAGCTGCGCTGGCTGCACCGCGAGGAGGAGGCCCGCGGTCCCGCCCGCCCGGCACCCGTCCGCGCCGCCGCGCCGCTGCTGGAGGTCCTCGGCCGCGAGCGGGCCCGGCTGACGACGCCGCGCGGGCCGCTGGAGCTGTCGCTGCGCCACTCCGAGCTGCTCCTGCTGCTCGCGGAGGCCGCCGCCGCAGGGGAGGGGCGCACCGCCGAACAGCTCGCCGCCGAGTGCCACGCCGCCGACACCGCCGCCGTCACCGTCCGCGCCGAGCTGTCCCGGCTGCGCCGCCTCGTGGGCGCCGACCTCGTCGGGTCCCGCCCGTACCGGCTGCTCGGCCCCCTGGAGACCGATCTCGACCGGGTGCGCGCCCTGCTCGACCGCGGCGCGGTGGGCGCCGCCCTCGACCGCTACCCCGGGCCGGTGCTGCCGCGCTCGTGCGCGCCCGGCGTCGTCGCGGCCCGCCGCCGCACGGCCGCCGTCCTGCGGTCGGCGGTGCTGCGCAGCCGCCGTCCCGAGCTGCTGCTGCGGTGGACGGCGCTGCCCGAGGCCCGCGACGACGTCGCCGTCTGGCAGGCCTGCCTCGAGGCGCTGCCGGCCGGCTCGCCCCGGCGCGGCGCCGTCGCCGGCCACCTGCTCGCCCTGCGGCGCGGCGCCCGCGGCTGAGACCGGACGCGCCGGTCCGGGAATGCCGCCCGGCGGCGGGGACTTGGCACGGCTACGTGAGTGCCCGCGCCGCCGCCCCGCCCGCCCCCGCCCGTCCCGTCACGCTCGGCACCCCCCGGGTGGCCGTGGCCCTGGTCGCCCTGGCGCTCGGCGGCTTCGCCATCGGCACCACCGAGTTCGTGACGATGGGCCTGCTGCCCGACATCGCGAGCGGCGTCGGGGTGAGCATCCCGGCCGCCGGGCACGTCATCTCCGCCTACGCCCTCGGCGTGGTCGTCGGCGCCCCGGTGCTGGCCGCGCTCGGCGCCCGCCTGCCCCGCCGGGCGCTGCTCGTGGGGCTGATGGCCGCGTTCCTCGCCGGCAACGCGCTCAGCGCCCTCGCCCCCGGCAACACCACCCTGCTGCTCGCCCGCTTCGTCAGCGGCCTGCCGCACGGCGCGTACTTCGGCGTCGCCTCGCTGGTCGCCGCCTCGCTGGTCGGCGCCGAGCTGCGCGGCCGCGCGGTGAGCACCGTGATGCTCGGCCTCGCGGTGGCCAACGTAGCGGGCGTCCCCGCCGCCACCTGGCTCGGCCAGACGCTGGGCTGGCGGTCGGCGTACTGGGCCGTCGTCGTCCTCGCCGTGCTGACCGTGGCCGCCGTGCTCGCCGTCGTCCCCTCCAGCCCGGGTGACCGCGACGCCACCGTGCGCGCCGAGCTCGGGGCCCTGCGCCGGCCGCAGGTCCTGCTCACCCTCGCGGTCGGCACCGTCGGCTTCGGCGGCATGTTCGCCGTCTACAGCTACGTCGCGCCGCTGGCCACCGAGGTCACCGGCCTGTCCCGCGGCACCGTGCCCTGGGTGCTGTTCGCCTTCGGCATCGGCGGCGTCGTCGGCACCGCGCTGGGCGGGCGGCTCGCCGACATCGCGCTGTTCCGGTCGCTGGTGGGCACGCTGGCCGCCCTGGCGGTGCTGCTCCTGCTCGTCGGCCCGGCCGCCGGCTCCGGCCTCACCCTGCTGGCCGGGATCTTCCTGCTCGCCGTCGCCGCGTCCACGCTGGTCGTCTGCCTGCAGCTGCGGCTCATGGAGGTGGCCGGCGAGGCGCAGATGCTCGGCGCCGCGCTCAACCACTCCGCGCTCAACGCCGCCAACGCGCTCGGCGCGTGGCTGGGCGGCGTCGTCATCGCGGCCGGGTACGGCTACACCGCGCCCAGCCTGGTCGGGGCGGGCCTCGCCGTCCTCGGCATGGCGGCGCTGGCCGCCAGCGCGGTGCTGCGCCGGCGCGAGCTGCGCGGCCTCGTCGCCGCCTGAGCTCTGCGGTACCGCCGCCTGAGGCGCTGCGGTACCGCCGCCTGAGGCGCTGCAGCACCGCCGCCTGAGGCGCTGCAACAGCGCTGCAACCTCTCTCCTGCGGGCGCCCGCCCCGCAGGTGCTCCGCGGATGCGGGTTCGTGTCGGCCCACGACCCGCATCCGCGGACCACCAGGGACCTCCGTCCCAGGTAAGCGTGGCCTAAGTCACTCTCCCGTTGCCAGACTCCGCCGGAGAGCGCCCGGCGGGCCGGGCGCCACGCGCCCTGCAACGGAGCGGAGGATCCATGACACGGGTGAGCATGCGGGTCGACGGCGTCACGTACACGGACGAGGTCGAACCCCGGACGCTGCTGGTCCACCACCTGCGCGAGGCCCTGGGCAAGGTCGGGACGGTCGTCGGCTGCGACACCAGCAACTGCGGCGCCTGCACCGTCCACCTCGACGGGCAGGCCGTGAAGTCCTGCACCGTCCTCGCGGTCCAGGCCGACGGCGCCGAGGTCACCACCATCGAGGGCATCGCCGAGCCCGGAGGCGCCCTGCACCCGGTGCAGAAGGCGTTCCACGAGATGCACGGTCTCCAGTGCGGTTACTGCACGCCCGGGATGATCATGGCCTCGATCGACCTGCTGAAGGAGAACCCGAACCCGAGCGAGACCGAGGTCCGCGAGGGGATCGAGGGCAACCTCTGCCGCTGTACCGGCTACCAGAACATCGTCCGCGCGGTGCAGCAGGCCGCGGGCGAGATGTCGTCGTCCGCCGCCCCCGAGACCACCGGAGCGCAGGCATGACCCTCACCGAGGACCCGGCGACCACCGCCGTCGAGAAGGAGGTCGGGAAGGCGCGCCGCCGCAAGGAGGACGCCCGCCTGATCACCGGCCGCACCACCTGGACCGACAACATGGTCCTGCCCGGCATGCTGCACATGGCCGTCGTCCGCAGCCCCCTGGCCCACGGGAAGATCACCGGCATCGACGTCAGCGCCGCGCAGGCCGCCCCCGGCGTCGTCACCGTCCTCACCGGCCGCGACATCGCCGACGAGCAGGGCTCCATCCCCTGCGCGTGGCCGGTCACGCCCGACATGGTCAACCCCGGGCACCCCTCGCTCGCCGTCGACGAGGTCAACCACGTCGGCGAGGGCGTCGCGGTGATCATCGCCCGCTCGCGCGCCGCGGCCGCCGACGCCATCGAGCTGGTCGACGTCGACTACGAGCCGCTGCCGCCGGTCCTCGACATGGAGGAGGCGGTGAAGGCCGACGCCGACCTCTGCCACGACCACACGCAGTCCAACACCAGCTACCACTTCGTCTTCGACGCCGGCGAGGCCGGCACGGGCACCGACACCGAGCAGGCGTTCGCCGACGCCGAGGTCGTCGTCAGCCGGCGGTTCGTCAACCAGCGGCTGATCCCGGCGTTCATGGAGCCCCGCTCGGTCGTCGTCCAGCCCCAGGGCGACAACTACACGATGTGGTCGGCCACCCAGGTGCCGCACATCCTGCGCGTCATGCTCGCCTCGGTCACCGGCGTGCCCGAGCACAAGCTGCGCGTCATCGCCCCCGACGTCGGCGGCGGCTTCGGCGGCAAGCTGCAGGTCAACCCGGAGGAGGTCATCGCGCTGCTCGTGGCGCGGCGGCTCGGCAAGCCGGTGAAGTGGACCGAGACGCGCAGCGAGTCGCTGATGACCGCCCACCACGGCCGCGACCAGATCCAGTACATCGACATCGCCAGCGACCGCGAGGGCAACGTCAAGGGCCTGCGGGTGCGGCTGCTCGCCGACATGGGCGCCTACCTGCGGCTCATCACCCCCGGCGTGCCGGCGCTCGGCGCCTTCATGTTCCCGGCGATCTACAAGTTCCCGGCCTACCGCTTCGAGTGCGACGGCGTCTTCACCAACAAGGTGCCCACCGACGCCTACCGCGGTGCCGGCCGGCCCGAGGCCACCTTCGCCATCGAGCGGATCATGGACGAGCTCGCCGTCGAGCTCGGCATGGACCCGCTGGAGCTGCGCCGCAAGAACTGGATCCAGGCGCAGGAGTTCCCGTTCACCACGGTCGCGGGCCTGGAGTACGACAGCGGCGACTACGAGGCCGCCACCCGGCAGGCGCTCGAGCTCATCGGCTACGACGAGCTGCGCGAGGAGCAGCGCCGCCGCCGCGAGTCGAACGACCCGGTGCAGCTGGGCATCGGCTTCTCCACCTTCACCGAGATGTGCGGCCTGGCGCCCTCCCGGGTGCTCGGCTCGCTGTCCTTCGGGGCCGGCGGGTGGGAACACGCGGCCATCCGGATGCTGCCGACGGGCAAGGTCGAGGTGGTCACCGGCTCGACCCCGCACGGGCAGGGCCACGAGACGGCGTGGAGCCAGCTGGTCGCCGACGCCCTCGGGGTGCCCTTCGAGGACGTCGAGGTGCTGCACGGCGACACCGCGATCGCCACCAAGGGCCTCGACACCTACGGCTCGCGCTCGCTCGTCGTCGGCGGGACCGCCGTGGTGAAGGCCGCGGAGAAGGTGATCGCGAAGGCCCGCACGGTCGCCGCGCACCTGCTGGAGGCCAACGAGGACGACCTGGAGTTCTCGGGCGGGAAGTTCTCCGTCCGCGGCACGCCGGGCGCCTCGCTCGGCATCCAGGAGATCGCGCTCGCCGTCTTCGCCGCGCACGACTACCCCGAGGGCATCGAGCCCTCGATCGACGCCGATGCGACCTTCGACCCGGTCAACTTCTCCTTCCCCCACGGCACGCACATCTGCGCCATGGAGGTCGACACCGACACCGGGTTCGTCAAGATCCGCAAGTACGCGTGCGTCGACGACGTCGGCACGATCGTCAACCCGCTCATCGTCGAGGGCCAGGTCCACGGCGGGCTGGCCCAGGGCATCGCGCAGGCGCTGTACGAGGAGGCCGTCTACGACGCCGACGGCAACCTCACCACCGGCACCTTCGTCGACTACCTGGTCCCCTCGGCCGCCGACCTGCCGCACTTCGACACCGGCAACACGGTGCACGAGGCGCCGGGCAACCCGATCGGCGCCAAGGGCGTGGGCGAGGCCGGCTGCATCGCCAGCACCCCGGCGGTGGTCAACGCCGCGCTCGACGCCGTCCGGCACCTCGGCGTGAGCGACATCCGCATGCCGCTGACCCCCGAGCGGGTCTGGCGGGCCATCCACCAGGGCGGCGACGGCGGTGACCGGGCCGCGGCCGGCAGCAACGCCTACGGCGGCGCCTCCACCGAGTCCACGACCGGTGTCTCGACCCCTGCTTCGTCCCTCGGAGGTGACCGGTGATCCCCGCCGCGTTCGAGTACGTCCGGCCGACCACGGTCGACGAGGCCGTCCAGGCGGTCGCGGAGGGCGGTGAGGACGTCAAGATCATGGCCGGTGGGCAGTCGCTCATCCCGGTCATGCGGCTGCGGCTGGCGGCGCCCGAGACCGTCGTCGACCTCGGCCGGGTGGCGGAGATGCGCGGCGTCCGCGACGAGGGCGACGCGCTGGTGATCGGCGCGATGACCACGCACGCCGAGGTGGTCACCGACCCGCTGATCGCACAGCACGCCAGGCTGATCGCCGAGGCGACCGAGACGGTGGCCGACCGGCAGACCCGCCGGCGCGGGACCTTCGGCGGCGCCCTGGCGCACGCCGACCCGGCCGGCGACCTGCCCGCCGTGGCGCTCGCCCTCGACGCGGAGATGGTCATCGCCGGGCCCTCGGGACGGCGCACCGTGCCGGCCTCGGAGTTCTTCGTCGACTACCTCACCACCGCGCTCGACGAGGGTGAGGTGCTCGTGGAGATCCGGGTGCCGAAGCTCGCCGGCGACTGGGGCGTGCGGTACGAGAAGTTCAACCGGGTGGCGCAGGCCTGGTCGATCGTCGCGGTCGCCGCGGCGGTCCGGCGGGAGAACGGGCACATCGCCGAGGCGCGGATCGGGCTGACCAACATGGGCCCGACCCCGCTGCGGGCGTCGGCCACCGAGGCCGCCCTCGCGGGGGCCGCGGCGTCGCCGGACGCGGTCGCGCAGGCGGCCCGCTCGGCAGCCGAGGGCACCAGCCCGAGCAGCGACCTCAACGCCCAGGCCGACTACCGCGAGCACCTGGCGCAGGTGCTCACTCGCCGGGCGGTCGCCACCGCCGCCGGGTTGTAGTTTCGCCCCAACCCCGGCTCCGCCCGTCCCCTCGGCCGGCCCGCCCACCCGGGCGGACCGGCCGAGGTCCGTTCCCACCCCCGGAGGTCGCACCGTGCAGCTGGAGAACTCCTTCACCGTCCCCGTCCCCGTCGACGAGGCCTGGCGGGTGCTCCTCGACATCGAGCGGATCGCCCCGTGCATGCCCGGCGCCGCCCTCGACTCGGTCACCGGTGACGACTTCACCGGACGGGTGAAGGTCAAGCTGGGCCCGATCAACCTCACGTACCAGGGCAAGGCGTCGTTCGTGGAGAAGGACGAGGCCGCGCACCGGGCGGTCATCGACGCCCGCGGCAAGGACCAGCGCGGCAACGGCACCGCGGCGGCCACCATCACCGCGAAGCTGCTCGCCGAGGGCCAGGTCACCCGGGTCGACGTGCTCACCGACCTCAACATCACCGGCCGGCCCGCCCAGTTCGGCCGCGGTGTCATGACCGACGTCGGCAACAAGCTGCTCGGCCAGTTCGCCGACAAGCTCGCCGCCCAGCTCGGCGAGGGCGACGCCCAGGGCGACGCCGACCGCGCCGAGAGCGCCGCCGCGAAGGCCGCCGCGACCGCCACCGGGGTCGCGGAGGAGGTCGCCCAGTCGGTCGAGCAGACCCCGGGGGACAACGCCGTGGCCGAGGCCGTGCGCTCGGCCGGCACGAAGGCCCGCGAGGCCGCCGCGTCGGCCACCGACTCGCTGACGGCCGACGCCGACACCGTGGCGGCCAGCCCGCCCACCCGGCCGATCAGCCCCGTGGGCGCCACCGACACCACGCCGGTGCCCGCCGTCGGCGACACCGCGCCGACGTCGTCGGACACCGCGCCGTCCTCGGGCGGGACGCCCGCCGCGCCGTCCGCGGGCCGGGCGCCCAGCGCGCCGCCGTCGCGCAACACCGCTCCTCCCGGGCGCCCGGCCACCGGCGCCCCGCCGCGGAGCACGCCGTCGGCCGCGCCCCGGCCACAGCCGGCCGCCGAGCCCGAGCCGATCGACCTGCTCGAGGTCGCCGGCGGGGCCGCCATGGCGCGCTACGCGGCGCCGGGGGCCGCGGTGGCGGCGGTGCTGCTGCTCGTGGTGCTGGCGTTCCGGCGGCGCCGCCGCTGACGCCCGCCCCTGCTGCTGGCGATCATCGGGTGCGTGCACGGCCGGCCGGCGTGCCGGCGCGTGTCCCGTGCACGCATCCGGTGATCAACACCTGAGGGGGCCCGGCCGAGTCGATCATCGGCTCCTTGCCGCCGACACGCGCGGACACGCCGCCGCGAGCGGCGACCGTCCGCACCTCGGGGCACGAGCGACCCGGTGATCAGCACCTGAGCGGCAGCTGCTCCAGCCAGGCCAGTGCCGCGGCGGCCACCGCGTCGGGGTCCTTCCCGAGCGAGTGGTCGCCCGGCACCGCGTGCACCGACGACGCCGGCACGCCCTCCAGTGCGGCGCCGACCTCCGCCGGCCGGCCGAAGGCGTCGGTCTCGCCCTGCACGACGGCGAGCGGCACCCCGGCCGACCGGAGCTCGTCCGCGCGGCTGCGCTCGGGCCGGCCCGGCGGGTGCAGCGGGAACGCCAGCGCGAGCACGGCATCGGCACCGAGCGCCGCTGCGGTCCGGCAGGCCACCCGGGCCCCGGCGCTGCGGCCGCCGAACACGAGCGGCCCGGTCAGCGCCCCGCCGGCGCGCAGCGCGCCGAGCACCGCCGTCCAGGCGAGGTCGAGCCGCGGGGGCGCCGGCGCGATCCGCTTGCCGGCCACCCGCCACGGTTGGTCCACCCGCAGCACCCGCCAGCCCGCCCCGGCGGCCGCGGCGGCGACGGCGAGCAGGTCGGGCCCGTCGGCCGCGCCGCCGGCGCCGTGCCCGAGCACCAGCGTGCCGCGGGCGGGCGCCGGGCCGTCGGCGCGCACCGCGGCCGGGCCGAGCGGGGTGTCGACGAGAGCCGGCGCGCTCACCGGGCGAGCAGCGCGTCGACCGCCCCGGCGAGGTCGGCGGCCACCACCGACGGGGCGGGGAACGCCGGCGGCCAGGCGCGCTCGCTGCGCGGGAACCAGGCGCCGGTGAGGCCCGCGCGCTCCGCGCCGAGGACGTCCCAGCCGTGCGCGGCCACCAGCGCCATGCGCGCGGGCTCCACGCCGCAGACGCCCGCGGCCCACACGTAGGCCTCCCGGGACGGCTTCCACGCCTGCACCGTCTCGCTGGTCAGCGTGCGCTCCACCAGTGGCGTGATCCCGCCGCGCTCCAGCCCGGCCTCGGCCACGCCCGGCGAGCCGTGCGACAGCGTCACCACCCGCACCCCGGCCTCGGCCAGCCGGCGCAGCGCGGGCTCGACGTCGGGGTGCGGCGACAGCCCCAGGAAGCTGTCGGCGACGCGGTCGCGGTCGCGCTCGGACAGGTCGGTGAGCTGCGCCAGGGCCGACTCGAACGCCGCGCGGAAGGGGACCCGGAGGCCGGCGACCGCGGCCGCGGTGCCGGTGTGCAGCGTGCGGGCGAAGACGGTGGGCAGCAGGCCGTCGGGCTGCCCGTGCTCGACCAGGGCGGCGGCGACCGGCGCGAGGTCGAGCAGCGTCTCGTTGACGTCGAAGGCGACGACGTCGGGCCGGGACGTCACGCCGTGGTGCTGTCGCCGGCGTCCCCGGGGCGCCCGGCCTCGGTGCGCCCGGCGGTGGTCCGCCGGCGCCGGTGGTGGCGGATGTCCTTGACCCGCTTGTAGACCAGCCAGCCCACGCCCAGGACGACCACGGCCGCGACCAGGTAGTCGAAGTACTTGAGGTTGTCCTGGATGAAGTCGCCCGCGACGACGCCGAGGGTCACCAGCAGGCTGTTCCAGATCAGGCTGCCCGCGGCGGAGTAGAGGACGAACTGCAGGAACGGCATCCGGACGACGCCGGCCGGCACGGAGATGAAGCTGCGCACGATCGGGACCATGCGGCCGAAGAACACCGCCGAGCGGCCGTGCCGCTCGAACCAGGCGAAGGTCCGGTCGACGTCGGCGGTCTCCACCAGCGGCAGCCGGTCGAGGAAGGCGTGCGAGCGGCGGGGGCCCAGCGCGCGGCCGACGTAGTAGAAGAAGATCGCCCCCAGGATCGAGCCGAGGGTGGCGAAGAGGATCACCGGCACGATCGACATCTCGCCGCTGTTGATCAGCACGCCGGCCAGGCCCAGCACGGCCTCGCTGGGGATCGGCGGGATCACCGTCTCGAGCAGGATGGAGAACCCGACGCCGAGGGGCCCGAGGGTCTCGACCAGCTGGAGCAGCCAGCCGGTGATCCCGCCCTGGTCGGAGGACGCGGCGGCGAGGAACGACATGCGTCCACGGTAGAGGGGGCCTCCGGGGGTCGCCCGCACGTCGCCCCAACTGCCGGGGTCCCTGGGGCTAGCGTTCCGCCATGCGCCAGCGACTCACCGCCCGGGCCGTGATCGTCGGGGACCGGGCCGGCACCGTCGTCCCGGACGCCGTCGTCGACGTCGAGGACGGCCGGATCGCGTGGGCCGGCCCGGCCGTGGACGCCCCGCCGCCCGGCGACGCCGAGGTGGTCGCGCTGCCCGGCCTGCTCGTGCCCGGGCTGGTGAACAGCCACTCGCACGCGCCGATGGTGCTGTTCCGCGGCCAGGGCGAGGGGCTGCCGCTGGACCGGTGGCTGCGCGAGGTGATGTGGCCGCGCGAGGCGCGGCTGGCCCCCGACGACGTCGAGGTGGCGATGACCGCGGCGTCGGCGGAGATGCTGCGCGGCGGGGTGACCACGAGCGTCGAGATGTACTTCGAGCCCGCGCGGATCGCCGCGGCCGTCGGCGTCACCGGGGCGCGGGCGGTGATCGCCGCGCCGATGGTGCCGCTGCCCGGCATGCCGCCGCTGGAGGAGCAGCTGGCCGCCGCCGTGGAACTCGCGCGGGGCGTGCCCGACGACGGCAGCGTCGAGTACGGCCTCGGCCCGCACGCGGCCTACACCGTGCCGCTGCCCCTGCTGCGCCGCGCGGCCGAACTCGCCCGCGAGCACGGGATGCTGCTGCACCTGCACGTGGCCGAGACCGCGACCGAGGGCGCCGGCCTGCTCGCCGAGCACGGGCTGTCGGTGCCCGCGCTGCTCGCCGCGCACGACGTCCTCGGCGGCCGGGTGCTCGCCGCGCACTGCGTGCACATGGACGACGGCGACCTCGAGCTGTGGCGCGAGTACGACGTCGCCGTCGCCCACTGCCCGGCCAGCAACGCAAAGCTCGCCAGCGGCGTCGCGCGCCTGCGGGACATGCTCGACCGCGGCATCCGGGTGGGCCTGGGCACCGACGGGCCGGCGTCCAACGACGGGCTGGACCTGCTCGCCGACGTGCGGCTGGCGGCGTCGCTGGCGCGGCTGCGCGAGCGGTCGGCCGTCGCCCTGACCGCCGCCGAGGCGTTCTGGCTGGCCACCGGCGGGGCCGCCGAGGCGATCGGCCGGCCCGACCTCGGGCAGGTGGAGGCCGGGCGGCGCGCGGACCTCGTGCACGTGGACACCGGCGACCTCGGCTTCGAGCCGGTCGGCGACCCGGCCGACCTGCTCACCCACCTGGTGTGGTCGGGCGTCTCGCGGCAGGTGCGCGACGTGTGGGTGGGCGGGCGGCAGGTCGTCGCCGGCGGGACGGTCACCACCGCCGACGCCGGGGCCCTGCGCGCCGAGGTGGCGGTCCGGGCGGCGCGCCTGGCCGGCTGAGGCGGCAGCACGATCAGGTGGCCTGATCGTGCTGCGTCCTGCCTCACCGCCGGAGGTGAGCCAGGAGGCGCGGAGGTGAGCCAGGACGCGGGTCAGGCCTGCGGGGTGGGACCCGTCCAGGCGTAGAGGTGGCCGTCGACGACGACGGTGACCCAGCCCTCGCACAGCAGCGCCTGCTCGCCGGTCAGGTCGGGCCACGAGCCGCCGCCGTCCCACGGCATGCCGGGATGCGCCAGCGGGGTGCACGACCCCGGCGCCGCCGTCCCCGGCGCGAGGGCCATGTCCGCGCGGACGCTGCCGTCGTCCTCGCCGTAGGCCTCGCCCGGCCGGACGACGGTCACCTCGGTGCCGACGGAGCGGGTCCAGAACGGCACCGAGCCCTCCGGGGCGCGCGCCGCGTCGTCGCGGAACGCGGTCTCCGTGTGCCCCTGCAGCTCCGCCAGCACCGCCCCGGCGCCGTGCACGCCCGCCGGCATCGCCACGAGCACCCCGGCCACCGCCGTCGCCGCCACCGCGGCCGCCCCGCCGAGCACCGCTCCCACCGTCCCGCGCACCGCGGATCTCCTCCCGTCCCGGCCACCACCCGGTGGCGGGACGAGCGTCGTCCGCGCAGGTCGCTGCGCGCGTCGGCCGCCGGGACGATCCCGGCCCGGGCCCCGCGTCCGACCGGGGGAGGACCCGGGATGCGACGGCGGCTGGAGGACGGGCGCCCGCTCGGGTTGACTCCGGGGGCATGGCGGCGTCCCTGCGGGTCCTGACCATGAACGTGCTCGGCCCGGCCAACCCGGACTGGCCGCGGCGCAGCGCGCTCACGGGGGAGACGCTGCGCCGGCTGGGCGCCGACGTCGTCGCCCTGCAGGAGGTGCCCGTCGCGGACGGCACCGTGGAGGAGCTGCTGGGGCCCGGCTGGTCGATGACGCCGTTCTCCCGGGCGGCCGACGACGGCGTCGGCGGGGTGCTGGCCACCCGCGCGCCGCACCGGGTGGTCGAGGAGGTCGACCAGCGGTGCACGGAGCGGGCCCGCGGGTTCCCCTGGTGCGCCACGCTGGTCGTCGAGGTGGACACCGCGGTGGGCCGCACCCTGGTCGCCCACCACACGCCGAGCTGGCAGTTCGGCTACGAGGCCGAGCGCGAGCAGCAGGCCCTGGCCGCCGCGCGGACGCTGGAGCGGCTGGCCGGCACCGCCGACCACGTGGTGGTGCTCGGCGACTGCGACGCCACCCCGGACGCCGCGAGCATGCAGTTCTGGCGCGGCCGCCGGTCGCTGGACGGCGTCAGCGTCTGCTACCAGGACGCCTGGGAGACGCTGCACCCCGGCGACCCCGGGTCCACCTTCGACGCGCGCAACCCGCTGGTGCGGGCGGGCGAGGTGGCCACCGCCGTCAGCCGGCGGATCGACTGGGTGCTGGTGCGCAGCGGCGTCCACGGGCCGTCCCTGCAGGTCACCGCGTGCGCGCGGGTGCTCGACGAGCCGGTCGGCGGGGTGTGGGCCAGCGACCACTGCGGCGTCGTCGCCGACCTCGCCCTGCCGGACCACCCACCGGGCACCTGGGCCTCCTGAAGCGTCCGCAACCGATCGGTTGACAAGGCGGGCGGCCGGTCCTACCGTCTTGCTCAACCACTTGGTTGAACGAGGAGGTCGAGAGGTGGCGGCAGATCCGCTCTCCCGGGTGTTCGCGGCGCTGGCCGACCCGACGCGGCGCGACATGGTCGCCCGGCTCGCGGTCGGTGACGCGACGGTCGGCGAGCTCGCCGCCCCCTACGACGTCACCGTGCAGGCGGTCTCCAAGCACCTGCGGGTGCTCGAGGACGCCGGCCTGGTGAGCCGGAGCCGGGAGGCGCAGCGCCGCCCGGTGCACCTGGAGGCGGAGGTGTTCGACCTGATGACGAAGTGGATCGAGCGTTACCGGCGCCAGGCCGAGGAGCGCTACCGCCGCCTCGACGACGTCCTCCGCGACATGCCGGAGGACCCACCCCAGGAGAGGAACCCGTCATGACCACCAGCACGCGCGAGACGCGGATCGCCGCCGACCCCGACGTCCCGCTCATCCGCATCACCCGCGAGTTCGACGCCCCGCCGGCCAAGGTGTTCCGGGCGCACACCGACCCGGACCTCGTGGTCCAGTGGCTCGGCCCGCGCGGGCTGGAGATGCGCATCGACCACTACGACTGCCGGACCGGCGGCTCCTACCGCTACGTGCACAGCGACGCGAACGGTGAGTACGCCTTCCACGGGTCCTTCCACGAGGTCCGCCCCGACGAGCGGATCGTGCAGACCTTCACCTTCGAGGGCGTGCCCGACGGCGTCGCGCTGGAGAAGCTGGTGCTGGAGGACCTCGGCGACGGCCGCACCCGGCTGACCTCGACGTCGCTGTGCGACTCCTTCGCCGACCGCGACGCCATGCTGGCCAGCGGCATGGAGGTCGGCGTCACGCAGGGCTACGAGCGCCTCGACGAGGTCCTGGCCCGCTGAACGGTCAGGCGCGCAGCGAGATCGTCTCGCCGCGCTGCACCACCCGCACCTCCCCGGGCGCCCGCCGCTCGGCGACCTCCCGCACGAAGTCGCCGAGCGGCGAGGCGAACCGGTCGTAGTCGTCGTAGTGCACCGGCACCGTCACCGGAGGCCGCAGCAGCTCGACCAGGTCGGCGCCCTGCCGGCCGTCCATCGTCACCGTGAAGCCCAGGGCCCTCGTCCCGCCGAGGTGGGGGACGACGACGTCGAGCGGGCCGCAGCGCTGCAGCACCTCCGCCAGGTACGGGCGGTAGAGCGTGTCGCCGGTGACGTAGCCCCGCCAGGTCACCTCGCCGCCGCGCAGCAGCTCCAGCACGCTGCCCATGACCGGGGGCAGCACCTGGGCGAGCAGGCCGGGGCCGTGCTCGCCGGGCACCGAGGTGATGCGCAGCGTCTCCCCGCCACGGGTGAGCTCGTGGACCTGCCAGGGGCGCAGGTCCGCCGTCGCGGAGAAACCCCGGGAGGAGAGCGTCCGGGCCGCGGCCTGTGTGGTGACGATCGGCGTGGACCGGTCGATCGTGGCGTGGGCGATGCGGTCCCAGTGGTCGCCGTGCAGGTGGGAGAGCAGGACGGCGTCGAGGTCGGGCAGGTCGTCGGGCAGCAGCGCCGGGTCGGTCAGCCGCTTGGCGAACAGGCCCTTGCCCAGGTAGACGCGCTGCCCGCGGCCGATGAAGTTCGGGTCGGTGAGCAGCGTGAAGCCGCCGAGGCGCAGCAGCGTCGTCGCGTTGCCGCCGAAGGTCAGCGTGACGTCGTCCGCGGGATCGGCCATGGCCCCCCGCTACCCGTCACCCGCCGCTCTGCAACCCGGGCAGCCGGTGCTGGTGCGCCGGCGGCCGGGGGAGGGTGCCGTGGGCGACCACCTGCTCGTGCACGGCCTCCAGGGCCGCGCGCAGCGCCGGGAGGTCGGCCGGGTCCAGCCCGTCGAAGAAGAGCCGGCGCACGAGCGCGGCGTGGCCCGGCGTGGCGTCGCGCAGCGCGGTGAGCCCGGCGCCGGTGAGCACGGCATCGGTGGCCCGGCGGTCCTGCGTCGAGGGCACCTGCTCGACCAGGCCGCGGCCGCTCATCCGCTTGAGGTGGTGGGACAGCCGGCTGCGCTCCCAGGAGATGCGGGTGGCCAGGGCGGTGGTCTGCAGCCGCCGGCCGGGGGAGTCGGCGAGGGCGTTGAGGACGTCGTAGTCGGCGAGGGACAGGCCGCTGTCGGTCTGCAGCTGGTGGTTCATCTCGTAGGCCAGCCGCAGCGACACGCGCATGTAGGCGAACCAGGTCTCCTGCTGCTCGTCGGTGAGCACGGGCCCTCCCCATTGCGTGACATGTCATGTAGCTTGCCGGACGGCGGTCCGACCAGCGCCGAGCAGGACCGCGCCCCCCTCGTCCGCCCCGAGCCGAGAGGCAACCATGCCCGAGCCCGTCCCGCCCGTCCTCGAGCCCGCCGCGCAGGCCTTCGCCGACGCCAACTCCACCCCGCCGTTCCTCTACCAGCTGGCTCCCGAGAAGGGCCGTGAGATCGCCGTCGTGGTGCAGACCGACCCGCCCCCGGTGCTCGCGCCGGCCGACGTCGAGGACCTCGTCGTCCCCGGCGGCCCGACCGGCGAGGTGCGCGTGCGCATCGTCCGGCCGCGCGGCGCCACGGGGCCGCTGCCGGTCGTCCTCTACGTGCACGGCCTGGGCTGGGTCTTCGGCGGCCCGGTCACCCACGACCGGCTGGTCCGCGAGCTGGCCGTCGGCGTGCAGGCCGCCGTCGTGTTCCCCGACTACGACCTGGCGCCCGAGCACCGGTACCCGACACAGGTCGAGCAGGTCTGGGCCGTCGCCGACTGGATCGTCAGGAACGGCCCGGAGAACGGGCTGGACGCCTCGCGCCTCGCCGTCGCCGGCGACTCGGTGGGCGGCAACATGGCCACGGTCGCCACGATCCTGGCCAAGCAGCGCGGCGGGGTGGAGTTCCGGGGCCAGCTCCTCTACTACCCGGTCACCGACGCCTCCTTCGACACCGGCTCCTACGAGCAGTTCGCCGAGGGCTACTTCCTCGCCCGGGAGGGCATGCGCTGGTTCTGGGACCAGTACACGACCGACGAGGCGCAGCGCGCGGAGATCACCGCCTCGCCGCTGCGGGCGAGCGCCGAGGACCTGGCCGGGCTGCCCCAGGCGCTGGTGGTCGTGGCCGAGGCCGACGTGCTGCGCGACGAGGGCGAGGCCTACGCCGCGAAGCTCCGGGCGGCCGGCGTCCCGGTCACCGCCGTGCGCTACGGCGGGATCATCCACGACTTCGTGGGGCTCAACCCGCTCCGGCACACGTTCGCCGCGCAGGCGGCCGTCGAGCAGGGCATCGCGTTCCTCCGCGGCGCCCTCGGCACCGACTGATGGCCGGCCCGGCGGAGCTGCTGGAGCGCATGCTCGACGACGTCTTCAACGAGCCGGACCCGCAGCGGCGCGCGACGGCGATCGCCGCGGTGTTCGCCGACGACGTCGTCTTCACCGACGACGGGCGGACGGTCCGCGGCCGCGAGGAGCTGGCGGCCACGGTGACCGGGTTGCTGGCGCAGGGGCCCGGGCTCGTCTTCACGCCGGCCGGCCCCTTCCGCGGCGTCGGCGACCTCGGCATGCGGCCCTGGCGTCTCGGCCCCCCGGGTGGGGAACCGGTGCTCGGCGGCCTCGACGTCGCCCAGGTCGTGGACGGCCGCATCGCCCGGCTCTGGACGGTGCTCGACAGCTAGGCCCACGCGGGGCGGGGGTGCCGCCGGCGTCCCCGCCCCCACGCGGAATGCGTGATATGTCATGCGAGTTCTCCCGGCCCACACCACGACACGGGAGGGACCCACGATGGGACAGCTGGAGGGCAGGACGGCGCTGGTCACCGGCGCCACCTCGGGCATCGGACTGGCCGCGGCGCGACGGTTCGCCGCCGAGGGCGCGCACGTCTTCGTGACGGGCCGCCGCAAGGACGCCCTCGACGAGGCGGTCGAGAGCATCGGGCACGGCGCGGTCGGCGTGCCGGGCGACGTCGCCGAGCAGGCCGACCTCGACCGGCTCTTCGAGACGATCGCCGCGGCCGGGCGCGGCCTCGACGTCGTCCTCGCCAACGCCGGCGGCGGGGAGTTCGCCGCCCTCGGCGAGATCACCCCGCAGCACTACGCGGACACCTTCGACCGCAACGTCCGCGGCACCGTCCTCACCGTGCAGGGAGCGCTGCCGCTGCTCGGCGACGGCGCGTCGGTCGTGCTCACCGGCTCGACGGCGACCCTGCACGGCACCCCGGCGTTCGGCCTCTACGCCGCGTCGAAGGCGGCGGTCCACCAGCTCGCCCGCACCTGGGCGATCGAGCTGGCCGGCCGCGGCATCCGGGTGAACACGCTGGTGCCCGGGTCGACGGCGACGCCGGGCCTGCTCGGCCTGGCCCCGGACGCGGCCGCCACCGACGCGATGGTGGAGGGGATGGCGGCGGGCATCCCGCTGCGCCGGCTGGCCCGGCCCGAGGAGATCGCCGCGGGGGCCTTGTTCCTGGCGTCGGACCAGAGCAGCTTCATGACCGGCAGCGAGCTCGTTCTCGACGGCGGCCAGGACCAGGTCTGAGCCGCCCCCGACAGGAGGACCCGATGGAGCAGATCGACCCGAGCGTCCCGCCCAGCGGCACGGGGTGCGTGGAGTGCGACGCGACCGGCGGCTGGTGGTTCCACCTGCGCCGGTGTGCCGCCTGCGGCCACGTCGGGTGCTGCGACTCCTCGCCGTCCCAGCACGCCTCGGCGCACGCGGCGGCCACGGGGCACCGGGTCGTGCAGAGCTTCGAGCCCGGCGAGGACTGGGCGTGGGACTACGTCGACGGGCGGTACGCCCGCGGCGTGCGCCTCGCGCCGCCGACCGAGCACCCCGCCGACCAGCCGGCGCCCGGGCCGGCCGGCCGGGTCCCCGCGGACTGGCAGCGCCTCCTGCACTGACCGCGCCCTGCGCGGGCCGGGCCGGCGCAGGGCCGGTCAGCGGCGGCTCAGCACGGCGAGCAGTGCGGCGGTGACCACGGTCAGCAGCAGCGGGTGCAGGTAGGCGAAGACCTCCAGGCCGTCGCCCCACCCCGAGGTGCGGTACCGCTGCACGCAGACGGCAGCCGCGACGACCTGCGGCACCACGAGCACGACGCCCGCCGCGAGCCCGGTCGCCGTCCGCCGCCGCGCGGCCACCGCAGGCAGCGGCGCGAGCAGGAAGGCCAGCCACCACCAGGGGCTGATGAACTCCGTCTCGACGCTGCTGCCGCCCAGGGGGACGACGCCGCGCGCCGTGGCGAGCGCGAGCACCGCCACCCCCGCGGACAGGGCGAGGACGCCCAGGACGGCGAGGGCGTCGCGGCGGTCGGCGGGCACCCGGGTGGAGGTCACCGCCGGATCCTGGCAGGGCGTGCCCGCGAGATCTGCACACTCGGGGTCTTCCGGGGCTCGGGGGCCCCGAGTGTGCAGATCTCGCAGAGGAGGGGACTGGTAGACAGGGGCGATGGTGCAGCCCCGGGACATCGACGAGTCCTTCCTCGCCCTGCCCCTGTCCGCGCTCGCCGAGGCGGCGTTGACCCGCGCGGTCGACCTCGGCTGCGAGCACGCCGACCTCCGGGTCGAGCGGATCCGCACGCAGTCGCTGAACCTGCGCGACGCCCGCCTCGAGTCGCTGGCCGACGGCGAGGACCTCGGTCTCGCCGTCCGCGTGGTGCACGAGGGCACCTGGGGCTTCGCCGCCGGCGTCGTCCTCACCGCCGCGGAGGCGGTGCGGCTGGCCGAGCAGGCGGTCGCCGTCGCGCAGGTGTCCGCGGCGCTGTCCACCGACCGGGTCGAGCTCGCCCCGGAGCCCCCGCACGAGGGCTCGTGGGTGTCCTCCTACGACGTCGACCCGTTCGAGGTGCCCGACGCCGAGAAGACCGCGCTGCTCACCGAGTGGTCGGAGCGGCTGCTGGCCGCCGACGGCGTCGAGCACGTGACGTCGGGCTGCATGCACGTCAAGGAGCAGAAGTTCTACGCCGACACGGCCGGCACGCGGACCCGCCAGCAGCGGGTGCGCATCGCGCCCGAGTTCACGGCGCTGACCGTCGACCGCGCCACCGGCGCCTTCGAGAGCATGCGCACGATCGCCCCGCCGGTCGGCCGGGGCTGGGAGTACCTCACCGACGGCCGCTACGACTGGGCCGCCGAGCTGGCGCAGATCCCGGAGCTGCTGCGCGAGAAGACCAAGGCGCCGTCGGTCGAGCCCGGCCGGTACGACCTCGTCGTCGACCCGTCCAACCTGTGGCTGACCATCCACGAGTCGGTCGGCCACGCCACCGAGCTCGACCGGGCGCTGGGCTACGAGGCCGCCTACGCCGGCACCTCGTTCGCCACCCCCGACGGGCTGGGCAGCCTGCGCTACGGCTCCGAGCTCATGCGCGTCACCGGCGACCGCACCGCCGAGCACGGGCTGTCGACGATCGGCTGGGACGACGAGGGCGTCGAGGCCCAGCGCTGGGACATCGTCCGCGACGGCGTGCTGGTCGGCTACCAGGTCGACCGCAACACCGCGCGCATGGGCGGGATGGAGCGCTCCAACGGCTGCGCCTTCGCCGATTCGCCGCGGCACGTGCCGGTGCAGCGCATGGCCAACGTCTCGCTGCAGCCGGCACCCGACGGCCCCGACCTCGAGGGCCTGGTCGGCGGGGTCGAGCGCGGCATCTACGTCGTCGGCGACAAGAGCTGGTCGATCGACATGCAGCGCTACAACTTCCAGTTCACCGGCCAGCGCTTCTACCGCATCGAGGGCGGGCGGCTGGCCGGGCAGCTGCGCGACGTCGCCTACCAGGCCACGACGACGGACTTCTGGGGCTCGATGCGCGCCGTCGGCGGCCCCTCCACCTACCGCCTCGGCGGCGCGTTCAACTGCGGCAAGGCCCAGCCCGGGCAGGTCGCGCCGGTGAGCCACGGCTGCCCGGCGGCGCTCTTCGAGGGCGTCACCATCCTCAACACGGTGCAGGAGGGCGGGCGATGAGCCGGCAGACCGCGCAGGAGCTCGTCGAGCAGGCGCTGGCCGCCTCGACCGCCGACGGGTGCGTGGCCTACGTCGTCGAGAGCACCGAGGCGAACCTGCGGTGGGCGTCGAACAGCCTGACGACGAACGGGGCGATGCGCTCGCGCCAGGTCGTCGTCGTCTCCTTCGTCGACGGCGGGGCCGGGATGGCCACCGGCACGGTGGCGCGCACCGGCACCCCCGACGTCGCCGAGCTGGTGGCCGCGAGCGAGCAGGCCGCGCGCGACGCCGGCCCGGCCGAGGACGCGGTGCCGCTGGTGTCGGAGGCCCCTGCCCACGCGGGGGACTGGGACGCCGACCCGGCCGAGACCTCGATCGAGGTGTTCGCCGAGTTCGCGCCGGCGCTGGGGGAGGCCTTCGGGGCCGCCCGCTCGCGCGGTGACCTGCTGTTCGGCTACGCCGAGCACTCCCTGACCACGACGTACGTCGGCACCTCGACCGGGCTGCGGCTGCGCCACGACCAGCCCACCGGCCGGGTGGAGCTCAACGGCAAGAGCACCGACTTCTCCCGCTCGGTGTGGGCCGGCGTCGGCACCCGCGACTTCCGCGACGTGTCGGTGCCCGACCTCGCCGCCGACGTCGAGCGCAAGCTCGGCTGGGCGCAGCGCCGCGTCGACCTGCCCGCGGGCCGGTACGAGACGGTGCTGCCGCCGTCGGCCGTGAGCGACCTGATGCTCTACGCCTACTGGACGATGGAGGCGCGCGACGCCGACGAGGGCCGCAACGTCTTCGCCCGCGCCGGCGGCGGCAACCGGATCGGCGACCGGCTGGCCCAGCTCCCGCTGACCCTGCGCAGCGACCCGCACGCCCCCGGCCTGGAGGCCGCGCCGTTCCAGGTGGTCAGCGCGTCGTCGGGCTCGGCCAGCGTGTTCGACAACGGGATGGCGACGCCGGCGGTCGACTGGATCCGCGACGGCGTGCTCACCAACCTCGTGCGGCCGCGGGCGTGGGCGCTGAAGACCACCGCGCCGGCCGTGGCGGCCGTCGACAACCTGGTGCTCGAGGCGCCCGAGGCGACGGCGTCGCTGGACGACATGGTGGGCGCCACCGACCGCGGGCTGCTGCTGACCACGCTCTGGTACATCCGCGAGGTCGACCCGCAGACGCTGCTGCTCACCGGGCTCACCCGCGACGGCGTCTTCCTCGTCGAGGGCGGCGAGGTGACCGGCGCGGTGAACAACTTCCGGTGGAACGAGTCGCCGGTGGACCTGCTGGGCCGGATCACCGAGGCGGGGCGCACCGAGCGCACGCTGCCGCGCGAGTGGAACGACTGGTTCACCCGCGCCGCGATGCCGCCGGTCCGCGTGCCGGACTTCAACATGAGCTCGGTGTCCCCGGCCAGCTGAGGGCGCGCCCCTGTGGCGCTGTCGGCTCCTCGGGGCCCGGCTTCGCCTTCGTGGCGCTGATGGCGGACCGGGGCCTGCCATTGCCGGGTCCTCTCGTGCGTTGACCGTCCTGCAGGACCGGCGGTGCGCGGGGAACCCCGGCGACCCGCAGGCCCGTGCGGGTCCGGCAACCGACCGGAAACAGCAGGTCAGCGGCGCGCCCGATCCGGAAACGAGAACTCGTTCCGGACGTCACCAGGGGGCAACGGGAGCCCGCCAGGGTTCTCGCCATGACGACGCCGACCCGCTGGCGGGTGCACGACGCGCACCGCCACCTCGGCGTCCTCCCCGCACACCCCTTCTACGGCGGGCCGCCGGTCAACCCCGACACGACCGCCCGCGCCACGGTCGACGAGCTCCTCGCCGACCTCGACCGCGAGGGCACCGAGCGCGCGCTCGTCATCCCGAACTACGGCGTCCCCGACCCGTCGACGTCCTTCGCGCTCAACGACCTCGTCGTCGAGGCCGCCCAGCGCGACGACCGCGTCGTCGCCGGGCTCTGGACCAGCCCCCGCCCGCAGGACGCCGCCGCCACCGAGAAGGCGCTGGCGCTGGCCGGCGAGCGCGGCGTCCGGGCCCTCAAGCTCTCCTTCCTGCTCGGCGGCCGGGCCGGCGACGACGACTGCCGCCCCCAGCTCGACGCGATCTTCGGCGCGGCCCGCGCGCACGGCCTCGTCGTCCACGTGCACACCAGCCCCGGCGCGGCCAGCGACCTCGACGAGGTCGGCACGCTGGTCGACCGCTACGCCGACGACGTCGCCGTCCACCTCGTGCACATGGGCGGCGGGATGAGCGGCCACATCAAGCTCATCGGGCAGCGCTTCTTCGCCTGGGTGGCCGAGGGCAAGCGCGTCTACACCGACACCAGCTGGGCGATCGGCTTCGCCCCGCGCTGGTTCGCCCGCGAGATCGAGCGCCACGGGATCGGCGCCGACCGCGTCCTGTTCGCCTCCGACCAGCCCTGGGGCGACTTCGAGGGCGAGTCCGCCCGGCTGGCCGCGGCCACCGGCGACGGCGAGCTCGCCGACCTCTTCTTCCGGGCCAACTTCGAGTCCCTGCACGACCTCTGACACCGACCAAGGGAGCCGCACCGTGACCCAGACCCTGCCCGCCACCACCGGCACGCCGCTCATCTCCGACGAGGACCTCGAGGCGAACCAGCGGACGAGCCTCGCCGAGATCCCGCACCCCTCGCTCCCGCCGGGCAGCAACCTCTACGGCTCGACCAAGATCTTCCCCGACTACCAGGCCGGCGAGGGCGAGTCCTACTTCACGCTCGTCCACGGCATCGCGCACGAGTCCTCGGTCAGCTTCGTCGCGTGCCTGCAGGCGCTGCGGGCGCTGCGCAAGGGCTACGAGTCGGTCCTCTACTTCTACGGCCCGGCCGCGATGAACGCGATGGCCACCCGCGGCTTCCCCACCACCGGCGACTCCGCCTTCCCCGGCGAGCACAACATCAACACCCAGATCGAGCGGTTCATCGAGGAGGGCGGCACGGTCTACGTCTGCCGGTTCGGGCTCTCGCTGCACGGCCTGCGCGAGGAGGACCTCATCGCCGGCTGCATCCCGTGCCACCCGCTCGACGTCCAGGACGCGCTGATCCACTACGCGCGCAAGGGCGCGATCATCAACTCCACCTACAACCTCTGATGACGGCGGCCCCGGGGACCGCGACCCCAGGGCGCGCTCCGACGCGGGTGGGCACCCGCGTGGACGTCGCGATCCTCGGGGTCCGGGTCGACGCCCCCGTCTCCCGCCGCGCCGGCGCCGGGCCCAGCGACGACGGGCACGTGCTCCTCGACGGCGTCCCGACCGCGCTGCCGGTGAACCCCGACAGCCCCTACTCGATCTCCGGCGGCCGGCTGCTCCTCGACGGTGCCGACCTGGGCCTCGAGGCGACGCCGGTGCGCCGGCCCGCCTTCTACGACCTCACCACCGCCGACGGCGTCCCGTACGAGCGGATCGCCCGGCTGCACGGGCGCGACGTGCTGGCCACCACCGTGGTGCAGACCTGCGTCCGCTACGCCGAGGACCAGCGCTGCCGGTTCTGCGCCATCGAGGCGTCGCTGGCCGCCGGCTCCACCACCGCGGTCAAGTCGCCGGCGCAGCTGGCGGAGGTCGCCGAGGCCGCCGTCCGGCTCGACGGCGTCCGGCAGGTGGTGATGACCACCGGCACCACCAACGGCCGCGACCGCGGCGCCCGCCACCTCGCCCGCTGCGTGCGGGCGGTGACCGCCGCCGTCCCCGGCCTGCCCGTCCAGGTGCAGTGCGAGCCGCCGGCCCCCGAGGACCTGGACGCGATCGGTGAGCTGAGGGACGCCGGTGCCACCGCCATCGGCATCCACGTCGAGAGCCTCGACGACGACGTCCGGCGCCGCTGGATGCCCGGCAAGGCCACCGTGCCGATGGGCCAGTACGACGCCGCGTGGGACGAGGCGGTGCGGGTCTTCGGCCGCAACCGCGTCTCCACCTACCTGCTCGTCGGCCTCGGCGAGGACCCCGACGAGCTGGTCGCCGGCGCGCTGCGGCTCGCCGACCGCGGCGTCTACCCGTTCGTCGTCCCCTACCGGCCGCTGGCCGGCACCCTCGCTGTGGCCGACGGCGTGGGCGCACCCGACCCGGTCGTGCTCGACGACGTGACCCGCCGGGTCGCCGCCGGCCTGCGCGCCCGCTCCATGCGCGGCGCCGACCAGGGCGCCGGGTGCGCGGCCTGCGGCGCCTGCTCCGCTCTCCCGGCGGCCGGCGCATGAGGACGGCGGCATGAGGACGGCGCTCAGCGCGGAGGAGCTGGCCAGCCTCGAGCGCAGCGTGCTGCTCGTCGACCACCGGCTCGCCGCCCCCGCCCCGCCGTGGCGGGTGGAGGAGGCCGGGCCGGACGGCGTCGCCGCGCACCGCGCGCTGCGCCACGCGGCGTTCGTCGAGGAGCAGGGCCTGTTCGCCGGCAGCGACCTCGACGCCGCCGACGACGACCCGCGCTGCGTGGTGCTGGTTGCACGTGGAACAGGCGGGACGGTGCTCGGCGGCGTCCGGCTCGGCCCGGTCGACCCCGGTGCGCCCGACGTCGGCTGGTGGACCGGCTCCCGGCTCGTCGTCCGGCCCGGCGCGCCGCACGGCACGGGCGCGGCGCTCGTCGCCGCCGCCTGCGCGCACGCCGAGGCCGCCGGGGCGCTGCGCTTCGACGCCACCGTGCAGGACCGCGTCCTGCGGCTGTTCACCCGGCTCGGCTGGCGGGGAACCGGGGCGGCGGAGGTCGGCGGCGCACCGCACACCACGGTCACCTGGCCGGTCGGCCGGCTGACCGCGCTCGTGCGGGCGACCAAGGCGCCGCTCGGTGGCCTGCTGGCCGGCCTGCACCTCGGCGGGGCCGGCTTCGTCGGCGACGACGGCGCCCCCGTGCCCGGCACCGACGTCGTCGCCGCGTGCGACGCGATCCTGCCGTCGATGGTCGAGCGCGACCCCGCGTGGGCCGGCTGGTGCGGCGTGCTGGTGAACGTCAACGACCTCTCCGCCATGGGCGCGGCGCCCCTCGGGCTGCTCGACGCCGTCGCCGGGCGGGACGCCTCGTTCGTCGCCCGCGTGCTCGCCGGCCTGCGCGCCGCCGCGGACGCGTGGGGCGTGCCCGTGCTCGGCGGGCACACGCAGGTCGGCGTCCCGGCGGCGCTGGGCGTCACCGCGCTCGGCCGCGCCGGCCGCCCCGTCCCCGCCGGCGGCGGGCGCCCCGGGCACGCCGTCTCGCTCACCGCCGACCTCGGCGGCGGGTGGCGGCGCGGGCACACCGGCCGGCAGTGGGACTCCACCAGCGGCCGCACCCGGGAGGAGCTGCGGCTGATGGGGTCGGTCGTCGCCCGCACCGCGCCCGCGGCGGCCAAGGACGTGAGCATGGCCGGGCTCGTCGGCACCCTCGGCATGCTCGCCGAGGCCAGCGGCTGCGGCGCCGTCCTCGACGTCGCCGCCGTCCCCCGGCCCGCCGGCGCCACGGCCGGCGACTGGGCCACCTGCTTCCCCGGCACCGCTTTCCTCACCGCCGACGCCCCGGGCCGCCCGGTCGCCCCGGCCGGCCCCGCGACCACCGCCGTCTGCGGTGAGCTCGTCCCCGGCTCCGGCGTGCGGTTGCGCTGGCCCGACGGCTCCCTCACCCCCGCCCTCCCCGGGTCCGTCACCGGACTCGGCCCAGCCACAGGAGAAGCAGCGTGACCACTCTCGCCGCGGTCGCCGCGCCCTTCGGGCGCGACCTGGAGGCCGCCTTCGCCCGGATCGGGCGGCTCATCGAGGACGCCCGGGCCCGCGGCGTCCAGCTGCTCGCCCTGCCCGAGGCCACCCTCGGCGGCTACCTCGCCGACCTCAGCGGGGACGGGACGCCGGACCTGCCGCCGGCGCTGGAGGTGGACGGCCCCGAGGTGGCGCTGCTCGCCCAGCTCGCCGGCGACATGGTGGTGACCGCCGGGTTCTGCGAGTCCGACGGCACCTCCCGGTACAACACCGCCGTCGCGGTCACCGGCGACGGCGTCCTCGGCGTGCACCGCAAGGTCCACCAGCCGCTGGGGGAGAACGCCAGCTACGCGGCGGGCGAGGGGTTCCGCGCCTTCGACTCGCCGGTCGGCCGGATCGGCATGCTCATCTGCTACGACAAGGCCTTCCCCGAGGCCGCCCGCACGCTCGCGCTCGACGGCGCCGAGGTGGTCGTCTGCATGTCCGCCTGGCCGGCCGCGCGCACCGCGACCAGTCCCGACCTCGCCGCCGACCGCTGGACCCGCCGCTTCGACCTGTTCGACCAGGCCCGCGCGCTGGAGAACCAGGTGGTGTGGGTGTCGGCCAACCAGTCGGGCACGTTCGGCTCGCTGCGGTTCGTGGCCAGCGCCAAGGTGGTCGGCCCCGGCGGCGACGTGCTGGCCACCACCGGCGTCGGCGAGGGCACGGCCGTGGCCGACGTCGACGTCCGCGCGCTGCTGGACGGCGCCCGCCGCTCGATGGGCCACCTGCGCGACCGCCGTCCCGACGCCTACGGGGTGCTCGCCGGTGTCTGACCTCACCAGCTGGGGAACGCCCCGCGTCCCGTTCCCGGCGTCCGTGCCGGTCGCGGTCGTCGGCGGGGGGCAGGCGGGGCTGTCGATGTCCTGGCACCTGCGGCGGCGCGGGATCGAGCACGTCGTGCTGGAGCGGGAGACCGTGGCGCACGAGTGGTCCGACGCCCGCTGGGACACGTTCTGCCTGGTCACGCCGAACTGGCAGTGCCGGCTGCCCGGCTGGCCCTACCGCGGCGACGACCCCGACGGGTTCATGGTCCGGGACGAGATCGTCGCCTACGTCCGCGGCTACGCCGCGTCCTTCGACCCGCCGGTGCTCGAGCACACCGCCGTCGAGCGGCTCGACGCCGCGCCCGGCGGCGGGTTCACCCTCACGACGACGGCCGGCCCGCTCGCCGCGGAGCACGTCGTGCTGGCCACCGGCGGCTACCACCGGCCCGTCGTCCCCGGGTGGGCGTCGCAGCTGCCGGCCCACGTCGTCCAGGTGCACTCGGGGCGGTACCGCAACCCGGCGCAACTGCCGGACGGCGAGGTGCTCGTCGTGGGCACCGGGCAGTCGGGCGCGCAGATCGCCGAGGACCTGCACCTGGCCGGGCGCCGGGTGCACCTGGCCGTGGGCCGGGCGCCGCGGGTCAACCGGTCCTACCGGGGCCGCGACGTCGTCGCGTGGCTGTCGGACATGGGTCACTACGACATGCCGGTCACCGAGCACCGCGACGGCGAGGCCGCCCGGCTGGGCACCAACCACTACGTCACCGGCCGCGACGGCGGGCGCGACATCGACCTGCGCGCTTTCGCCCGCGACGGGATGCGCCTGTACGGCGTGCTGCAGGGGCTCTCCGGCGCCACGCTCACCTTCGCCGACGACCTCGCGGCCAACCTCGACTCCGCGGACCGGGTCAACCAGGACGTGCTCGACGCCGTCGACCGGTTCATCGCCGCCGAGGGCATCGACGCGCCCGAGGAGGCCCGCTACACGCCGGTGTGGGCGCCCGGGCCGGACGCGCCGACGACGCTGGACGCCACGGGGATCGCCGCCGTCGTCTGGTGCACCGGGTTCACCAGCGACTGGAGCTGGGTGCGGCTGCCGGCGTTCGACGGCCGCGGCTACCCGACCCACGTGCGCGGGGTGACCAGCGTGCCCGGGCTGTCGGTGCTGGGGCTGCCGTGGCTGCACACCTGGGGGTCGGGGCGGTTCTCCGGGGTGGCGCGGGACGCGGAGTACCTGGCCGAGCACGTCGCCGTGCGGCTGGGCGGCCCTCCCGGCCCCGTGCTGGACCGCGAGCTCGCGCTGGCCGCCGCCGGCCCCGCGCCGACCGTGGGCTGAGCTCCCGTGCGGGTGGCGGCGGTGGCGGCGCACTTCGGCCGCGACCTCGAGCAGTGCCTGGCCAAGGTGGAGACGATCGTGGCCGCGGCCCGCTCGCGCGACGTCGAGCTGCTCGTCTTCCCCGACGCCACCCTCGGCGGCTACCTGGGCGACCTGTCCGGCACCGACGCCGGCGAGCTGCCGCCCGCGCTGCCCGAGGACGCCCCCGAGCTGGAGCGGGTCGCGGCCACCGCGGAGGACATGGTGGTGTGCGTCGGCTACCGGGAGGTCGCCGACGGCCTGCACTTCAACGCCGCCGTCTGCCTGAACGGCGACGGCGTCCTCGGCCGGCACCGCAAGGTCCACCAGCCCGCCGGCGAGCGCACCGCCTACCGGGCCGGCGACCGGTTCGCCGCCTTCGACACCCCGCTCGGGCGCATCGGCATGCTCGTCGACTACGACAAGACCTTCCCCGAGGCCGCCCGCACCCTGGCCGCCGACGGCGCGCTGCTGGTCGCCTGCCTGTCGGCCTGGCCGGCCAGCCTCACCGACCGGGCGCCGCGGCTGGTGCAGGACCGCCAGTCCCGGCTGTTCGACCTCTACGACTGTGCCCGCGCCGCGGAGAACCAGGTGGTGTGGGTGTCGGCGAACCAGACGGCGTCGATGGGCCGGCTGCGGTTCCTCGGCCAGGCGAAGGTGGTCGGCCCGGGCGGTGACGTGCTGGCCCGCACCTGGGCGAAGGCCGGGCTGGCGCTGGCCGAGCTCGACGTCGCCGCCGAGGTGTCGCGGGCCCGCACCGTCCTGTCCCACCTGCGCGAGCGACGACCGGAGGCCTACCGGTGAGGGTGGCGCTGCTGACCTACTCGACGCGCCCGCGCGGCGGTGTCGTGCACACGCTCGCGCTCGCCGAGGCGCTGGCCCGCGCGGGGTGCGACGTCACGGTCTGGTCGCTGGGCCGCGGCGGCGACGCCGGCTTCTTCCGTGCCGTCGACCCCGCCGTCCGGGTGTGCCTGGTGCCCTTCCCCGACCGGCCGGGGGAGGACGTCGGCGCGCGGATCCTGCGCTCGATCGAGGAGCTGGGCGCGGCGTTCGCCACCGCGGGCGGGCCCTACGACGTCGTGCACGCGCAGGACTGCATCAGCGCCAACGCCGTCGCCGACTGCGTGCGCACCGTGCACCACCTCGACGCGTTCACCACGCCCGAACTGGTCGCCTGCCACGACCGCGCGGTGCGCCGGCCCTCGGCGCTGGTGTGCGTGAGCGCCGCCGTCGCCGCCGAGGTGGCGGCCGGGTACGGGCGGACGGCGACGGTCATCCCCAACGGCGTCGACGCCGCCCGGTTCGCCGCGGCCGCCGCTCCGGAGGGCGCCGCCGCGCGCAACCGCTGGCGGGCGCGGCTGGGCCCGTACGCGCTGGCCGTGGGCGGGATCGAGCCGCGCAAGGGCACGCTCGACCTGGTGGAGGCGATGGCGGCGGTGCAGCGGGCGCGGCCGGAGCTGTCGCTGGTGGTGGCCGGCGGGGAGACGCTGTTCGACCACCGCGGCTACCGGGAGCGGGTGGAGGCGCGGGCGCAGGAGCTCGGCGTCTACCCCGTGGTGCTCGGGCCGGTGGCGCACGACCAGCTGCCCGCGCTGGTGGCCGCGGCCGACGTCTTCGCCTTCCCCTCGACCAAGGAGGGCTTCGGGCTGGCCGCCATGGAGGCGCTCGCGGCCGGGGTGCCGCTGGTGACCCGCGACCTGCCGGTGCTGCGCGAGGTGTTCGGCGGCGCCGCCCGCTTCGCCGGCGACCCCGCCGCGCTGGCCACGGAGCTGCTGGCCGCGGCGGGCGGGCGCGACCCGGCGGTGCGGGCCGCGGGGGAGGAGCTGGCCGCCCGGCACACCTGGGACGCCGCCGCCGAGGCCCACCTGCGCTTCTACGCGTCCCTGTAGGCCTTCGTGGCGCCATCGGCCCCTCCGGGCGCCGGCGATGCGCCCAGGGCCGGGTCCGCCTCCCGAGCGCGGGAGGCGGACCCGGCCGAGTCAGAGGAGCTCGAGGATGGTGGCGTTGGCCTGGCCGCCGCCCTCGCACATGGTCTGCAGGCCGTAGCGGATGCCGTTGTCGCGCATGTGGTGCACGAGCGTCGTCATGATCCGCGCGCCCGAGCCGCCGAGCGGGTGCCCCAGGGCGATCGCCCCGCCGTTCGGGTTGAGCGACTTCTCGTCGGCCCCGATGTCGGCCAGCCAGGCCAGCGGCACCGGCGCGAACGCCTCGTTCACCTCGAAGGCGCCGATCTCGTCGATCGACAACCCCGACTTCGCCAGCGCCTTCTGCGTGGCCGGGATCGGCGCGGTCAGCATGATCACCGGGTCGGCGCCGGCCAGCACCGCGGTGTGCACCCGCGCGATCGGGCGCAGCCCCAGCTCGCGGGCCTTCTCCGACGTCGTCATGAGCAGCGCCGCGGACCCGTCGGAGATCTGCGAGGCGTTGCCCGCGCTGATCACGCCGTCGGCCTTGAACGGCGTCTTCAGCCCGCCGAGGGTCTCCACCGTCGATCCGCGCCGGATGCCCTCGTCCCGGCTGACGACGGTGCCGTCGGGCGTGGTCACCGGCGCGATCTGGGCGTCGAAGCGGCCCTCGTCCTGCGCGGCCGCGGCCTTCTCGTGGCTGCCCACCGAGAACTCGTCGAGCTGCCGGCGGGTGAAGCCCCAGCGCTCCGCGATCATCTCCGCCCCGATGCCCTGGTTGGGAGCGACGCCGTAGCGCTCCGTGAACCGCGGCCCCATCGGGTCCGCGCCCGCCGACGAGGCGCCCATCGGCACCCGCGACATCGACTCCACGCCACCGGCGACGACGACGTCGTACTGCCCGGCCACCAGCCCGGCGGCCGCGAAGTGCACCGACTGCTGCGACGAGCCGCACTGCCGGTCGACCGTCACGCCGGTCACCGACTCGGGCCAGCCCGCCGCCAGCACCGAGGTGCGGGCGATGTCCATCGTCTGCTCGCCCACCTGGGACACGCAGCCCCAGATGACGTCGTCCACGCCGGCCGGGTCGAGGCCGGCCCGCTCCGCCAGGGCGTTCAGCACGTGCGCCGACAGGTCCACCGGGTGCACCCCGGACAGCCCGCCGTTGCGCTTGCCCACCGGCGTGCGCACCGCCTCCACGATCACCGCGTCACGCATGTCTGGTCCCTCTCGTCGTCGTGCCGGCGTCGGCCGCCGGCCCGTCCTCGTGCACGCCGGCCGGCCGGCCGGGTCACTCCTGGTGTCATCCCTCGCCGGCCGCGTCGGGCACGGCGAGGTGCCGCGGGTTGGCCACCCGCAGGCGGTCGCGCACGCCCTCGCGCACGGCGGCCACCACGTCGTCCCAGCGGTCGTCCAGCGAGCCGTCGGCGATCGCCTCGGACAGCGCCGCGTCGTCGGCCACGCCGAGGCCGGCCAGCCGGGCCCGCCGCCGCGCGCGGGCGCCGTCGCCCAGCAGCAGCTCGCGCCGGACGGTGGCGACCACGTTGGCCGCCACCTGCGCGTGGAACGACGTCCGCCCGGACGTCGCCCCGCGCACCTCCCCGCCCAGGAAGCCCCCGACCGCCGCCGCGAGCTCCGCCGCGGTGGGCCGGCCGAACAGCAGGTCGTCGTCGCCGCCGGCCTCCTCCGGGGCGGTGGCGTCGGGACGGTCGAGGCCGAGGGCGAGCAGCACGTCGAACTCCTGCTCGGCGGCCCGCCGGCCGATCGCGGCGAGTTCCACCGACGGCTCGGCGCCCGACAGGTGGCGCTCGGTCATCGCCCGGCACATCAGGCCCCACTGGACGGTGGCGTGCAGCTCCCACCAGTGCAGTTCGGCCGCGGTGGGACGCCAGCCGGCGACCGCCGCGTACCCGTCGAGCAGGTCACGCCGGGTGCCGGTGCCCGCGGCCGGCAGCGCCGAGCCGAAGCGCCAGACCTTGGCGCAGCACCAGCCGAGGTCCTCCAGCGGGTCGCCGCGGTGCACCAGCTCCCAGTCGAGCACCGCGCGCAACCCGTCGGGGCCGACCATGAGGTTGCCCATGCGGAAGTCGCCGTGCACGAGCACCGGTCCGTGCGCGGGCGGGCGGTTCTCCCGCAGCCACCGCAGGCCCAGCGCGAGCCCGGGCGGCGGCGGGTCGCCGTCGACGAGGAAGGACGACGTCAGCCGCTCGAGCGGGTCGCCGACGGCGGGCACCCGGTCCAGCCCGTCGAGCGGCGCGGCGTGCAGCCGGGCGAGGACGGCGCCGAGCTCGCGGGCGAGCCCCGACCGCGCCGCCGCGTAGGCCTCCCCGCGCAGTAGCCGGCGGGGGATCGTCTCGCCGTCGACCCGGCCCATGAGCAGGTACTCCGCGGGCAGCCCGGGCGCGTCCTCGCCGGTGCCGACGTCGACCAGGTCGGGCACCGGCACGCCGGCCCGCGCGGCGGCGGCGATCGCGGCGGCCTCCACGGCCACCGGGCGGCCGCCGGTGGAGTGCCCACCGCGCAGCACCAGCTCGCGCCGGGTGCCGCCGTCGTCGGCGGTGAACGCCCAGGTCTCCCGGTTGGCGCCGCCGGTCAGCCGCGTCAGCCCCTCGACGGCGACCGGGCGGCCCAGCCGGTGGGTGAGCCGCGCGGCGAGCGCGCCGGCGAGCCCGTCGGTGGACGTGCCGGGGGAGGCGAGCGTGCCGGTCACCGCAGGAAGCCGAACAGGTGTCCCGCGACCCGGCGCATCTGGATCTCCTCGGACCCCTCGGTGATCCGGTACCGGCGGTGGTGCCGGTAGATGTGCTCGAAGGGCAGGTGCCGCGAGTAGCCCATGCCCCCGTGCACCTGCATGGCCCGGTCGGCGGCGTCGCAGACCAGCCGGTTGCCGCGGTAGTTGCACATGGACACCCGGTGGCCGATGGTCACCGCGGGCTCGCCGCGGGCGGTGAGCCCGTCGAGGTCGGCCGCGGTGGCGCGGATGAGCGTGCGCACCAGCTCCGCCTCGGTGTGCAGCTCCACCAGCGGCCACTGGATCGCCTGACGTCCGGCCAGCGGCTTGCCGAACGTGTGCCGTCTGCGGGCGTGCTCCACCGACCGGTCGATGCAGAACTGCGCGGCGCCCACGCCGGAGGCGGCCTGCCGGATCCGGTTCTCGTGCACGAAGGTCTGCGCCACGGCCAGGCCCTCGCCCTCGGCGCCGAGCACCGCGGAGCCCGGCACCCGGACGCCGTCGAGGACGACCTCGCCGTGGTCGGTGGGCATGTTGAGCGTCCACCAGAACTGCGGCACCGACAGCCGCGGCGCGTCGATGGGGACCACGAGCGCGGTGATCCCGCGGGCCTGCCCCGGGGTGCCCGACGTGCGGGCGAAGACGAGCAGGTGGGTGCCGGTGTGCACGCCGGTGATCCAGCGCTTGCGGCCGGTGATGATCCAGTCGTCGCCGTGCCGGACGGCGCGGGTCTCCATCCACGTGGCGTCGCTGCCGTGCTCGGGCTCGGTGAGCGCGAAGGACATCCGCCGCTCGCCGGTGATCAGCGGCTCGACGAACTCCTCGCGCTGCTCGGCGCTGCCGAACAGGTGCAGCAGGTGCGGCATGACCAGGTTGCCGACGACGCTGTGCTCGTTCTGCAGGTCGTTGTGCAGGCCCAGGCCGCGGTGGGCCAGGTGCTCGCGGATGACGGCCATGTCGACGTTGCCGCCGTCGCGCCCGCCCAGCTCGGCCGGCAGCGCGTAGCGCAGCCAGCCCGCGGCGTCGGCACGCCGGCGGACCTCGCCGAGCAGCTCCTCCCACTCCGCGCGCGGGACGCCGCCGGCCTCGAGGTCGGTGCGGGCGAACTCGCGGCGGTGGTCGAAGAAGCGGACGTTGTCGTCCTGCTGCTCCAGCGGCTCGATCTCGGCGGCCACGAAGGCGTCGAGCTCGTCGAGGACCGCGGTCAGCCGCGGCGGCAGCGAGGAGCCGGGCAGGGCCCCGTCCGCCGCGGCGCGGGCGGGCTGGTCGAGCGTGGTCATGCGGCCTCCTGTCCGGCACCGGTGCCGGTCCCCCCGACCATGACAGCGTTGACACTTGACGTCAACGTCGACTATCCACGGCCCGTCGGTCGGACGAGTAGAGGGAGTGGGACGTGGACGTCTCGGGCATGACGGTGCTGGTGACCGGGGGCGCCTCCGGGCTGGGCCTGGCGACGGTCGAGCGCCTGGTGGGTGCGGGTGCGGAGGCGGTGATGGTCGACCTGCCGTCGTCGCAGGGCAAGGCGGTCGCCGAGCGGCTCGGCGGGGCGGTGACCTTCGTGGCCGGCGACGTCACGAGCGAGGAGCAGGTGGCCGAGGCGGTGGCCGCCGCCGAGGAGCGCGGCCCGCTGCGCGCGGTGGTCAACTGCGCGGGCATCGGCAACGCGATCCGCACGGTCGGCCGGGACGGGCCGTTCCCGCTCGACGCCTTCCGCCGCGTGGTCGAGGTCAACCTGATCGGCACGTTCAACGTGCTGCGGCTGGGCGCGCAGGCGATCGCGCGCACCGAGCCGGTCGACGGCGAGCGCGGCGTCGTCGTCAACACCGCCTCGGTGGCCGCCTTCGACGGGCAGATCGGGCAGGCGGCCTACTCGGCGTCCAAGGGCGGCATCGTCGGCATGACCCTGCCGGTCGCCCGCGACCTCGCCTCGCTGCAGGTCCGCGTGGTCACCATCGCCCCGGGGCTGTTCGAGACGCCGCTGCTCGGCCAGCTGCCGCAGGAGGCGCGCGACTCCCTCGGCGCGCAGGTGCCGCACCCGAGCCGGCTCGGCCGTCCCGCGGAGTACGCGGCGCTGGTGCAGGCGATCGTGGAGAACCCGATGCTCAACGGGGAGACGATCCGGCTCGACGGCGCCATCCGCATGGCCCCCCGCTGAGCAGGGTCACGGCATAGGAAGCTATCCGCACGTCCTGGTGCCCGGGACGTGCGGATGGCGTCCTATGCCTCTAGGGCACGGGGAGCGCGGCGGCCTCGCGGAGCTGTTCGCGCAGCCGGCGCTTGAGGATCTTGCCGCTGGCGTTCAGCGGCATCTCCGGCACGACGACGACCTCGGCGGGCACCTTGTAGGCGGCCAGCCGGCCCCGGCAGTGCTCGCGCAGCGTCTCCGGGTCCGGCGCCGGCCCGCCCGGGTCGCCGGTCACCACCGCGACGACGACCTCGCCCCAGTGGTCGTCGGGCCGGCCGACGACGGCGACCTGCGCGACCGACGGGTGGTCGGCCAGCACCGACTCGATCTCCACGGGGTAGACGTTCTCCCCGCCGCGGATGATCATGTCCTTCGAGCGGCCGGCCAGGTAGAGGTAGCCCTCGTCGTCCATGCGGGCGAGGTCGCCGCCCCAGAACCACCCGTCGCGGATGGCCTCGGCGGTCTGGTCGGGCATCTCGAGGTAGCCGTTCATCACCGCGTCGGAGCGGGTGACGATCTCCCCGACCTCCCCGCGCGGCACCTCCCGGCCGGTCTCGTCGCAGATCCTGAGCTCCACGCCGTAGGCGGGCTTGCCGATCGAGCCGAGCAGGTGCGTGGCGCCGGCCGCGGCGCGCCGGTGGTCGGCCGAGCCGAGCACCGACTGCAGGCCGCCCTCGGTGGCCGCGCCGAAGGCGTTGATGAAGTCGCAGCCGAAGGTGGCCATCGCCCGCTCCAGCAGGGCCGGCGACATCGGGGCGCCGCCGTAGATGATCGAGCGCAGCGAGGAGTAGTCGCCCGCGCGCACGTCGGGGTGCTCGAGCAGCGTGCTGATCATCGTGGGCACCAGGAACGCGCCGGTGAGCTGCCCGCCCTGCATCCAGCGCAGCACGGTGGCCGGGTCGAACTGCGGCAGCACGAGCGTGGGGAAGCCCCGCCACACGTGCATGAGCACCATGCCCTGCCCGGCGATGTGGAACAGCGGCGAGGCGGTGTAGCGGAACTCGTCGGGGGCGATCTCGTAGTCGATCGACATGTTCGTGAACAGCGCCTTGACCATCCGCTGCGACTGCAGCACGCCCTTGGGCAGGCCGGTCGTGCCGCTGGTGAAGGCGAGGCCGAGGGCGTCGTCGTCGGTCACCGGCACGTCGGTGCGCACCGGCTCGCCGGAGGCCAGCAGGTCCTCGTAGCCGACCACCCCGCCGGGCAGCGGGCCGTCGAAGGCGCAGACCAGCCGCACCGAGTCCACCTGCGGCGCCAGCGCCGTGACGGCGGGCAGGTAGCGCTCGCTGGCGAACAGCGCGGCCGGTGCCGCCCGGCGCAGCAGGGTGAGCAGCTCGTCGTCGGCGAGCCGGTTGTTCAGCGGCACGTAGGTGACGCCGGCGCGCATGCACGCCAGCAGCACCTCGACGTAGCCGCCGCCGTCGACGGCGACGATCGCCACCCGGTCGCCGTGGCCGATGCCGGCGCGGGCGAGGGCGTCGACGAGGCGGTCGACCCGCTGGTCGGTCTCGGCGAAGCTGCGCGACGAGCCGTCGCCGAAGACCAGGCAGGGCCGGTCGGGGTGCCGGGCGGCGGACAGGGCGAGGAACTGGCCGGCGCGCGTCATGGGCCGCACGGATCACCTCCGGGGACGGCCGTACGGCGGCCGGGCCGCCGCCGGGATTGACGTCAGGATCAGGTGTTCCTAGCGTCGCGGACGGGAGGGCGTCAACTGCGGACGGTGCTCGTCCGGGCGACGCGCCGCGGGGCGTTGACAGCGCGCCGCCCGTCCGGCTTGACTGCGTGAACTTGACGTCAGCGTCATCCAGCGGACGTCACCGCAACGACCGGGAGGGCAGATGGCCTCGGGACCCCTGGCGGGCACCCGCGTCGTGGAGTTCACCGGCCTGGCGCCGGCTCCCTTCGCCTGCATGGTCCTCGCCGACCTCGGCGCCGAGGTGGTGCGGGTCGACCGCCCGGGCGCGGTCCCGGCCCGGGACACCGACGTCCTGCTGCGCGGGCGCCGGCACGCGGTCGGCGCCGACCTCAAGGACCCGGCCGCCCGCGACGCCGTCCTGGCGCTGGTCGACCGCGCCGACGTGCTGGTCGAGGGCTTCCGGCCGGGGGTGATGGAGCGCCTCGGCCTCGGCCCCGACGTCTGCCTGGAGCGCAACCCCGGGCTGGTCTACGGCCGGATGACCGGGTGGGGGCAGACCGGCCCGCTCGCCGCGGCCGCCGGGCACGACATCGACTACATCGCGCTGGCCGGCGCGCTGTTCCCGATCGGCACCCGCGGCGGCCCGCCCGTGCCGCCGCTGAACCTGGTCGGCGACTTCGGTGGCGGCGGGCTGCTGCTGGCCACCGGCGTGCTGGCCGCGCTGGTCGAGCGCGGGCGCTCGGGCCGCGGCCAGGTGGTCGACGCCGCGATGGTCGACGGCGCCGCGCTGCTCACCGCCTCCCTGCACGGCATGCTCGCCGCCGGCTCCTGGACGCCCGAGCGCGGCGCCAACCTGCTCGACGGCGCGGCGCCCTTCTACCGCACCTACGAGACCAGCGACGGCGGGCACGTGGCCGTCGGGGCGATCGAGCCGCAGTTCTACGCGCTGCTGCTCGACCGGCTCGGCATCGCCGCCGGCGACCTGCCCGCCCAGCTCGACCGCGACGGCTGGGACGAGGTGCACGCCGCGTTCGCCAAGGCCTTCCGCACCCGCACCCGCGACGAGTGGACCGCGGTGTTCGACGGCACCGACGCCTGCGTGGCCCCCGTGCTCGCCCCGGGCGAGGCCGCCGGGCACCCGCAGGCCCGCGAGCGCGGCGCCTTCCTCGAGCTGGGCGGGGTGACCCAGCCGGCGCCCGCGCCGCGCTTCGACCGCACGCCGGCCGCCGTCGGCGGCGCGCCGTCGGCGGGCGACCCCGCCGTCCTCGGCGAGTGGGGCCTGGACGCCGCGCAGGCCGCCGCGCTCGGCGGCTGAGCCCGCCCGGCCCGGACCGCAACCACCTCCCGCAACGACGCAGGAAGGACCCCGATGGACACGCACGGCCCGCAGCGGCCCGACGGGCTGGGCATCACGCTCGGCGAGATGCTGCCGCTGAGCGCCCGGCGGCACCCCGACAAGCCCGCCTTCCTCTTCCCCGACGGCGGCGCGCAGACCTTCGCCGAGACCGACGCCCGCGTCGACCGGCTGGTCTCGGCGCTGGCCCGGCAGGGCATCGGCCGCGGCGACCGGGTGGCGCTGTTCGCCCTCGACTCGCACCGCTACATGGAGGTCGTGCTCGCCTGCGCCAAGACCGGCGCGGTGTTCGTGCCGCTGAACTACCGGCTGACCCGCCCCGAGGTCGACGTGCTGCTGGGCCGGTCGGAGCCGGCCGCGCTGTTCTCCGACGCCCGTTACGCCGGCCTGCTCGACGGCGTCGCCGCCGCCCACCCCTCGCTGCGGCTGACGGTCACGTTCGACGGGCCGGACGGCGACTACGAGGCCCTCCTGGCCACCGGCGACGATGTCGTCCCGCCGGTGGTGTGCCGCGACGGCGACCCGTTCGCCCTGGCCTTCACCTCGGGCACCACCGGCCTGCCCAAGGGCGTCGTGCAGTCGCAGCGCATGCACAAGAACATGGTCACGATCTGCCTGAACGAGTACCGGATGCGCGAGGACGACGTCCGCTACTGCGCGGCGCCGACCTTCCACGTCTCCGGCGTCTCGGGCCTGCTGGCCGGCATCACCCGCGGGTTCACCAGCCTGCTGCTGCCGCAGTTCGACGCCGCCACCGTGCACCGGTTCATGGCCGAGGACCGTGTCAACGCCGTCTTCCTCGTGCCCACGATGATCAGCAGCATCCTGCAGCTCGACGGCGTGGACGCGTACGACTACGACCGGCTGGAGCTCATCACCTACGGCGCGGCGCCCATCTCGCCGACCCTGCTGCGCCGGGCGATCGACACCTTCCGCTGCGACTTCCTGCAGGCCTTCGGCGCCGGCACCGAGGCGGGCCTGCAGTCGGTGCTCACCCCCGAGGACCACCGCCGCGCGCTCGCCGGCCGCGAGGAGCTGCTGCGCTCGGCCGGCCGGCCCTCCCTGGGCGTGGCGATGCGCATCGTCGACGAGGAGATGCGCGACCTGCCGCCGGGCGCCGTCGGCGAGGTGGCCACCCGCAGCGACATGGTCATGGACGGCTACCTCGGCATGCCCGAGGACACCGCGCGGGCCTTCCGCGACGGCTGGTTCCGCGCCGGGGACATGGGCTACCTCGACGAGGAGGGCTACCTGTACCTGCACGGGCGCAGCAAGGACATGGTCATCCGCGGCGGGGAGAACATCTACCCGTTCGAGATCGAGACCGTGCTCGCCGAACACCCCGCCGTCGCGCAGGCCGCCGTCGTCGGCGTCCCCGACGAGCACTGGGGCGAGGCGGTGCGCGCCTTCGTCACGCTGCGGACCGGCGCCACGGTGACGGCCGACGAGCTCGCCGAGCACTGCCGCGGGCGGCTGGCCCGCTACAAGGTGCCCCGCGACCTCGTGCTGATCGAGGCGATGCCGACCAACGCCAGCGGGAAGATCCTGAAGCGCGAGCTGCGGCTGTGGGACCTCCCGGCCGAACCGGTGGAGAGCCCCGCTCCCGGCCCGGACGCGGCGGCGCAGCCCGCCGGCGCCCGCTGACCGGTCGCGGGGGAGAGGGGACGGGCGCGATGCGCATCGGCATGCGGGTGCAGTACAGCGGCGGCTTCCGGGAGGCCGCGCAGGAGATCGGCGACCTGGAGAAGGCCGGCCTCGACATGGTCTCGATCGCCGAGGCCTACAGCTTCGACGCGGTCAGCCAGCTCGGGTACCTGGCCGCGGTCACCGAGCGGATGGAGCTGACCAGCGGCATCCTCCAGGCCCTCACCCGGACGCCGACGCTGACGGCGATGACCGCGGCCGGACTGGACTTCGTCTCCGACGGCCGGTTCACCCTGGGCCTGGGCGCCAGCGGGCCGCAGGTCGTCGAGGGCTTCCACGGCGTCCGCTACGACGCGCCGCTGGCCCGGCTGCGGGAGATCGTCGAGGTCTGCCGGATGGTGTGGCGCCGCGAGCGCGTCGTCCACGAGGGCCGGCACTACACGATCCCGCTGCCGCCCGACCAGGGCACCGGCCTCGGCAAGCCGCTCAAGCTGATCAACACCCCGGTGCGCGAGCGGATCCCGATCACCCTGGCCTCGATCGGCCCGAAGAACGTCGAGATGACCGCCGAGATCGCCGAGGGCTGGGAGCCGATCTTCTTCGTGCCGGAGAAGGCCCGCGAGACCTGGGGCGCCTCGGTCGACGCCGGCCTCGCCCGGCGGGACCCGGCGCTCGGGCCGCTGGACGTGCGCGTCGGCGTCCCCTGCGCGATCGGGGAGGGGCTGGAGGGTCTGCGCGAGCAGTCGCGCGCCGACCTCGCCCTCTACATCGGCGGCATGGGCGCCCGCGGCAAGAACTTCTACAACGAGCTCACCGTCCGCTACGGCCACCCGGACGCCGCCGCCACCGTGCAGGACCTCTACCTGTCCGGCCGCAAGAACGAGGCCGCCGCCGCGGTGCCCGACGAGATGGTCGCGGCCACCTCGCTGGTCGGCCCGCGCGGCTGGGTCGCCGAGCGGCTGGCCGCCTTCCGCGACGCCGGCGTCACCACGCTCGTCACCTCCCTGGTCCAGCCCGACCGGGCCGACCGGCTGCGCACCGTCGAGCAGCTCAAGCAGCTGGCGCTGGACCTGTGACCGGCACCCGCCCCACCCCTCCCGGGAGGACCGCCCGATGACCACCGCCCCGGCCGCCCCGGCCACCCTCAACGGGGGCCCGCCGCCGCCGGTGTCCCTCGCGCGCGACGGCGACGTCGCCACGCTCACCCTGACCAACCCGCGGCGCAAGAACGCGATGACGCCACGGGCCTGGCGGATGCTGCGCGAGACGCTCGTCGAGGTCGGCCGGTCCGACGCGCGGGTGCTCGTGGTCACCGGCGAGGGCACCGACTTCTGCGCCGGCGCCGACCTCTCCGCCCGCGAGGACCGGCCACCGGCGCCGATGGCGAGCATGGCCGAGGTCAACGACGCGTGCCTCGCGCTGCACCGGCTGCCCGTGCCGACCATCGCCCGGGTCGACGGCGTGGCCGTGGGCGCCGGCATGAACCTGGCCCTGGGCTGCGACTTCGTCGTCGCCAGCGACCGCGCGCGGTTCTCCGAGATCTTCGTGCGGCGCGGCATGTCGGTGGACTTCGGCGGCTCCTGGCTGCTGCCCCGGCTGGTCGGCCTGCGCCGGGCCAAGGAGCTCGTGCTGCTCGGCGACATCATCGGCGCCGCCGAGGCTCTCGAGGCCGGGCTGGTGCGCGAGGTGGTCCCGGCGGCGGAGCTCGACGCCGCGGTGGCCGCGCTGGCCGCCCGGCTGGCGAGCGGCGCCCCGGTGGCCATGCGGCAGTCCAAGCGGATGCTCACCGACTCCTTCGAGACCGGCCTGGAGCGGGCGCTGGAGGACGAGGCGCGCAGCCAGCAGATCAACTTCGCCACCGACGACCTCGCCGAGGCCGTCGCCGCCTTCCACGACAAGCGCGACCCGCGCTTCACCGGCCGCTGAGGCACCCCGGGAGGGACGATGGAGTTCACCTGGACGCCGGAGCAGCTCGACCTCCGCAGCAGCACGCGCCGCCTGCTGGAGACCCGGGCGCCCCTGGCCCGCACCCGCGAGCTGGCCGAGGCCGGGCAGCGGCTCGACCCCGCCGCCTGGACGGCGATGACCCAGCAGGCGGGCCTGCTCGCCCTCGGCGTCCCCGAGGAGCACGGCGGCGCCGGCGGCTCGCGGGTCGAGCAGGCGCTGGTCTTCGAGGAGGCCGGCCGGGTGCTGCTCGGCGGGCCGCTGCTGCCCACGGTCCTGGCGATCGAGGCGCTGCTGGCCGCCGGTGACGGCGCCGCGCTCGAGGAGCACCTGCCCGGCCTCGTCGAGGGCGCGCGCACCGCCACCCTCGCCGTCCTGGGCAGCACCGGCCGCTGGCGGCCGTCGGCGCCGACCACGGTCGCCACCCGCAGCGGCGACGGCGCGGTGCTCAGCGGCACCGAGGAGCTCGTCCTCGACGGCGCCGACGCCGACCTGCTGATCGTGCTCGCACGGGCCGAGGGCGGTCCGACCCTCTACGCGGTCCCCCGCGACGCCGAGGGCGTGACGGTGGAGCGGCTCGACGTCCTCGACCTCACCCGGCCCATGGCGCGGCTGCACCTGGCCGCGGTCCCCGCCCGGTCCGTCGGGCTGACCGGCGGCGGCGCCGGCGTGGTGGAGCGGGTGCACCGCGCGGCCGCCGTGCTGGTCGCCGCCGAGCAGGTCGGCGCCATGGACACCCTGGTGGCGCGCACCGCCGAGTACGCGCGCACCCGGCGGGCCTTCGGCCGGCCGATCGGGGCGTTCCAGGCGGTCAAGCACCGGCTCGCCGACATGGCGGTGCGGCTGGAGATGTCCCGCTCGGCCGCGGCCTGGGCGGCGTTCCAGGAGCCCGGCTCGGCCGACGAGGCGTTCGGCGCGGCGGTGGCGGCGTCCTACTGCGGGGAGGCGTTCCTGCAGGCGGCCAAGGACACCATCCAGCTGCACGGCGGCGTCGGCTTCACCTGGGAGCACGACGCCCACCTGTTCCTCCGCCGCGCCCGCGCCGCGGCCACGCTCACCGGGCCGCCGTCGGAGCACCGCGCCGCCCTGGTCCCGCTGGTCCTGCCCGACCTCGTCGCCCCCGGGCACACGGAGGTGCCGTCGTGATCGAGCTGTCCCCCACCGCGACCGAGGACGAGGTGGCCGCGGCCACCGAGCGCTGGCTGCACGAGAACCTGCCCCCGGCGTGGCTCAAGGCCGTCCTCGACGACGACCGCACCGTCGTGGCCGCGCACCTCGCCGACGCCGACGGCATGCGCCGCTGGTTCGCCGCGCTCGGCGACGCGGGCCTGGCCACGCCCACCTGGCCGCGCGAGTACGGCGGGCTGGACCTGTCGGCCGACCAGGCCGCCGCCGTCGCCGACGTGCTCATGCGCTACCGCGCGAACCGGCCGATGGACGACTTCATCGGCCTCACCCTCACCGGACCGACCGTGCTCGCCCACGGCACGGCGGAGCAGAAGGAGCGGTTCCTGCGCCCGATCGCCCGGGGCGAGGAGCGCTGGTGCCAGCTGTTCAGCGAGCCCGGTGCGGGCTCGGACCTCGCGGCGCTGTCCACCCGCGCGGTGCGGCAGGAGGACGGCACCTGGCGGGTCGACGGGCAGAAGGTGTGGAACTCCTTCGCCCACATCGCCGACCGGGGGCTGCTCATGGCCCGCACGTCGCCGGAGAAGCCGAAGCACCGCGGCATCTCCTACTTCCTCGTCGACATGCGCACGCCCGGCATCGAGGTCCGGCCGCTGAAGCAGATGACCGGCGACGCGGAGTTCAACGAGGTCTTCCTCACCGACGTCGTGCTGCCCGCCGACGCGCTGCTCGGCGAGGTCGACGGCGGCTGGGCGGTCGCGATCACCACGCTCATGCAGGAGCGCAACGGCCTCAGCGGCCGGCCCGCCGTCGGGCCCGGCGTCGCCGACGACCTCGCCCGCCGTGCGGCGGCCGCCGGTACGTGGGCCGACCCGGTGCTGCGGGACCGCGTGCTGGCGATGCTGGTCGAGGAGCGGGTGCTGCAGATGACCACCGTGCGCGCCTCGATCGCCTCCGGCCGCGGGATGGCCGGTGCCGAGGGGTCGATCCGCAAGCTGGTCAGCTCGGGCCTGGAGGAGACCGCCGGGTCACTGGCCGCCGAGGTGGAACCGGTGACGGCGCTGGGCTGGCCCCAGGGCGCCCCGCTGCCGGCCGCCGCCCACGAGTTCCTGGCGATGAAGCAGACCTCGATCGCCGGCGGCACCTCGGAGATCCAGCGCACGATCATCGCCGAGCGCCTCCTCGGCCTGCCGAAGGACCCCGACCCGGAGAAGGACCTGCCCTTCAACCAGCGCAGCCGCGCCTGACCCGAGGAGCGCCCCGTGACGACCACCGAGACCACCCCCGAGACGACGACGCTGCGCCTGGAGCACCCCGAGCCCGGCATCGCCGTGCTCACCCTCGACCGGCCCGAGCGGCTCAACGCGCTGTCGCCGGACCTGCTGCTGGAGCTGCACGCCACGCTCGACCGGCTCGCCGTCGACCCCGCCGTGCGGGTGCTCGTGCTCACCGGCGCCGGCCGCGGCTTCTGCGCCGGCCTCGACCTCACGGCCTACGACATGGGCGCCGCCGACCGGCGCGACGACTGGGACAGCCCGCAGCGGCGGCTGGCCCTGCAGAAGCACATCGCCGCGCTGGTGCCCAAGCTGCGCGCGCTGCCGCAGGTGGTGGTCGCGGCGGTCAACGGCCCGGCGGCCGGCGGGGGACTGGCGCTGGCGCTGGCCTCCGACGTCCGGATCGCGGCGGCGAGCGCGAAGTTCAACGTGGCGTTCGTCCGGATCGGCCTGTCGGGCTGCGACATCGGGGTCAGCTGGCTGCTGCCGCGGCTGGTCGGGGCCTCGCGGGCCTTCGAGATGCTGCTCACCGGCCGGCTGGTCGACGCCGCGGAGGCCGACCGCTCGGGCCTCGTCAGCCGCGTCGTCCCCGACGGCGAGGTGCTCGACGCGGCGCTGGAGACCGCGCGGGCGGTACTGGCCAACTCCCCGATGGGCGTGCGCATGACCAAGGAGGTCATGTGGAGCCAGCTCGAGGTCGGCAGCCTGCAGGCCGGCATCGACCTGGAGAACCGCACGCAGATCCTCACCAGCTACACCCGCGACGCCGACGAGGCGGCGCTGGCCTTCCGCGGCCGCCGCGCCCCGTCCTTCCTCGACGCCTGACCCAGTGGGGCCTTCGTAGCGCTGTTGGCTCTCTCCACCCGCGAGACCGGAGGTCACCGGTGACCACCACCGCCCCGCCCACCAACCGCGACCTGGTCGCCGACACCGCCCGCCGGGTCGTCGCCGAGCACCCGCCGGCGTCCACCCCGCGCGCGGAGTTCCTCGGCGCCTGCTTCGACGCCGGCCTCGCCTGGGTGCACTTCCCGCGCGGGTCCGGCGGGCTCGGCGTCGAGGCGGGCCTGCAGGACGTCGCCGACTCGATCCTGCAGGGCGCCGGCGGGCCGGTGCCGTTCTCGATCAACCCGATGGGCTACGGCATGGCGGCGCCCACCGTGGTGGAGCACGCCCGCCCCGAGGTGGCCGCCGAGCTGCTGCGCCCGCTGGCCACCTGCGAGGAGCTGTGGTGCCAGCTGTTCAGCGAGCCCGGCGCCGGCTCCGACCTCGCGGGCCTGGCCACCCGCGCCGTCCTCGACGGCGACACCTGGGTGGTCACCGGCCAGAAGGTGTGGACCTCGCTGGCGCACCGGGCGCGGCGCGCGCTGCTGCTCGCCCGCACCGACCCCGACGCCCCCAAGCACCGCGGCCTCACCTACTTCGTCCTCGACATGACCGACCCCGGCGTCGAGGTGCGCCCGCTGCGCCAGATGACCGGCGCCGCGGAGTTCAACGAGGTCCACCTCGACGGCGCCCGCATCCCCGACACCCACCGCCTCGGCGCGGTCGGCGACGGCTGGCGGGTGGCGATGACGACGCTGATGAACGAGCGGCGGGCCATCGGCGGGGGCAGCAGCCGGCGCGGCAGCGGCAGCATCGGCGCGGCCCTGCAGCTGTGGCGCGAGCGCCCCGACCTGCGCACCCCGGCGCTGCGGGACCGGCTGGCCGCGCTGTTCGCGCACGCCGACGCCGCGCGGCTCACCGGCGAGCGGCAGCGGGTGGAGAGCGGCGACCGGCCGATCGGACCGGAGGGGAGCATCGGCAAGCTCGTCGGCGCCGAGCTCAACCAGGCCGTCTACGACTTCTGCATGGACCTGCTCGGGGTCGAGGCCACCCTCTACGGCTCCTACGACCCGCCGGACGGCGTCGACGACACCACCGACGAGCACGCCGGCCCGCACGACGTGCAGCGCGCCTTCCTCCGCTCCCGGGCCAACACGATCGAGGGCGGCACGTCGGAGGTGCTGCGCACCATCCTCGGCGAGCGGCTGCTCGGCCTGCCCGGGGACATCCGGGTGGACACCGGCCGGCCGTGGCGCGAGGTGCCCCGTGGCTGAGGCGCCCGCGGCCGAGCGCGTGACGGCGGCCGGCCCGCTCACCGGCCGGGTCGCCCTCGTCACCGGCGGCGGCCGGGGCATCGGCGCGGCGATCACCGCCGAGCTCGCCCGCTCCGGCGCCGCGGTGGCCTTCACCTACCGCCGCGACCGCGCCGCCGCCGAGGAACTCGCCGCCGAGCTGTCCGACGGCGGCGCGGCGGTGCTCGCGGTCGAGGCCTCCGTCGACGACCCCGCCGCCTCCGCCCGCGCGGTGGAGGCCGCCGTCGCGGAGTTCGGCGGGCTGGACCTGCTGGTCAGCAACGCCGGCGTCGCGAGCCGCGGGCTGCCGGTGGCCGCGACCACCGCCGAGGAGCTGCAGTGGCTGCTCGCCGTGCACGCCGTCGGCCCGCACCAGCTCGTCCGCGCCGCGCTGCCGCACCTGCGCGCGCACGAGCGCTCCGACGTCGTCGTGGTCAGCAGCATCGCCGTCGGCGACGCCTGGCCGGCGAACGGCGCCCCCTACGCCATGGCCAAGGCCGCGGCGGAGGCGATGGCGCACGTCCTGGCCCGCGAGGAGCGGGCCAACGGCGTGCGGGTCAACATCGTCGCCCCGGGCCTGGTCGACACCGAGATGGGCCGCCGGCTGGTGCGGGCCACGCAGGACGTGACCGACATCCGGCTGCTCGACCCCGGCTCGCCGTTCGGGCGGGTCTGCTCGCCGCAGGACGTCGCCGCCGTCGTGCGCGCGCTGGTCGACCCCGCCTGCTCCTACCTCACCGACCAGCGCGTCGTCGTCGACGGCGGCACCTTCTAGAGAGGACCGGCCCGTGGTCGAGTTCGAGTTCAGCGACGAACAGCGCGCCCTGCGCGAGGTCGCCCGCGACGTCTGCACCCGCTCCGCCCCCGAGGAGGAGGTGCGCCGCCTGATGGGCACCGGCGAGGGCTTCGACCGCGCCGTGTGGCGGCGGCTGGGGTCCGACGTCGGGCTGCTGGGCCTCGCCGTCCCCGAGGAGCACGGCGGCGCCGGCGCCGGGCTGGTCGAGCTCGCACTGCTGGGCGAGGAGACCGGCCGCACGCTGCTACCCGGCCCGCTCGTGGGCACCGTGGCGCTGGCCGTGCCGGCGCTGCTGGCCACCGGCGACGACGCCGTGGCCAAGGAGCTGCTGCCCGGCGTCGTCGAGGGCACCACGGTGCTCGCGCTGGCCGCCACCGACGACCGCGGCGGCTGGGCGCCGGCGCAGCCCTCGGTCACCGCCGGCGCCGGCGGCCGGCTCACCGGCGAGCAGGCGCACGTCCTCGACGGCGCCGCCGCCGACGCGCTGCTCGTCCTCGCCGCGTCCGACGACGGCCCGGCGCTGTTCCTCGTCGACGGCGACGCCGCGGGCCTCTCCCGCGAGGTCCAGTCCGGCCTCGACCTCACCCGCCGGCAGGCGCGGCTGCACCTCGACGGCGTCGCGGCCCGCCCGGTCGGGTCCGCCGCCACGGCCGCGGCCGCCGTCGCCGCCGCCCGGCGCACCGCCGCGGTCGTGCTCGCCGCGGCCGCCGTGGGCAGCGCCCAGCGGATGCTCGACTCGTCGGTCGAGTACGCCCGCCAGCGGCTGCAGTTCGGCCGGCCCATCGGGTCGTTCCAGGCGGTCAAGCACCGCTGCGCGGACATGCTGGTCGACGTCGAGCACGCCCGCTCGGTGGCCTACCACGCCGCCTGGGCCGCCGACGCCGGCACCGACGACCCGGAGCTGGCCGCCGACCTCGCCACCGTGGTCACCGCCGAGGCGCACCTGCGGGTCGCGAAGAGCACCGTCCAGGTGCACGGCGGCATCGGCTTCACCTGGGAGCACCCGACCCACCTGCACTACAAGCGCGCCGTCAGCGACGCCGCTCTGCTCGGCGGGCGGGCGGCAGCCGCCGCCCGGCTGGCCGACGCCGTCCTCGAGCCGGCCTGACCGGCCCCGACCCCGACCCCGCAGAGGAGACCCCATGAGCGACGAGGTGCTCACCGAGGAGCGCGACGGCGTCCTGGTCGTCACGCTCAACCGGCCGCAGGCGCGCAACGCCGTGAACGAGGCGCTGGCCGCCGCGGTGGCCGAGGCGATGGACCGGCTCGACGAGGAGGAGCACCTGCGCGCCGGCGTGCTCACCGGCGCCGCCGGCACGTTCTGCGCCGGCATGGACCTCAAGGCCTTCGTCCGCGGCGAGACGCCGGTGGTCGCCGGCCGCGGGTTCGCCGGGCTGGTCGAGCGGCCGCCGGCCAAGCCGCTGATCGCCGCCGTCGAGGGCTACGCGCTGGCCGGCGGGTTCGAGATCGTGCTGGCCTGCGACCTCGTCGTCGCCGCCGAGGGGGCCTCCTTCGGCATCCCCGAGGTCAAGCGCAGCCTGGTCGCCGCCGGTGGCGGGCTGCTGCGGCTGCCCCGCCGCATCGCCTACCACCAGGCGATGGAGCTGGCGCTGCTCGGCGACCACGTCCCCGCACCCCGCATGCGCGAGCTCGGCCTGGTCAACCGGCTGGTCCCCGACGGCACGGCGCTGGACGCCGCGCTCGAGCTCGCCGCCGGCATCGCCGCCAACGGCCCGCTCGCGGTCATCGCCAGCAAGCGGATCGTCGCCTCCGCGCTGGACTGGCCGGAGGAGCAGGGCTGGCGCGAGCAGGAGGTGATCGCCGGGCCGGTCGCGCGCTCGGAGGACGCCCGCGAGGGCGCCACCGCCTTCGCCGAGAAGCGCCCGCCGGTCTGGCGGGGCCGGTGACCGCCGTGCCAGCCACCGGCACCGCGCAGGACGTCCTGCTCGTCGAGCGGGACGGACCGGTCGCCACCGTCACCCTCAACCGGCCCGAGGCGCGCAACGCGCTCTCGGCCGGGCTGATGGCCCGGCTGCGGGAGGCCATGGCCGCGCTGGAGGACGACGACGACGTCGACGCCGTCGTGCTCACCGGCGCCGACCCCGCCTTCTGCGCCGGGCTGGACCTCAAGCAGCTCGGCAGCAGCGGCGACAACCTCTCGCTCGGCGACGGGGACGGCGGGCGGCCCTCCTGGCAGCCGTGGCCCCAGCTGTCCAAGCCGGTCATCGGAGCGGTCAACGGCGCCGCGGTCACCGGCGGCCTGGAGCTCGCCCTCAACTGCGACGTGCTGGTCGCCTCCGAGCGCGCCCGGTTCGCCGACACCCACGCGCGGGTCGGCATCCTGCCCGGCTGGGGGCTGTCGGTGCTGCTGCCGCTCGCCGTCGGCCGCACCCTGGCCCGCCGGATGAGCCTGACCGGCGACCACCTGCCCGCCGCCGAGGCGCTGCGCGCGGGCCTGGTCACCGAGGTGGTGCCGCACGAGCAGTTGCTGCCCACCGCCCGCCGGCTGGCCGCGACCATCGCGGGCAACGACCGCGCCGCCGTCCGCCGGCTGCTGCGCTCCTACCGCGACATCGAGGCCGCCGCCGTGAACGGGGGCTTCGAGATCGAGGCGGCCACCTGCGCCGAGTGGTCGGCCCGCTACGACCCCGCCGAGGTCGAGCGCCGCCGCGCCGGCCTGCTCGACCGCGGCCGCGCCCAGCTGTCCTGACCCGTCCCACCCTGGAGGTCCCCGTGCTCACCGGTGAGCAGTACAAGGCCACGCTCGACGACGGCCGCGCCACCTACTTCGAGGGCGAGCGGGTCAAGGACCTGCCCGGCCACCCCGTGCTCGGCCAGGTCGTGCAGAACGTGGCCGACGGCTACGACTGGCTCGCCGCGCAGGCCGTCGACGGCGTCAACCCCGCCGCGGGCGTCCCGCGCACGCCCGAGGAGCTGCGCGAGAAGGTCGAGCTGGTGCACTCCGCCGGCATGATGGCCCACGTCAACTACACGTCGATCATGACGCTGGCGACGGCGGCCGGTCGGCTGGCGACCACCGCGCCGCAGTACGTCGAGCGGCTCGACGAGGTGGTCCGGACCGCGCAGGCGCGCGACATCCGGATGACCCAGTGCATCACCGACGCCAAGGGCGACCGCTCGCTGCCGCCCACCCGCCAGGACGACCCGGACGCCTACGTGCGCGTCGTCGACCGCGGGCCCGACGGCGTCGTCATCCGCGGGGCCAAGCTGCACATCACCGCCGCCTCCTTCGGCCACGAGCTGATGACCATCCCCACCAAGGCGATGAAGCCGGGGGAGGAGGCCTACGCGATCGCCGCGGTGGTCCCGGTCGACGCGCCCGGCGTGAAGATCATCAACACCAGCTACGCGCCGCGTCACCCCGACGTCCGGCACTTCCCGGTCTCCGGCCAGGAGCACTTCCCCGAGGGCTTCGTCATCTTCGACGACGTCTTCGTGCCCACCGAGCGGGTGCTGCTCGACGGCGAGACCGAGCAGGCCGCCGTCTTCGCCCACTCGCTGGGCCTGTGGGAGCGCCTGGGCGGGCTGAGCTCCATGGCCGACGGCGCCGACGTGCTCGTCGGGCTGGCGCAGCTGGTCGCCGAGGCCAACGGCCTGGCGCGGATCGGCCACGTCAAGGAGAAGATCTCCGAGATGGTCATCCACGCGACCGTCGTCCGGGCGTGCCTGGAGGCCGCGCTGGTGCACGCCGAGACCGGGGCGCTGGGCGCCGTCTTCCCCAGCGAGCTCTACACCAACGCGGGCAAGTACACCGGCGCCACCGCCTACAACCTCATGGTCCGGCACCTGCACGACATCGCCGGCGCCGCGGTGGTCACCGCGCCCACGCTGGCCGACCTGGAGAACCCCGAGGTCGGCGCGCTGGCCCGCAAGTACATGTCCACGCGGGCCGACGTCGACGGCGAGTACCGCACGCGGCTGTTCCACGCCATCCGCGACCTCACCGCGGACTCCTTCGGCGGCTGGCGGCAGGTCACCAACGTGCAGGCCGGCGGGGGGCTCTACGCGCAGCGGATCGTCACGCGCAAGCACTACGACATGGACGCCGCCAAGCACGCGGCGCTCGCCGTCGCAGGTCTCGTGGAGGGCGCCGGCGGCCCCAGCCGCGGCGTCTAGCGCACGGGCGCGGACAGGCCCCCGAGCGGCGCCCGGGGGCCTGTCCGGCGTGCCCGGGAACGGGCCGTCCGACGGCGGACCGGCGGGTGCCGGCGGGCCCTTGACAGTGTCCTGGCTCACTGCCAATGTGACACCGACGTCACTGTCACTCTCTGCTCGCCGGACCGGTCGGATCCCCTCCGCGAGCGCGGCCGACCGGCCCGTGCCGGCGGTCCCCGACCCCCTCGAGGAGCTCCCCGGATGCTGACCGGACAGCAGTACAAGGACTCGCTGAAGGACGGCCGGAAGGTCTACTTCCAGGGCCGCCGGATCGAGGACATGGAGACCGAGCCGGCGCTCGCGGTCCCGCTGCAGGTGGCCGCCGACGGCTACGACAAGCACTACTCGAGCGAGCCCGGCGCGGTGAACCCGCTCATCGACGCCCCGCGGTCCCCCGAGGAGCTCCGGGACAAGATCCCGGTGTTCATGGAGATGGACCTGCTGCTCAACGTCACCTACCAGTCGCTGATGACGCTGCTGGTGGCCGCGCCGCGGATCGAGGGCGTCGCGCCGCAGTACGTCGAGCGCATCCACGCCTACGTCGAGGACGCCAAGCGCCGCGACATCCGGATCACCGAGTGCATCACCGACGCGAAGGGCAACCGCAGCCGGCACCCCGCCGCCCAGGACGACCCCGACGCCTACGTGCGGGTGGTCGACCGCACCCCCGACGGCGTGGTCATCCGCGGCGCCAAGCTGCACATCAGCGCCGCCGCGCTCGGCCACGACCTCATGGTCATGCCGACCAAGAACATGCGGCCGGGCGAGGAGGACTGGGCGATCTGCGCCGCGGTGCCGGTGAACGCGCCGGGCGTGCACATCACCAACACCAGCTACCACCCCTACGGCCGGGACGAGCGCGACCACCCGACCAGCGCCAAGATCAGCGTGCCCGACAGCATGTGCATCTTCGACGACGTCTTCGTGCCCTCCGAGCGCGTCTTCCTCGACGGCCAGGCCGAGCAGGCGGCCGTGTTCGCCCACTCCCTGGGCCTGTGGGAGCGCCTCGGTGGCACCGCGTTCATGGTCGAGCAGGCCGACGAGCTGGTGGGCCTCGCGCAGCTGATCGCCGAGGCCAACGGCGCGGCCAAGATCTCGCACATCCGCGAGAAGATCGACGAGATGATGATCCACGCCACCCTGCTCAGGGCAGGCCTGGAGGCGGCGCTGCTGCACGCGCACTCGACGCCGCAGGGGTACTACTACCCCGACGACATGTACACCAACGTCACCAAGTTCCAGGGTGCCGCCCAGTTCTCCAAGATGGTGCGCCACCTGCACGAGATCGCCGGCGGTGCCGTGCTCACCGCGCCGTCGAACTCCGACTTCGAGAACGAGACGCTCGCGCCGTTCCTCGAGAAGTACATGTCCACCGGCGACGACGTCAGCGGCCGGTACCGGACCCAGCTGTTCCACGCGATCCGTGACACCACCGCGGACGCCTACGGCGGCTGGCACCACGTCACCAACCTGCAGTCCGGCGGCGGCATGTTCGCCCAGCGGCTGGTGACCCGCCGGCACTACGACATGGACCGCGCCAAGCAGCTCGCGCTCAAGGCCGCCGGGCTCACCGGCGCCTGACCGCCCTCCCCGGCCCCGCGGCGGCGGCCCCCACCGCCGCGGCCGGCCCCGGGCGTGCCCTCCCGCGGCGCCGCCCGACCCCCGACAGCCCGCCCGGCGACGACGCCGGGCGGACCGCCGACGACAGGATGACCCCCTTGCGCACCAGGAAGACCCTCGCCGGATGTGCGGCGCTCGCCGTCGCCCTCACCGCCTGCAGCCAGCCGCAGGCGGACACCGACACCTCCGGCGGGTTGTCCGGCGACCCCGTGGTCCTCGGCGTCCAGTCCCAGGACACCGGGCCCTCGGCCTACCCGCAGAGCACCTACGGGGCCGAGGCGGCCGAGTGGTACGTGAACAACGAGCTCGGCGGCATCGGCGGGCGGCCGCTGGAGCTCGACGTCTGCTCCGGCGACGGGACGCCGGAAACGGGCGTGAGCTGCGCGAACGGGTTCGTCAGCTCCGACGTCCCGGTCGTGTTCGACGCCTACGACCAGGCCAGCGTCGGGGCGATGACGCCGATCCTCGGCGAGGCGGGCATCCCGATCGTGGGCACGCTGGCCGGACAGGGCGTGGCGGAGGCCGCCGAGTACGGCACGGCCTTCTACTTCTCCGGCCCGCTGGAGACCAGTGCTCTGGGCATGGTCACCGTGCTGGCCGACCAGGGCGCCTCGACCGCGGCGCTGGCGGTCAACGACGTCCCCTCGTCACACGGCTACGTGGACAACCTGGTCACGCCGCTCGCCGGCGAGCTGGGCCTGGACGTCACCGGCGTCTACACCACGGTCGACAACCTCAACTACCAGGTGCTCGCGCAGACCGAGCTCGCCGGCGACCCCGACGTCGCGGGCGTCATCTCGCTGCCCGAGGAGGCGTGCACCGGCCTGGTGCAGGCCCTGCGCCAGAACGGCTTCGAGGGCACCGTCTTCGCGGGGTCGTGCTCGCAGTTCATCGAGCAGCTGGCCGGCGAGGCGGCCGGGGCGATCGTGCAGCCGCGCCTGTGGGTGCCGCGCTCCTACGACAACGCGCCGGCCGAGGTGCAGGAGCAGCTCGACGCGTTCGCCGAGGCCATGGGGGCCGTCGGGTACGAGGACGAGCAGTCGGCCCGGTCGCTGTACTCGTTCGCCGGCATCGTCAACCTCGCCAACATCCTGAACGAGGTCGACGGCGAGATCACCGCGCAGGCGGTCACCGACGCCATGAAGGGCGTCCGCGACTTCCCGACCTTCCTCGGGCCCGAGGTGACCTGCGACGGCCAGCAGTGGCCCGGCCGGCCCGGTGCCTGCAGCCACGAGGCGATCTTCTTCGAGGTCCAGGAGGACGGGACGCTCGCGCCCGTCTCCGAGGACGGCTTCACCGAGCTCGACACCGCCGTCGCCGAGCGCGTCGTCGGCACCTGACCCCGCCCGCCCGCACCCCCGGCCTCCGCTGACCGCGAGGAGTCAACGATGACCACCCTTCTCGAGTTCGCCGCCCTCGGGCTGGGGCTCGGAGCCGTCTACATCGGCCTGTCCACGGGCCTGCTGCTGGTCTACCGGGCGACCGGGATCATCAACTTCGCCCAGGGCGCCATGGCCATGTGGGGCGCCTACGTCTTCGCCCGCGTGCAGGACGACGGCGAGCTGGTCCTGCCGATCGGCACCATCTGGTTCCCCGAGCCGCCGGGCACCGCGGTCGCCCTGCTCGTGGGCCTCGCCAACGCCGTCGTCCTCGGCGTGCTGGCGCACTACCTGGTGTTCCGGCCGGTCCGGCGGGCGCCGGCGCTGGCCCAGGTGGTCGTCTCGATCGGCCTCATGGTCGCGCTGCAGGCGCTGGCGGTCATCCGGTTCGGGCCCAACAGCATCCAGGTGGAGTCGATCCTGCCCACCGGCTCGCTCGAGCTGCTCGGCGCCACCGTGCCGCTCCGCGAGCTGACGATGGTGGCGATCATGATCGTGCTCGCCGCGGCGGTGTGGGCCTACCTGCGGCTCACCGCGTCCGGCCGGGCCACCCGCGCGGCCTCGGAGAACGAGCGCGGCGCGGTGCTCATGGGCTTCTCGCCGGACCGGCTCGCCCTGATCGCGCTGGTGCTCGCCTCGCTGGTCAGCACGATGGCCGTCGTCATGGGCGGCTCGCTCACCGGCCTGAGCCCGGCCAACTACACGCTGCTCGTCGTCCCGGCCCTCGCCGTCGTGCTCATCGCCCGGCTGGAGTCGATCGGCCTGGCGGTGGCCGGCGCGATCGGGCTGGGGATCATCCAGTCGGAGCTGTCACTGCTGGCCACCCGCAGCTGGTGGCCGCAGTGGGCGCAGTCGGGCCTGGACCAGGTGCTGCCCTTCCTCCTGGTCATGGTCATCCTGTTCGCCTTCGGCAAGCGGCTGCCGGCCCGCGGGTCGCTGCAGTCGGTGCGGCTGCCCGATGTCGTCGTCCCGCGGTTCGTGCCGTGGAAGGCCGCCCTGCTGGTCGGCATCGCCGTCGCCTGCCTGGTGTTCTTCACCCCGAGCTACCGCTTCGGCCTGACGACGTCGCTGATCATCGCGATCCTCGCGCTGTCCTACGTGGTCATCACCGGCTACCTCGGGCAGATCTCGCTGGCCCAGTCGGCGTTCGCCGGCGCGGCCGGGTTCGCCCTGTCGAAGCTGACGACGGCGTGGGACGTGCCCTTCCCGATCGCGATCGTCGTCTGCGCGACGCTGGCCGCGGCCCTGGGCATGCTCGTGGCGCTGCCGGCCTTCCGCATCCGCGGCGTGCAGCTGGCCATCGTCACCATCGCCGCGGCGCTGGCCATCGAGCGGTTCGTCTTCGACAACTACAGCCTGACGCCGCCCACCGGGAACCCGATCGGCCGGCCGACGCTCTTCGGCATCGACTTCGCCATCCGCGAGGGCCGCAACCTCGCCCGGCTGGAGTTCTCGCTGATGGTCCTGGCGATCCTCGTGCTGATGGTGCTGCTGTTCGTCCGCATCGCCCGCGGCGACACCGGCCGCGCCTTCCTCGCCGTCCGCGCCAACGAGCGGGCCGCCGCCTCGGTCGGCATCGACGTGCGGCGCACCAAGCTCATCGGGTTCGGCCTCTCGGCGTTCATCGCCGGCGTCGCCGGGTGCCTGATCGGCTACAGCCGCGGCGAGCTGTCGGCGGAGTCGTTCTCGGTGGTCGTCGGCCTCTCGGTGCTCGCCGTCGCCTACCTCGGTGGGATCACCTCGTTCGGCGGCGCGCTGGTGGCCGGCGTCCTCGGCCCGCTGGGGCTGGTCTACACCGCCCTGCACTCGGTGTTCGACATGGGCAACGCCTACCCGCTGATCACCGGCATCGGGCTGATCCTCACCGCCGTCCTCAACCCCTCGGGCATCGCCGGCGAGACCCGGCACCAGGTCGAGTGGGTCAAGAAGAAGCTGCGCTCCGGCCGCGCCGCGCCCCCGGCGGCCGCCGACGCCGCGCCCACCCCCGTCCCCGCCGAGAAGCCGAGGGAGACCACCGGTGTCTGAGCCCCGCGCAGGTCTGCACACCACGTCCCTGACCGTCCGCTACGGCGGCGTGGTCGCCAACGCCGACATCTCGCTGTCGGTGGAGCCCGGCCAGGTCGTCGGCCTGATCGGCCCCAACGGCGCGGGGAAGACGACGTTCGTCGACGCCGTCACCGGGTTCACCGCCTGCACCGGCACCGTGGAGCTCGACGGGCAGCCGCTCGACGGGCTGCCCCCGCACCGCCGCCGGGCGCTGGGCCTCACCCGCACCTGGCAGTCGGGGGAGCTGTTCGGCAACCTCACCGTCGCCGAGAACATCCTGGTGGCGGCCCGGCCGGGCGGCGCGGGCGCGCTGTGGCGCGACGTGTTCGGCCGCCGGGACGCCGCGGGGAAGGCGGTGGTCGGCCGCGCGCTCGACGCCGTCGGGCTCACCGGCGTGGCCGGCACCCTCGCCCGCGACCTGACCCTCGGCCAGCAGAAGCTGGTCGGCGTCGCCCGGGCGCTGGCCGGCACCTGCCGGCTCCTGCTGCTCGACGAGCCCGCCGCGGGCCTGGACTCCAACGAGAGCCTCGAGTTCGCCGAGCGGGTGCGCAGCATCGCCGCCCAGGGGCCCGGCGTGCTGCTCATCGACCACGACATGTCGCTGGTGCTGGGCGTCTGCGACGTCGTGTGCGTCCTCGAGTTCGGCAAGCCCATCTTCACCGGGCCGCCCGCGGTGGCCCGCACCGACCCGGCCGTCGTCGCGGCCTACCTGGGAGCCCCGATGGAGACCGTCGATGCCTGAGACCACCACCGCCGACGGCGGCCCGCTGCTCGTCGTCGACGGGCTCACCGCCGGCTACAACGGCGTGCCGGCCATCCGCGACCTGTCGTTCACCGTCGGCGCCGGCGAGGTCGTCTCCGTGCTCGGCCCCAACGGCGCGGGCAAGACGACGTCGCTGCTGGCGATCGTCGGCCTGGTGCCGCCGATGGCCGGCTCGGTGACCGCGCTCGGCAGGCCGGTCAACGTGCGGCGCCCGCACGAGCTGGCCCGGCGCGGGGTGCTGCTGGTGCCCGACGACCGCGGGATCTTCCCCGGCCTGACGGTGCGGGACCACTTCCGGCTGGCCCAGCGCAAGCAGGACCCGGCCCGGGAGGCGGCCGTCCTCGACCGCTTCCCGGCGCTGAAGGGCCTGCTGGGCCGCCGGGTGGGGCTGTGCTCGGGCGGCGAGCAGCAGATGCTCACCATCGCCAAGGCGCTGCTCGGCCGCCCGCGGGTGCTGATGATCGACGAGATGAGCCTCGGCCTCGCGCCCAAGATCGTCCAGGAGATGCTGCCCTCGATCCGCGCCCTGGCCCGCGAGGAGGGCATCGGCGTCGTCCTGGTCGAGCAGCACATCGAGCTGGCGCTGTCGGTGTCCGACCGCGGCGTGATCCTCAACCACGGCCGCGTCGTCCTCGAGGGCGCCGCCCGTGACCTGCTGGCGCACCGCGACCAGGTCGAGGCCGCGTACTTCGGCGCCGACGAGTTCGCCGGCAGCGACGGAACCGGCGGGGTCCCCGGCGGCAGGGGGGCCACCAGCGCCGCGGCGGTGGCCTCCTGACGGAACGGGGGACGGTCCCGGTCGACGGCGCCGACGTCGCCTGGGAGCGCTGGCCGGGCGGGGCGCCGTCGCTGGTGCTGGTGCACGGAACCTCCGCCCACACCGGCTGGTGGCACGGCATCGTGCCGGCGCTGGCCGGGCGGCACGACGTCGTGGCGCTGGACCTGTCCGGGCACGGCGACAGCGGCCGCCGCGCGCGGTACTCGATGGCCGGGTGGTCGGCCGAGGTGCTCGCCGTCGTCGCCGCGCTCCGCCTGGACCGCCCGGTGCTGGTCGGGCACAGCGTCGGCGGGCTGGTCGCCGCCGGCGCGGCCGCCCGAGCGCCGGAGGCGGTGTCGGGGCTGGTGCTGCTCGACTCGATCCCCGAGGAGCCCGCCCGCCCGCCGGGGCCCCCGCCGGCACCCTCGCGGCCGCGGGGGACCCGGGTCTTCCCCGACATCGCCGCGGCGGTCGCGGCCTACCGCCTCGCCCCGCCCCAGGACGTGGGCGACCCGGCCGCGCTCGCCTACGTGGCCGGGCGCTCCGTGCGGCCGGTGCCCGGCGGTGTGGGGTGGAAGGTCGACGGCGCGATCTTCGACGTCGTGCTGCGCCCCGGCCTCACCGACTCCCTCGACGGCGTCACCTGCCCGGTGTCGGTCGTCCGCGGCGAGCGCAGCGCGCTCGTGGGCCCGGACGCCGCGGCGGCCCTGGCGCGCCGGTGGGGCCGGCCGGTGCCCCAGCACACCGTCGCCGGCGCCGGCCACCACCTCATGCTCGACGACGTCGCGGGCACCCGGCGGGCGCTGCTCACCGCCCTCGACGACGTCCTCACGGCCTCCGACGGGTTCGTACACCGCTAGACCTTGACGTCAACGTCAGGTCACGCCAGGCTCCGCTGCGTGACGCGTGCCACAGCCCGTGGCACCCTCCGGCCCCGGCCGGTCCCGTCCGCACCACCCGGACTCGAAGGAGAGTCAGATGAAGCGACTGGCGGCCGCATCGGCCGGCGCGGCGGTCCTGCTCGTGGCCACCGCGTGCAGCGAGCCCGCGGCGGACGCGGACTCGAGCGGCGACCTCAGCGGCGATCCCGTGGTGATCGGTGTCCAGTCCCTGGACACCGGCCCGGTCGCCTACCCGCAGAACACCTACGGGGCCGAGGCGGCCGAGTGGTACGTCAACAACGAGCTGGGCGGCATCGGCGGCCGCCCGCTCGAGCTCGACATCTGCTCCGGCGACGGCACACCTGAGACCGGTGTCAACTGCGCGAACGGGTTCGTCAGCTCCGACGTCCCCGTCGTCTTCGACGCCTACGACGGCACGAGCGTCGGCGCCATGACGCCGATCCTCGCCGAGGCGGGCATCCCGATCGTGGGCACGCTGGCCGGGCAGGGCGTGGCGGAGGCCGCCGAGTACGGCACCGCGTTCTACTTCTCCGGCCCCCTGGAGACCAGTGCTCTGGGCATGGTCACCGTGCTGGCCGACCAGGGCGCCTCGACCGCGGCGCTGGCGGTCACCGACGCGCCGTCCTCGCACGGCTACGTCGACCAGCTGGTCAAGCCGCTGGGCGAGGAGCTCGGCCTCGACGTCACCGGCGTCTACACCACGGTCGACAACCTCAACTACCAGGTGCTCGCGCAGACCGAGCTGGCCAGCGACCCCGACGTCGCCGGGGTCATCGCCCTCCCGGAGGACGCCTGCACCGGGCTGGTCCAGGCGCTCCGGCAGAACGGCTTCGAGGGCACGATGTTCGCCGGCTCCTGCTCGCAGTTCATCGAGGAGCTCGGCGGCGAGGCCGCGGGCGCCATCGTCCAGCCGCGCCTGTGGGTGCCGCGCTCCTACGACAACGCCCCCGCCGAGGTGCAGGAGGAGCTCGACGCCTTCTCCGAGGCCATGGAGGCCGTGGGCTACGAGGACGAGCTGTCGGCCCGGTCGCTGTACTCCTTCGCGGGCATCGTGAACCTGGCGAACATCCTGAACGAGATGGACGGCGAGATCACCGCGCAGGCGGTCACCGACGCGATGAAGGCCGTGCAGGACTTCAAGACCTTCCTCGGCCCCGAGGTCACCTGCGACGGCCAGCAGTGGCCCGGCCGCCCGGGTGCCTGCAGCCACGAGGCGATCTTCTTCGAGGTCCAGGACGACGGGACGCTCGCCCCGGTGAACGACGAGGGCTTCACCGAGCTCGACACCTCGGTGGCCGAGCGCGCGATCACCGGCTGACCGCCCGCCCGGGGCCGGCCGCGTGGCCGGCCCCGGGTCCCCGCCACCCCGTCCCGCCGACGCAGGAGCCCCCCCGTGACGACGACCAGCACCTCCTGGCCCCTCGGACACCTCTTCGCCCACGCCGCCCGCCGCTGGCCCGACCGGGCGTGCTGGACCACCGTCGACGGCCGGTCCCGCACCTTCGCCGAGGTCGACGAGCGCATCGACCGGATCTGCGACGCGCTCACCGCCCGCGGCGCGCGCAAGGGCGACCGGGTCGCGCTGCTGGACACCGACTCCTTCGCCTACGCCGAGTTGCTCGGCGCCTGCTTCAAGCTCGGCCTCACCTACGTGCCGGTCAACTACCGGCTGGCGCCGTTCGAGATCGAGAACGTCCTGGGCCGGGCGCGGCCGGGCTGGTTCTTCGTCGGCGAGCGCTACCTCGAGACCGCCCGCAAGGTGCTCGGCACGCTGCCCGGCGAGGTGCGGCTGTGGTCGCTCGACGGCTGCCTCGACGACGACGTCGAGACGCTGGTCGCCGAGGGGCGCCCCGTGCCGCCCGAGGTCCGCGTCGAGGACGACGACGTCCTCGGGATCATGTTCACCAGCGGCACCACCGGCCTGCCCAAGGGCGTCGTGCAGAGCGCGCGGATGCTCAAGACGATGCTCTGGATGGGCGGCGAGACCGCGGCCCGGCCGGGCGCCGTCCGCTACACCGCCTCGCCGATCTTCCACATCGCCGGCTGGGCGATCGTCTTCAACCAGGTGGCCCACGGGGCGACGTCGCTGATCCACCCGCAGTTCGAACCGGACGTCGTCGCCCGGGCCATCTCCTCCGGCCTGCTCACCGGCTGCTTCCTCGTGCCCACGATGATCCAGCAGGTGATGGAGGCCGACGGCGGCCCCGGCCCCGGCGAGCGGCTGGACACCCTGCTCTACGGCTCCGCGCCGATGCCCCCGAGCCTGCTGCGGCGGGCGCTGGAGCGCTGGCCGTCGGTCGACTTCTTCAACCTCTTCGGCGCCGGCACCGAGTCGGGGCTGCAGACCCTGCTGCGCCCCGACGACCACCGCCGCGCCCTGGCGGGGGAGGAGCACCTGCTCGCCTCCGCCGGCCAGCCGATCCTCGGCGTGGACCTGCGGATCCTCGACGACGAGGGCCGCCCGTGCCCGCCCGGCGTCGTCGGCAACATCGCCGCGCGCACCGACTGCGTCATGGACGGCTACCTCGACATGCCCGACCTCACGACCACCGCCCTGCACGACGGCTTCTTCTGGGGCGGCGACCGCGGCTGGATGGACGAGCGGGGCTACCTGTTCCTGGGCGGCCGCAGCCGCGACATGATCATCCGGGGCGGCGAGAACATCTACGTCGCCGAGGTGGAGCAGGTGCTCACCGACGTCCCGGGGGTCGCCGACGCCGCCGTCGTCGGCCGCCCCGACGAGACGTGGGGCGAGGTCGTGGTGGCCTTCGTCGAGCACCGCGAGCAGCCGGCCCCGACGGTCGAGGCGCTCGAGCGGACGTGCCGGGAGCGGCTGGCGTCCTACAAGGTGCCGGTGGAGTACCACGTGCTCGTGGAGCTGCCGCGCAACCCCACGGGCAAGGTCCGCAAGAACGAGCTGGTCGCCCGTCTCTGAAGGGGGACCAGCACGTCACCGGAGCCAGACGATGACGCTGTCGGCCACGCACACCGGCTTCGGGCCGACCGTGCCCGTCGCGTCCCGCACGTCGACGGTGACGCCGAACGTCGCCCGCACCCCGCCGTCCACCGGCACCGTGCCGCGCAGCGCGACCCGGCCGCGGATCTCGCTGCCCACCCGGACGGGGGCGGGGAAGCGCACCCGCTCGAAGCCGTAGTTGAGCCCGTAGCGCGCGGTCACCGACACCACCTCGCCGACCATCGGAGGCACCAGCGAGAGCGTGAGCATCCCGTGCGCCACCGTCGCGCCGAAGGGCCCGGCGGCCGCCCGCGCGGGGTCCACGTGGATCCACTGGTCGTCGCCGGTGGTGGCGGCGAAGGCGTCCACCTGCGCCTGCGGCACCGCCCGCCAGGGCGTCTGTCCCAGCTCGGTGCCCGCGGGCGTGTCCAGCAGCTCGGTCACGTCGGCGAACCGGCGCACTGTGCCTCCTCGGTCCGGACGGCGGCCACGGGCCGCCGCGCCGTGCGGGCCCCTGCGGCCAGCACCCCTGCCCCGGCGAGCGCGGCGGCGCCCGCCAGGCACAGCGCCGCCGTGTAGCCGCCGGTCTGCGCCCGCACCGCGCCCACCGCGGCGGGGCCGCCGGCCATGCCGGCCGTGACGACGAGGTTCGAGGCCGCGAGCACCCGCCCGTAGGTCCGGCCGCCGCCGAAGCGCTCGGCCACCAGCAGCGGGTGCAGCACCTGCAGGTTGCCCATGGTCACGCCGAACAGGGCCGCCGCCCCGACGACGGCCAGCGCGCCCGAGGCCACCGCCGTCGCGGTCGTCGCGAGGCCCTGCACCGCGAGCAGGGCGACGGCGGCCGGCGCCAGGCGCACCCGGGCGAGCAGCCAGCTGCCGGCCAGGCGCCCGGCGAGGCTCGCCATGGCGGTCACCGAGACCGCCAGCGCCGCCGTCGCGGTGTCCAGCCGCTGGGTGACCGCGCTGAACAGGTGCGACAGCGTGCCGACCTGCCCGAGCATGCCGAGCGTCAGCGCGGCGGTGACCACCCAGAACCAGCCGGTGCGCAGCGCGGGGCCGACGCCGGGGGAGCCGCCGTCGGCGCCGGCCGGGGGCAGCGGCGGGCCGGCGTCGCCGTCGGGCCGCTGTCCCACCGAGGCGGGGTCGGCGCGCAGCAGCAGCGCGGCCGGGAGGACGGCGGCCAGCAGCCCGCCGGCCAGCCACGGCGAGGCGCCGGCGACGCCGAGCTCGTCGACCAGCAGCGCCACCGGCGGGGTGAGCACCGCGCCGCCGATCGGCAGGCCGAGGAAGGCGAGCGACAGCGCCGTCGTGCGGCGGCGGACGAACCAGCGGGCCACCAGCGTGCTCGCCGGGATGGCGGCGGTGGCGGCGAACCCGATGCCGAGGACGGCGTAGGCGGCCAGCAGCTGCCCGCTGGTCTGCACCCGGCCGAGGCCGAGCACGGCCGCGGCGACCAGCACCGCGCCGCCGCCGACCACCCAGCGCGGGTCGAGCCGGTCCAGCAGGGCGGCGACGCCCAGTCCCGACACCCCGCTCACCAGCAGGAAGGCGCCCGTGGCCAGCGAGACGACGGCGACCGGCAGCGCGCCCGGGCCGGTCGTCAGCGCCTCCAGGTAGACCGAGACGCCGTAGAAGCTGACGCCGACCGTGACGCCGCTGGTCCACGCGAGGGCGGCGACGACCCGCCAGCCGCCGAACGGGCGCCGGCCGGCCACCGGGTCAGGCCGGGACCGGCAGGTGCCGCGCGGCGAGCGTGCCGAGCAGGTGCTCGAACTCCGCCACCGTGCGGGCGACGATCTCCGCGGCCGGGATCACCTCGTCGATGCGCCCGGCGACCTGCCCGAGCTGCTGCAGCGAGGCCTCGAGGTCGCCGTCGCGGTAGGTCTCCAGGATGCGGCCGAGCAGCGGGGTGGGGTCGCGCTCGGGGTCGGCCTCGGCGGCGGCGACCAGGTCGGTGCGCAGCACCCGCATCGGGCGCCGCCGCTCCCGGTTGAGGAGCACGGTGTCGGTCTCGGTGGCCCGCAGCACCGCGTCCTTGACGTTGGCGTGCACCGCCGACTCCGCCGAGGCGAGCATCCGGGTGCCCATCTGCGCACCCTCCGCGCCCAGGGCGAAGGCCGCCAGCAGCGAGGCGCCGTCGACGATGCCGCCCGCGGCCACCACCGGGACGTCGACCGCGCGGGTGACCAGCGGCAGCAGCACCATCGCCGCCACCTCGTGCGGGCTCTTGAACCCCGCGCCCTCCACGCCCTCGACGACCAGCCCGTCGACGCCGGCGGCGACGGCCTTGCGCGCGGCGGCGAGCGTCGGGACGACGTGGAAGACGGTGAGCCCGGCGTCCTTGAGCAGCGGCGTGTACCGGTCCGGCGAGCCGGCCGAGGTGGTGACGAACCGGATGCCGGCGTCGACGACGGCGTCGACCACGGCGGGGTCCTTCGCGAAGGCCAGCGGGATGTTGACGCCGATCGGCCGGTCGGTGAGGTCCTGGGTGCGGGCGATGTCCTCGCGCACCTGGTCGACCGGGAGCGAGCCCGGCACCAGGCCCATGCCACCGGCCTCCGAGACCGCGGCCACGAGCTCGGGGCGGGCCACCCAGCCCATCGGCGCGGAGATGATCGGGGCGTCGATGCCCAGCATCCGTGTGACGCGCGTGTCAACTGGCATGGCGGCACGGTAGCGCTCTCCCACCCGGGGCGACAGGGGGCAACGGGTGGGGGAACAGACCCTCCGGCCGTTACGATCCTGCGGTCCCCGGACGGCCGGACGTCGGTCGACGGCGACGTCACCGTCGGGTGGCGCGGGCCGGGGACCGGAGCGGGAGGAGCGGCCGGTGAGCGGACCACGGGGAGCAGGCGTCGGCGCCGTCGCGAGCGCCGGCCAGCAGGAGCGCCGCGAGGCCGGGCCGCTGACCGGCAAGGGCCAGGCCCGCAAGGCCGCCCTGCTCGACGCCGCGCGCCGCGTCTTCGAGAAGCGCGGGTTCCTCGACACCAGGGTCGCCGACATCGTCGCCGAGGCGCGGGTGGCCCAGGGCACGTTCTACACCTACTTCGACTCCAAGGACGCCGTCTTCCAGGCGGTGGCCACCGGGGTCGTGGGGGAGATGCTGGTCGCGCTGCGGGCCGACACCCACACCGGGACGCCGTACGAGCGGGCCTACGCGGCCATGGAGCGCTTCGTCGACGCCTACCGGCCGCGGGCCCGCATCATCGCGCTGGTCGAGCAGGTCGGGACGTTCACGCCCGAGCTCAAGCACCTGCGGCTGCAGGTGCGCGAGGCGTTCGTCGAGCGCGCCGCGCGCGGCATCGCCCACCAGCAGGAGGCGGGCATCGCCGACAAGTCGCTGGACCCCGTGCTCACCGCCGAGGTGCTCGGGGCGATGGTCGACCACACCTGCTACGTGTGGCTCAACCTCGGCCGCGACTTCGACCGGGACGCGCTGCTGCGCACGCTGACCACCGTGTGGGTGCGGGCCATCGGCGCGGACGTGCCGCCGGCGGCCTGAGCAGGGACCTGCGGGCCGATGTGACGCCTGCGTCAGCTAGCGTCCGCACCCGGGCGCTCCGCCGGGGAGCGCGGCGAGGAGGCGTCCAGTGACCGAGGCGACCGGGGCCGGCGTGCCCGAGGGGCTGACCGTGGCGGTGCTCGGCGGCACCGGCCCGCAGGGGCGCGGGCTGGCCCGGCGGTTCGCCGCGGCCGGGGTGCGGGTCGTGCTCGGCAGCCGCGACGCCGGCCGCGCGGGCACGACCGCCGCCGACCTCGCCGGGGCCACCGGCGGCGACGTCACCGGCGACGACAACCGCGGGGCGGCGCGCGCGGGCGACGTCGTCGTCGTGGCGGTGCCGTGGGACGGGCACGGCGAGCTGCTCGCCGGCCTGCGCGAGGAGCTCGCGGGCAAGGTCGTCGTCGACTGCGTCAACCCGCTCGGCTTCGACAAGCAGGGCGCCTTCGCGCTGCCGGTCGAGGAGGGGTCGGCCGCCCAGCAGGCCGCCGCGCTGCTGCCCGACAGCCGCGTCGTCGCCGCCTTCCACCACGTCAGCGCCGTGGTGCTCGAGGACCCCGAGGTGGCCGAGGTGGACACCGACGTCATGGTGCTCGGCGACGACCGCGAGGCCACCGACCTGGTCCAGGCGCTGGCGTCGGCGGTGCCGGGCATGCGCGGGGTCTACGCCGGCCGGCTGCGCAACGCGCACCAGGTGGAGGCGCTCACCGCCAACCTGATCAGCGTCAACCGCCGGTACAAGGCGCACGCGGGGCTGCGCGTCACCGACGTGTGACGCCCCGCCGCACGCGTGGGGCGGCTGTGACAGCGGAGTGAAATCCCGCACCCATACCGCACGGCACCTCCCCTCAAACACGGTTCCCGGATTATTTTCCGCGCAACCGCAGGAGGCCTCCGGCAGTGGGGGCCGTCGAGGGGAGCTCCCGCATGACCCGCAACCAGAAGCCGTCCGTCTTCCAGGTCGGCAAGATCTGGGACGACGGCCGGACGGTCGTCGTCTCCGGCTGGGGCATCGGGCTGTGCGCGTCCGGCTGCCCCTGCCACCGCTCGCCGGTGGGCGGCCACCTGGCCATCGACGAGGACCAGGCCGGCGGCACCCTCGGCCTGCGCTGCTTCGCCGAGGACGGCTGCGACTGCTGCGAGCCGTGGACCGCCGACGAGCTCTCGGCCGTCCTGCGCGACCTCCAGCGCGTGGCCGGGCTCGACGCCCAGGAGCCCCTCGCCGGCTGACGGCGGCGCCCGCCTCGCGCGGTCGGGCGGATCCGCCTTTCGCGCGCGGACGGCGGGGTACCGCCTCCCCCATGTTGGGACGAGCGGCGATGCGCGGTGCCCTGGCCGGACTGGCCGGCACCGCGGCGATGACCCTGGCCGAGAAGGTGGAGCAGCAGGTGACCGGGCGGCCGGACTCCTACGTGCCCGCCCGCACGCTCACCGCGCTCACCACGCGCCGCCGCCCGCCGGGCTCCGAGCGCCCGTTCGTCCGCAACCACCTCATGCACTGGGGCACCGGCGCGGCCGTCGGGGCGCTGCGCGGCGTCTGGTCCGCCAGCGGCCTGCGCGGCTGGCGCGCCTCGGCCTGGCACACCTCGGTCCGGCTGGCCACCGACCAGACCCTGGAGAACGCCACCGGCGTCGGTGACCCGCCGTGGACGTGGTCGCGGCAGGACCGGGTCGTCGACGTCGCCGGCAAGGCGATCTACTCCTTCGTCACCGGCGCGGTGGCCGACGCGCTCGTCCCGCTGGCTCCCGACCGCCGGCGGAGCATCGCCCCCTGACAGGACCGGCCCGCTCCCGCGACGCCCGGGACGGATGGGATGAACGAGGCGGGTGGGGCCGTCCCACCCGCTGATCACCGCGCGCCCTGCACACGCTCCGCTCATCTCCTCCCTACCGTCCGTACGGACCAGACCCGGGGGAGGCCGTCCACGAGGGCGGCAGGAGGAGGCCGATCGTGCAGCGCAACCGGACGACGGGACGGCGCTGGACGGGTGCGGTGGTGGCCGCCACCGGCCTCGTGGCCCTGGTGCTCGCCCCCGGCTCGGCGTCGGCCGCGCCCTCGACCGCCGACGAGGCGGCGCAGCTGGTCGAGGAGGCCGGCCGGCAGCTCACCGCGGTCGACGAGCAGGTGCACCAGGCCGAGCTGACCGTGGCCGCCCAGCAGCAGGCCGCCGCCGAGGCCGACCGGGCCGCCGCCGTCGCCGAGGCCACGCTGCAGCAGTACGAGCCGGCCATCCGCGCCATCGCGCAGAGCGGCTACACGGGCAACACCCAGTCCCGCGTCGCGGCCTTCCTCGGCAGCCACTCCGCCGACGACCTCGTCGCGCAGATGACGATGCTCGACCTCATCGCCGACCACACCGACGGCGTGCTCACCGAGGTCGCCGTCGCCCAGGCCGCCGCTGAGCAGGCCCGCGCCACGGCCGACGCCGCAGCCGCCGAGGCCGCCGCCGCGCTGGCCACCCTCCAGGAGCAGCAGGCCCAGGTGCAGGCCCAGGTCGACGCCTACGAGGCCGACTTCGCCCGGCTCAGCGCCGCCGAGCAGGCCGAGGTCACCGCCGCGCTCGCCGGCCCCGTCCTCGACGCGCCGTCCGCAGCCACCGCCGCGGCCGCCGCGCCCGGCCCCGCCGCCGCCACCGCCGTGCAGACCGCGCTGGGCCAGATCGGCGACCCCTACGTGTGGGGCGCCTCCGGACCGGACGGCTTCGACTGCTCGGGGCTCACCCAGTACGCCTACGCCGCCGCCGGCATCTCCCTGCCGCACTCGAGCAAGGCCCAGTCGACGATGGGGACGCCGGTCTCGCGCTCGGAGCTGCTGCCCGGCGACATCGTCTACTTCTACTCGCCGGTGAGCCACGTGGGCATCTACATCGGCGACGGCAAGATGGTGCACGCGCGCACCTTCGGCCAGCCGGTCGCGGTCACCAGCGTCGACCAGGCGGGGTACCGCGGCGCCGTCCGCGTCGCCTGACGAGGGGCCTCCCTGCCCCCACGCCTCGCCCCGCTCGACGCGGGCCCCCGCAGGGAGGCCGTTCCAGCACGTCACCGGGTGCACGCCGTACCGTGGCCGACCGTGACCCGGGCACTACCGCGACCGGAGCCCGCTCTGCGGCCCGGGGCCATCGGCTTCCTCGACTCGCTCGTCATCGGCCTCGCCGCGACCTCGCCGGCCTACTCGCTGGCCGCCGTCATCGGCCCGGTCGTGGCGCTCGTGGGCGTGCACGCGCCCGGCGTGATGCTGGCGTCGTTCGTCCCGATGCTGCTCATCGCCGGCGCCTTCGCCGCGCTCAACCGCACCGACCCCGACTGCGGGACGACGTTCTCCTGGGTCACCCGGGCGTTCGGCCCGACCGCCGGCTGGATCGGCGGCTGGGCGATCACGATGACCGGTGTCCTCGTGGTGGGGTCGCTGGCCGAGGTGGGCGTCCGGTTCACCCTGCTCATGCTCGGGCTCGACGCGCTGGCCGACTCGACGCCCGCCGTCATCGCGCTGAGCGTGCTGCTGGTGCTGGTCATGTCGGCGGTGTGCGTGCTGGGCACCGAGATCTCCTCGCGCCTGCAGAACGGGCTGATCCTCGCCCAGACGGCGGCCCTGCTGGTCTTCGCCGTCGTCGCGGTCGTGCGCGGGGTGCGCGGTGACTCGCCCTTCGGCGGGCTGACGCCGGCGTGGGACTGGCTCGACCCCTTCGGCGCCGGCGGTGCCGCCCTGACCGGCGGGCTGCTGCTCGGCGTCTTCGCGTACTGGGGCTGGGAGTCGGCGGTCAACCTCACCGAGGAGACCACCGACTCGCGGGTCGCCCCCGGCCGCGCCGGCGTGTGGTCGACGGTGGTCCTGCTGCTCACCTACGTGGGCGTGGCCGTCGCCGTCGTCTCCTTCGCCGGGACGGCGTTCCTGGCCGCCAACGCCGACGAGGAGGAGGCGGTCTTCGCGCTGCTGTCCACCGAGGCGCTGGGCGGCTGGGACTGGGTGGTGCTGGCCGCCGTGGCCACCTCGGCGATCGCCTCCACGCAGACGACGATCATCCCGGCCTCGCGCACCGGCCTGTCCATGGCGCGGCGGGCGGCGCTGCCGGCGCGGTTCGGGTCGGTGTCCGAGCGCTTCCGCACGCCCGACGTCTCCACCTGGTGGGTCGCCGGCGTGGCGATCGCCTGGTACGTCGGCGTGCACCTGGTCAGCGAGAACGCGCTGTTCGACTCGATCACCGCGCTGTCGCTGCTGATCGCCCTCTACTACGCGCTCACCGGCGTCGCCTGCGCCTGGTACTTCCGCCGCCGGCTGGCGCACAGCCTGCGCGACGCGCTGCTCCTCGGCGTCGGCCCGCTCGTGGGGGCGGCGCTGCTCGCCTGGCTGCTCGTGCTGTCGGTGCGCGACCTGGCCGACCCGGCCAACAGCTACACCGGGCAGGCCTGGTTCGGCGTCGGCCCGCCGCTGGTCATCGGGGTCGGGATCATGCTGGCCGGCGTCGCGCTCATGATCGTGTGGCGGTGGCGCGACGGCCGCTTCTGGCAGGAGCGGCCCGGCGTCGCCCCGGAGGACACCGACCCGCTCGCCGCCTAGTGCGGGGTGCGGCCCTCGGCGAGCATCGTGACCAGGGCCGCGATCCGCTTGGCCCGCGTGGCGGGGCTCGCGGCCGTGTGCACCCGCCAGAGGACCGCGTAGCGGTTGGTGCCGTCGAGGGCGTCGAAGGCCGCGCGGGCGCCGGGTGAGGCGTCCAGCGCCGCGGCCAGGTCGTCCGGGACGGTGATGGTGGCCGGGCCCGCGTAGGCGCGGTCCCAGCGGCCGTCGGCTCGCGCCGCCTCCACCTGCGCGAGGCCGGCCGGGCGCATCCGGCCGGCGGCCACCAGGTCGGCGACGATGCCGACGTTCTTGGCCGACCACACGCTGCGCGGCCGCCGCGGGGTGACCCGGGTCAGGTACCAGTGCTCGTCGACGCTGTTGGCCCGGCCGTCGATCCAGCCGAAGCACAGCAGCGACTCGACCATCTCGTCGCGGGTCAGCGAGGGCACCCCGGCGCCCTTCTTGGCGAGCTTCACGTAGATGCCGGGCGCGGTGGCCGACTCCGCCTCCAGCCACGCCTCGAACGAGGCCTGGTCGGGGAAGGCGAGCACCGGCAGGTCGGTCGGCAGGGTCACGACGGCGATCCTGGCGGCGGCGGCGCGCGGTGCGCCACCCTGTGCGGGTGGACCGGGCCGACGAGCGCTACACCGCCGCCCTCGAGCCCCGGCCGGGCGGGCGGGTGCGGCACTGGGCCCGGGTGGCCGGGGCGTTCGCCGCCGAGCTGGTGCAGGGGCTGGTGCCCGCGCCCACCGTGCACGACGTCGTCGTGCGCCGTCGCGACGACGGCACGGAGGTGCTCCGGGTGCCCAGTGAGGACGGCACCGGGCACGTGCTGCGCGCGATCCGCGACGAGCTGGCCGCCGTCGGGCCGGAGGAGTTCCTGGCCCGGTGGAGCGTGCGGGCCGGCTGAGCCGCGCTCAGAGCTCCTCCCGCAGGGCCCGGGCGGCCAGGGCCAGCGAGCGCATCTTGCCCTCGGCGGAGGCCCGCGGGAGGTACTTCAGGCCGCAGTCGGAGGACAGCACCAGCCGGTCGACGTCGACGTCGTCCAGGGCCCGGCGTACCCGCCCGGCCACCACCTCGGGCGTCTCCACCTCCGGCGTGGACAGGTCGAGCACGCCCAGCGCGATGCCCTTGCCGCGCAGCGGACGCAGCTGGGCCGGGTCGAGGTGCGACTGCGCGGTCTCCACCGAGACGGTGTCCACGGGGGTGTCGGCGAGCTCGGGCAGGAATGAGTAGCCCTCCGGGCGCTCGGCCACCATCGCCGCGTAGCCGAAGCACAGGTGCAGGTGCACCGGGCCGGGCGCGCCCTCCACGGCGCGGGTGACCGCTTCGGCGCCGTACCGGCGGGCCACCTCGGGCCGGGCCTGCAGCCACGGCTCGTCGATCTGGACGACGTCGGCCCCGGCGGCGAAGAGGTCGGCGATCTCCTCGCGGACGACGTCGGCGTAGGCGAGCGCCAGCGCCCGGTCGTCGCCGTAGTGCTCGTCCTGGGCCTGCTGGGCCATCGTGAACGGGCCGGGCAGCGTGATCTTCACGGGCCGGTCGGTGGCCGCGCGCAGGAACCGCACGTCGCGCGCCTGGATCGGCCCGCGGCGCGCGATCCCCCCGGTCACCCGCGGCACCGGGATCGGCTGCCCCGAGCGGTTGAGGACGGTGCCGGGGGTGTCGACGTCGACGCCGTCGAGCGCGGTGGCGAAGTGGTTGGAGTAGGACTCCCGGCGCTGCTCGCCGTCACCCACCAGGTCCAGGCCGGCCACCTCCTGGGCGCGCACCACGAGCAGCGTGGCGTCGTCCTGGGCCTCCTCGAGCAGCTCCGGCGCCGGCCGCCACAGCTCCCGGGCGCGCACCCGGGGCGGGAACTGGTGGGCCAGCCGGTCGGAGTCGATCAGCCAGCCGGGCTGCGGGAGGCTCCCGACGACGGTGGTGGGCAGGAACGGCAGGTCGGCGGGCACGACGAGGAGTCTGCCCCGGGCGGCCGGGCGGGGTCCGGTGTGCTGGGGTGGGGCCGTGGCGGACAACTACATCGCGGAGCTCGACTACGGCGCCCCGGCCATCGACGACGAGGCGTTCGTGGCGCCGACGGCGGTGGTGGTCGGCGCGGTGACCATGGGCCCCCGGTCGAGCATCTGGTACGGCGCGGTGGCCCGGGCCGACGCCGAGGTCATCGAGATCGGCGAGGGCTCGAACGTGCAGGACGGCAGCACGCTGCACTCCGACCCGGGCTTCCCGCTGGTCATCGGCCGCGGCGTCACCGTGGGGCACCGGGTCGTGCTGCACGGCGCCCGGGTCGACGACGACGTCCTCGTGGGCATGGGCAGCGTGGTGATGAACGGCGCGCACATCGGGTCGGGCTCGATCGTGGCCGCCGGTGCCGTCGTCACCCAGGGCACCCAGGTGCCGCCCGGCTCGCTGGTGGCGGGCGTCCCGGCGAAGGTGGTCCGGCAGGCCACCGAGGACGACCTCGCGCACATCCGGCTCAACGCGCTCGCCTACTCCGAGCGGCTGCCCTCGGCGCGGCGGGTGCGGCCGATCGTGCGCGGGCCGCTGCCCTCGGCCGGCCACGTCCCCGGAGACGCCGCCGACTGAGCGAGCGTCCTCCGTCAGACGGCGCCGGCGAGGCGGGCCAGGGCGCCGCGGACCTCCTCCACAGACAGTGCCATCGTGGCGTCGCCGACCGACAGCTCCACCCGCTGCACGGCCGGGTCGGCGGTCGGGGCGGCCTCGGTCCACGTCCACAGCCCGTCCTCGGCCAGCCCGCGGACGGCGGCGCGGAAGCGCTCGGGCGTCGTGGTGAGCAGCAGGTGCAGCATCGGCGTCTGCGGCGGGTCGGGGACCACGCGCACGCCGGGCAGGTCGCGGACCGCGTCGGCGATCTCGCGGGCCCGCTGCAGGTAGGCGGGGAACAGCGGCAGCCGCTCGCGCAGGCAGGTCAGCGCCGACGCCGCGCCCGGCCACAGGCCCCACAGCGTGCCGCCGAGCCGGTGCCGCCACTCGCGGACCTCCGCGACGACGTCGGCCGGCCCGGCCAGGCAGCACCCGGCGAGCGCGCCGATGCCCTTGTAGAAGCTGACGTAGACGGTGTCGAACGGCGCCGCGAGGTCGGAGACGGGCATCTCGTAGCCGGCGGAGGCCTCCCACAGCCGAGCGCCGTCGAGGTGGGCCACGGAGTGCACGTCGTGCGCCCACGCGGCCTGCTCGACGACGTCGTCCCACGGCGGCAGCTGCCCGCCGAGGTCGCGCTGGGGCAGCTCCACCACCAGCGCGGCGGGCGGTTCGGCGACGGCGTCGAGGTCGGCGCGCAGCAGCAGCCGGTTGCGGTCGCCGACCGGGCGCGGCACCAGCCCGTGCAGGCGCTCCAGCGCCCCGCCCTCGTGCCGGAACAGGTGGCACTCGGGATGGGCGACGACGGTGCGCCGCATCGTCCGGCCGGCGTGCACGCGCAGCGCCGCCTGCTGGGCCATCGTGCCGCTGGGCAGGTACACCGCGGCGGGCTTGTCCAGCAGCGCGGCCACCTCGGTCTCGAGCTCCGCGACGACGCCGCCCGCGCCGTAGCGGTCGACCGCGGTGTCGGCGGGGACGGTGGCCAGCAGGGCGCCGGCCCGGACCGGCCCGTGCCCGCCCAGGGCGCGGTCGCAGGCCAGGCGCAGCGCGTCGAGGTCGTCGTCGCTCACGCGCACAGTCTCGCCGATCCGGTCCCGGCCCACCCGGGACGTCAGGAGGCCAGCAGCTCGCGCACCAGCGCGCCGACGGCGTCGGCCTCGACGAGGAAGCCGTCGTGCCCGTACGGCGAGGACACCACCCGCAGCGGCACCCCGAGCGCGTCGGCCACCCGCTGCTGCAGGTGCAGCGGGTACAGCCGGTCGGAGTCGACGCCGGCCACCACGGACCGCGCGGTCACCCGCGCCAGCGCCGCCTCCACGCCGCCGCGGCCACGCCCGACGTCCCAGGTGTTCATCGCCTCGGTGAGCACCAGGTAGCTGCCCGGGTCGAAGCGGCGGACCAGCTTGTCGGCGTGGTGCTCGAGGTAGGAGGCGACGGCGAAGCGCCCGTCGGCCTGCACGTCCGTGCCGAAGCGCTCCTCGAGCTCCAGCGCGCTGCGGTAGGTGAGGTGCGCGATCCGGCGGGCGATGCCGAGCCCGGCCACGGGGTCGGCGCGCACGGCCGCCTGCTGGGTGGTCTGGGTGCCGAGCTGGTCGGCGGTGACCGCCGCGCCCGAGGCGAGGAAGAACAGGCCGGCCACCCGGTCGGGCAGCGCCACCGCCCACTCCAGCGCCCGCATGCCGCCCATCGACCCGCCGACGACGGCCGCCCAGCGCCGTACGCCGAGCGCGTCGGCGAGCGCGGCCTCGACCCGCACCTGGTCGCCGACGGTCACCTCGGGGAACCGCTCGCCCCACGGGCGCCCGTCCGGCGCGGCCGACGACGGCCCGGTGGTGCCCTGGCAGCCGCCGAGCACGTTGGCGCACACGACGAAGTACCGGTCGGTGTCCAGCGGCGCGCCCGGCCCGACCAGCGACGCCCACCAGCCCGGCGTCGGGTGGCCGGGGCCCGCCGGGCCGGTGACGTGGCTGTCGCCGGTGAGCGCGTGCTCGACCAGCACCGCGTTGGAGCCGTCGGGCGCCGGCGTGCCCCAGGTCTCGTAGGCCACCCGGACGCCGGGCAGCACCCCGCCGCGCTCGAGCCGGACCGGTCCGTCCAGGTCGAGGAAGAGCCGGTCCCCGGCGGGGTCGCCCTCGCGCCACCCGCCGGTGCGCGGCGGGGGGGGGGGGGGGGGGGGGGGGGGGGGGGGGGGGGGGGGCGGGGGGCCGCCGGGGGGGGGGGGGGGGGGGGGGGCGGGACGCCGCGGCGTCCCGCACCCCCGTCATCACGCCCCCTTGGCGGCGCGGAACCCGGCCTCGAGGTCGGCGAGGATGTCCTCGATGCCCTCCAGGCCGGCGGCCAGCCGCACCAGGCCCGGCGTGACGCCGGTGGTGAGCTGCTCCTCGGCCGTCAGCTGCGAGTGCGTCGTCGACGCCGGGTGGATGACCAGGCTGCGCACGTCGCCGATGTTGGCCACGTGGCTGTGCAGCTCCAGCCCCTCGACGAAGCGCTTGCCGGCCTCGACGCCGCCGCGGATCTCGAACGCCAGCACCGCGCCGGCGCCCTTCGGGGCGTAGCGCTGCTGCGCCGCGTGCCACGGCGAGGAGGGCAGGCCGGCGTAGTGCACCGACTCCACCTCGTCGTGCGCCTCGAGGAACTCCGCCACCCGCTGGGCGTTGGCCACGTGCCGCTCCATGCGCAGCGACAGCGTCTCGATGCCCTGCACCACCAGCCAGGCGTTGAACGGACTGATCGCCGGGCCCAGGTCGCGCAGCAGCTGCACGCGGGCCTTGAGCGCGTAGGCGGGCGCGCCGAGGTCGGCGTAGACGACGCCGTGGTAGGTCGGGTCCGGCGTCGTGAAGCCGGGGAACCTGCCCTGCGTCCAGTCGAACCTGCCGCCGTCGACGATGACGCCGGCGATCGCGGTGCCGTGGCCGCCGAGGTACTTGGTGGCCGAGTGCACGACGACGTCGGCGCCGTGCTCGAGCGGGCGCACCAGGTACGGGGTGGCGATGGTGTTGTCGACGATCAGCGGCACGCCGTTGCGGTGGGCCACCTCGGCGACGGCGGCGATGTCGAGGACGTCGCCCTTCGGGTTGCCGATCGACTCGCCGTAGAAGGCCTTGGTGTTCTCGCGGACCAGCCGCTGCCAGTTCTCCGGGTCGTCGGGGTCCTCGACGAAGGACACCTCGACGCCGAGCTTGGGCAGCGAGTGGTGCAGCAGGTTGTAGGTGCCGCCGTAGAGCGAGGCGGAGGCGACGACGTGGCTGCCGGCCTCGGCGACGTTGAGCAGCGACAGCGTCTCCGCGGCCTGGCCGCTGGCCACCGCGAGGGCCGCGACGCCGCCCTCGAGGGAGGCCACGCGCTGCTCGAGCGCGTCCTGCGTCGGGTTCATGATCCGCGTGTAGATGTTGCCGAGCTCGGCCAGCGCGAACAGGTCCGCGGCGTGCTGGGTGTCGCGGAACTGGTAGCTCGTGGTGGCGTAGATGGGCAGCGCCCGGGCGCCGGTGGTGGGGTCGGGGCTCGTGCCGGCGTGGATCTGCCGGGTCTCGAAGCTCCAGCTCTGCGGGTCGGTCAACGCGCCGTCTCCTCTCGCTCCGGAGGACCTGCGGCGCACAGGTGCTCCGTCCTTGCCGTGCTGCGGGCGCAGCGCGGCCGGCTCTTCCCCTGGGAGCACCTCAGACGGAGGAGAGGTTGCCGGACAGCCAGCCAGGTACTTCGCGCTGTCACTCAGGAGCCTGGGGCGACCCTAGCGGTCCACCGCGCCGCGTCCAGCCCGGGGGGCTCAGGAGGTGGGCGCGCTGCCGGTCGTGGGCGCCGTCGTCGTCGGGACCGGTGCCTCGGGGGTGTCCGGCGTGGTCGGCTCCGGCGCCGTGGTGCCCGGGGCCGTGGTCGTCGGCGGTGCGGTGGTCGTCGTCGGTGCGGGGGTGTCCGGGGCGGTCGTCGTCGGCGCGGTCTCCTCCGGCGTCGTCGTCCCCGGGGCCTCCTCCGTCGTCGTCGCCGGCGGGGCGGTCGTCGGCGCGGGCGCCGGGGCCGGGGTGGTGACCGTCGTCGTGCCGCCCGCGGGGTCGGCGCCGGCGTCGGCGGGCTTGACGTAGAGGTAGAGCACGCCGAGGCCGAGGAACAGGGCGACGAGGACCAGCGTCGACGTGCGTGCCCGCCCGATGCGGCCGGGCGTGCGGCGCAGGACGCCGGAGAGGCCGAACCGGCCGCGGCCGGCCGGGTCGCCGACGGTGCCGTCGGTCCCGTCGGCCGGGCGGGGCGCGCCGGGGACGCTCACTGCTGCGCCCCCTGCCGGGCGGGCGCCGGGGCCGCGGCGGGCGGCTCGGGGGTGATGGTGAGACCGGCCCGGGCGAAGGCGAGCACGATGCGCTCGCGCAGGTCGCGGCCGACCTCGAACTGGCGGCCGGGCAGCGTGCGCGCCACCACCCGCACGTTGACCTGGTCGAGGTCGATGCTCTCCACGCCCATGACGCTGGGCTCGTCGAGCAGCAGGCGGCGCAGCCCGGGGTCGGCGAAGGCCGCCCGGCCGACGTCGCGCAGCACGTCGTTGACCCGGGTGACGTCGGCCGTCGTGGGCACCGGCACGTCGACGACGGCGCGCGCCCAGTCGCGGGACAGGTTCACCACCTTGACGATCTGCCCGTTCGGGATGGTGACCACCTCGCCGTCGGCCGAGCGCAGCCGCGTGATCCGCAGCGTGACGTCCTCGACGGTGCCGTTGGCCGGGTCGCCGCCGCCGACCACCTGGATCGAGACGACGTCGCCGAAGCCGTACTGGCGCTCGGTGATGAGGAAGAACCCGGCGAGCACGTCGCCGACGATGCGCTGGGCGCCGAAGCCCAGCCCCACGCCGAGCACGGTGGCCGGCGCGACCAGGCCGGTGACGGGGACGCCGAGCCGGTCGAGCACGTAGAAGGCCGCCACCGTGTAGACGAGCACGATGAGCGTCCAGGTGACGACCTGGGTGAGCGAGTGCCGGTGCTTGGCCGCCTCGGAGCGGACCAGCACGTCGCCGCCGGTGGAGCGGGCGTCGATGCGGCTGGTGATCCGGTCGCCGACCCAGCTGATGAAGCGGGCCACCAGGACCGAGCCGAGGATGATCAGCACGATCTCCAGGCCGCGGCCGGCGAGCCAGTCGAGCAGGTCGGTGAACGGTCCCATGCGGTGTCGGGTCCCTCCGGTCGGTCAGGTGCGGGTCCGGTCCCCATCCAACCCGGTCCGCCTGGGAGTGGCCTGCTACCGGGGCTCGACGAACAGCGAGGCCACCGACCGGCCGATGCGCCCGTGCGCGTCGTACAGGTCGGCGGCGCACTGCCCGGCCCCGGCGGGCCCCAGCGTGGTGACGGCGTCCATGCCCAGCCACTCGCCGGCCGGCTGCCGGAACAGGGCGACGACGAGGTCGACGTTGGCGAAGGTGGCCTGCGACCAGTCGATCTCGGTGGAGATGCCGCTGGCGGCGTCGGTCATGACCAGCAGGTGCTCCAGCGGCGTCATCGGCTCGCCCTCGACCAGCTGGCAGCGCGGGCGGGTCCAGGCGGCGGCCGGGCCGGTGTCGGTCAGGGAGCCCGCGGCCGCCCGCCACTCGAGCGCCCGGTGGTAGGCGATCTCCTCGGAGAAGACGTCGAAGGCCGCCGGCCGGGCCTCCTCCGGGCCGACGGCGAACGGCTGCGGCGGGGCGGCGGTCGCCGCGGAGTCGCGGGTGCGCATCCGCCAGGCGGTCAGCCGCATCGCGGCGCGCCCGCCGGCCTCCAGCGTCGCCTCGACCAGCTCGATCCGCCGTCCCGGGCGCAGCACCCGCGCGGTCACCCGCACCGGGCCGACCGGCACCGGCCCCAGCACGTCGTAGGCCAGCCGCACGGCCTGCCCGTCGGCGATCCCGCCGGTGCGCTCCACCGCGCGGGCGAGCAGGGCGGCCGGCGGGCCCGCGTGCTGCTGACCGGGGTCCCACGGGCCGATCGTCAGCGCGGTGGCGACGTACCCGTCGTCGCCGTCGGGCAGGTAGCAGGCGCGGGGCAGGTCCACGCCCGGCAGTCTCGCGCCGTGCCCCTCCCGGCCGCGCCGGGGGTCAGGTCCCGCGGTTGAGCCACAGCGCCGCCGCCGCCCACGCGGCGCCCACCCCGGCGGCCGTCCACCACAGCCAGCGGAGCGACTCCCCGGCGTTCGACAGCGCCAGCAGCGCCGCGACCACGCACACCGCGCCGGCCAGCGGCGTCGTCCGCAGCAGCGAGCCCAGGGTGTCCGGCCCCGGGATCGCGAGGAACACCGCGGCGGCGGCGACGAGCAGGAGCCCGCACAGCGCGCCCAGGTAGGCCGCCGTCACCCCGGCCTCGGCGGGCAGCACGAGCGCGCCGAGGCCACCGGCGACGCCGCCGAGGGCGAGCCCGGCCAGCAGCCGCCGGCGCCGCCGGGACCACGGGGGGCGGGGCTCCGGCTCGGTCATGCCCCGAGGGTGCCCGCCCTCCCTGTGGGCCACCCGCGCAGTCCGGCCTGCGGTGGGTAGGCGGCGTGGCGGCCGACGGCGGCTACGGTCCCCCCGTGGCACGCCGTCCCGCCGTCGGGTACCTGCTCACCGTCGCCGCGGCGGGGCTGTTCGCCGTCAACGGCACCGTCTCCACGCTGGCGCTGCGCTCCGGCGTCCCGCCCACCTGGCTGACGGCGATGCGCTGCGGTGGCGCCGCCGTCGGGCTGCTGCTCGCGCTGGCGCTGGTGTCGCCGCAGCGGCTGCGGCTGACCCGGCGTGAGCTGCCCTTCCTCGCGGTGTTCGGCGTGGTCGGCGTCGCGCTGACCCAGTTCCTCTACTACGTCGCCATCGGCCGGCTGCCGGTCGGGATCGCGCTGGTCTTCGAGATGACCGCGCCGGTCCTCATCGCGCTGTGGGTCCGGCTGGTGCGCAGGGAACCGGTGCGGCCGCGCATCTGGCTGGCGCTCTCGCTGTCGCTCGGCGGGCTCGTGCTCGTCGCGCAGGTGTGGCAGGGCGGGAGTTCGCTCGACACGCTCGGCGTGGGCGCCGCGCTGGCCGCCGCCGTGTGCCTGGCCACCTACTACCTGATGGGGGAGCGCGGCGCCGCCGACCGCGACCCCGTGGCGCTGACCTGCTGGAGCTTCGTGGCCGCGGCGCTGTTCTGGGCCGTCGTCGCGCCGTGGACGCCGTTCGACCCGGCCGTGCTCGGCGAGGCGGTGCCGGTGTCGCTGGGATCGGCGCAGCTGCCGCTGTGGGTGCTGGTCGCCTGGATCGTCGTCCTCGGCGCGATCACGCCGTTCTGGCTGTCGATCGCCGCGCTGCGGCACCTGCCGCCCACGACCGCGGGGCTCGTGGCCACCGTCGAGCCGGTGTTCGCCTCCGTCGTCGCCTGGCTGTGGGTGGAGCAGGTGCTCACCGGCTGGCAGGTGCTCGGCGGGCTCGTCGTCCTCACCGGCATCGCCCTGGCGCAGACCGCGCGGACCGCCGCGCCGCGGGCGGCGCCGGCGCCCGTTCCCGAGACGCCGGCGCCGCTCTAGCCGCTGCTCTGCGTCAGGCGACCTTCTCGCTGTCGGCGAGCCAGCCGGCCAGCCGCTCCATGTAGCGGGCCTGGGCGACGTAGTCCATGCCGACGTACTCCCACGGGTACACCTGCTCGGCCTGCGCGGCCGGCAGCAGCCCGTACGTGGGCTGGCCGGCCATCTCCTCCGGCGTCATGGCGCCGCGCAGCGAGTAGAGGATCACGTCGCTGCGGTACTCGGGCACCTGCTCCCAGCTCGCCGTCTGCCAGAAGTAGCCGTCGCCGCCGGGGTCGACGAACTGCACGCCGAGGTCCTGGTAGAGGTGCAGCGAGGGGTCGTCGAGGGCCTTGGCCATGTAGAAGCCCTCGTCCGGGTAGGCCGCGACCGGCAGCACGGTGACGCCGGAGGAGGCGGCCTCGGTCAGCGCGGCGGAGGCGTCCTCGTAGTCCTGCCGGGCGGCGCTGACCTCCTCGCCGTCCATGTCGGCGCCGAGGGACCCGGCGAGCTCCGCGGTGCGCTCGATGACCTCGGCGGCCGAGCCGCGCCAGGCGATGGCGACGACCGGCGCGATCTGCTCGAGCTGCTCCTGCTGCTCGAGGGACTCCAGGCCGTAGAGCGGCTGGGTCTCGTCCAGCGTCCCCTCGGAGTCGACCGGGTAGACGGTGGTGACGATGAGGTCGGGGTCGGTGGCGGCCAGCGCCTCCAGGTCGATCGCGCCGTAGCTCTCGCCGACGATCTCCACGTCGGAGAGGTCGCGGCCCTCGAACTGGACGTCGTCGGCGGCCGAGGTCTGGCCGAAGGTGGCCACCGGCGGGATGCCGTAGTTCCACAGCGACGAGACGACGTCGTTGAGGCCGGCGATGCGCTCGGGCCGGGCGTCGAGCTCCACGGTGGTGCCGAGGTCGTCGGTGAACGTCCAGCCCTCGTCGGCCGCGGCGGCCGCCTCCGTGTCCTCGGCGCTCGAGCAGGCGCCGGCGGCGAGCAGCGCCACCAGCGCGAGGGAGGCGCCGAGCAGGCGCGGGGGTCGGGACACGGGGTCTCCTCGCAGGTCGGGCAGGGGGATTCCCCTGCGGGCGGCGCACAGGTTAGCCTTGCCTTACACGCGGTCCGCAAGGGCCGTCCGACGGCGAGACGGAGACCTGCAGGTGACCACGACGACCGAGGCCCCGACCGCCGCGCTGCCCCAGTGGCTGTTCTTCGAGACCGTCGTCGCCCGCGTGGCGCCGCTCGGCCCGAGCACGCGGCGGATCACCCTCACCGGGCCGCGGCTCGCGGGGTTCGGCGTCGCCGGTGACGACCAGCGGGTCAAGCTCGTCCTCGCCCCCGACCCCACCGCGCTGACCGAGCTGCACGCCGCCGGTGCCGAGTGGTACCCGGCCTACTGCGCGCTGCCCGAGGAGCGCCGGCCCGTGCTGCGCACCTACACCGTGCGCGCGGCCCGGCCCGAGGTGGCCGAGATCGACGTCGACGTCGTCCTGCACGGGGTCGCCGACGGGCACGCCGGGCCGGCCGCGACCTGGGCCGCCCAGGCGGCGCCCGGCGACCGCATGGTGGTCATGGGCCCCGACCGGCCCGGCCGCGGCCGCGCCTGGGGCGTCGAGTGGGCGCCGCCGGCGTCGGCGACCTGCCTGCTGCTGGCCGGCGACGAGACCGCGGTGCCGGCCGTGAGCGCCATCCTCGAGGCGCTGCCGGCGGGCCGGCGGGCGATCGCCGTCCTGGAGGTGCCGCAGGCCGGCGACCTGCAGGACCTGCGGCTGCCCGAGGGCGTGCAGGTGCGCTGGCTCGCCCGCGCCGACCGCCCGCGCGGCGAGCTGCTGGTCCCCGCGGTGCACGCCGCGCTGGTCGACCTCGGCGTCTGCGCCGCACCGGCGCCCGCGCCCGAGGACGTCGACCTCGACACCGAGCTGCTGTGGGAGGTCCCCGAGGACCCGGCGGCGGGGGCCGGCTGCTACGCCTGGCTGGCCGGCGAGGCCGGGGTGGTCAAGCAGCTGCGCCGCCACCTGGTCGGCGACCTCGGCGTCGACCGGCGCTCGGTGGCCTTCATGGGCTACTGGCGCGAGGGCCGCGCCGAGAACTGACGGCCCCCTGCAGGGGCCCGCCGCCAGCGTGCGAGCGGCGGGGGCAGGGGGTCCTTCGACTACGCCCGGCGGGGGAGCCGGCGGACCGGGACGACCATCGGGGTGCCGGCGACCGGGTCGGGCACCACGCGGGCCTCGAGGTCGAAGACGTCGGCGAGCAGCTGCTCGGTGAGCACCTCGTGCGGTGTGCCCGACGCCACCAGGACGCCGTCGCGCATGGCCACCAGCCGGTGGGCGTAGCGCGCGGCCAGGTTGAGGTCGTGCAGCACGACGACGACGGTGCGGCCCCGCTCGGCGTGCAGCCGGGCCACCAGCTCCAGGACGTCGATCTGGTGCGACAGGTCGAGGTAGGTGGTCGGCTCGTCGAGCAGGATCAGGTCGGTCTGCTGCGCGAGCGCCATCGAGATCCAGGCCCGCTGCCGCTGCCCGCCCGACAGCTCGTCGACCGGGCGGTCGCCGAGGTCGGCCATGTCGGTCCAGGCCAGCGCCTCGGTGACCACGGCCTCGTCGTCGCCGGACCACTGCCGCAGCCAGCTCTGGTGCGGGTGCCGCCCGCGGGCGACGAGGTCGGCGACGGTCAGGCCCGACGGCGCCACCGGCGTCTGCGGCAGCAGGCCGAGCACGCGGGCCACCTCGCGGGTCGGCGTCCTGGCGATGGACCGGCCGTCGAGGACCACCTGCCCTGCGGCCGGGCGCAGCAGCCGTCCCAGCGCGCGCAGCAGCGTGGACTTGCCGCAGCCGTTCGGCCCGACGATCGCGGTGAACGAGCCGTCGGTGAGGTCGAGGTCGAGGCCGTCGACGACGACCCGGTCGTCGTAGGCCAGCCGCAGGCCCTCGGCGGCCAGGCGGACGCGCGGGCCGGGGGCCGCGGGGGCCGGCGAGGGGGCGGGCACGGCGGAGACGTGAGTCGTCATGCGGGGGTCCGCCTCCCGCGGACGAGCAGCCAGAGCAGGTAGGGGGCGCCCACGACCGCGGTGAGGATGCCCACCGGCAGGGCCTGCGGCAGGACGGTCCGGGTGAGCAGGTCGGCGAGCACGACCAGCGCCGCACCCAGCAGGCCGGACGCCAGCAGCGGCGGCCGGGAGCCGCCGGTCAGCCGGACGGCGATCTGCGGGACCACCAGGGCCACGAACGTGATCGGCCCGGCGGCGGAGACGGCCGCCGCGACCAGCACGACGGCGACGAGCACGACGGCGGCCTGCGCGGCGGCCAGCCGGACGCCGAGCCCGCGCGCGGTGTCGTCGCCGAACTGCATCACGCCGAGCACCCGGCCGGCCGCCAGCGCCAGGGGCACCAGCACGGCCAGCGCGACCGCCAGCGGGACCGCCTGGTCCCAGGTGCGGGCGTTGAGCGAGCCGACGATCCACACGTAGGCCGCGGCGGCGTCGTAGATGGCGGCGCGGGTGAGCAGCCAGTCGACGACGGCCAGGCTCATCGAGGAGATCGCCACGCCCACCAGCACCAGGCGGTAGCCGTCGACGCCGGACCGGAAGGCCAGCGCGAACAGCAGCAGCCCGGCGGCGAGCGCCCCGGCCAGCGCCGCGAGCGGGACGCCGAGGCCGCCGAGCACCGCGCCCACCGAGGAGGAACCGCTGACGACGATCGCCGTCACCGCGCCCACCGAGGCGCCGGAGGTGATGCCGAGGATGTCGGGGGAGGCCAGCGGGTTGCGGGCGAAGGTCTGGAACAGCGCGCCCGCCACCCCGAGCGCGAGACCCACGAGCACCCCGACGACGACGCGCGGCGCCCGCAGCTCCAGCACGACGAAGCGCTGCCCGGCCTCGCCGGCGCCGACCAGCGTGCGCAGCACGTCGCCGAGCCCGATCGGGTAGTCGCCGCGGCCGAGCGCGACGGCCGACAGCAGCACGACGGCGACCAGCGCGGCGAGCGGGACGACGACCGAGCGCCAGCGGAAGCGCGCCGAGAACGGCCCGGCCCGCAGCACCACCGTGCGGCCGCGGGGGCGCCCGCCGGGCTCGGGCGGCGTCGTCCCGCGGATCGTCTCGACGGTGGCGGTCACCGCGTCCCCCTCACAGCGTCGCCGACCTCTTGCGCCGCACGAGCGCGATGAAGAACGGGCCGCCCAGCAGGGCGAGCACGATGCCCACCTGCACCTCGCCGGGCCGGGCCATGACCCGCCCGACGACGTCGGCGGTGAGCAGCAGCAGCGCCCCGGCCAGCGCGGAGCAGGGGACCAGCCAGCGGTGCGCCGGCCCGGTGAACACGCGGACGGCGTGCGGCACCACCAGGCCGACGAAGGCGATCGGCCCGCAGGCCGCCGTCGCCGCGCCGGCCAGCAGCGTGATCGCCACCAGGCCGACCGCCCGGGCCAGCCACACCCGCTGGCCGAGCCCGCGGGCGACGTCCTCGCCCATGCCGAGCAGGTCGAGGGCCGGCGCGTTGAGCAGCGCGAGCACCAGCCCGGCGACGACGAACGGCAGCACCTGCCAGGCGATGTCGGCACCGCGGCCGGCCAGCGCTCCCACCACCCAGAAGCGGAAGGCGTCGAGGGAGTTGGAGTCGCTGACCAGGAGCGCGCGGACCAGGGCGTAGAGCAGCGCCGACAGGGTCGAGCCGGCGAGCGCCAGGGTGACCGGGGTGGCCCCGCCGCGGCCGGCCGCCCCGAGCAGGTAGACGGCGACCGTGCCGGCCAGCGCCCCGGCGAAGGCGAACCAGACGTAGCCGGACGGGGTGGCCACGTCGAGCAGCGCGATGGCCAGGACGACGGCGAAGGACGCCCCGGCCGTGACCCCGAGCAGCCCCGGATCGCCCAGCGGGTTGCGGGTGTGGCCCTGCATGAGCGCCCCGGCGACGCCGAGCGACGCCCCCACCATGAGGCCGAGCGCGGTGCGCGGGACCCGCAGGTCCCGGACGATCACCGCCTCCTCGGTGCGCAGCGACCGGTCGGTGAGGACCTCCCAGACGGTGCCCAGGGCCAGCGGGCGGGTGCCGATCGCGATGCTCGCGGCGCAGGCGGCGAGGACCAGGACCAGCAGGGCCAGCGTGCCGAGGACCCGGCGCCGGGTGCGGCGGGCGGCGACCGTCCGGGAGGTCGCCACGGTCGCCGCGGTCCCCGCGGGGGCGCGGGTGGCGCTGGGGACGGACACCGGGCAGCTCCGGACGACGGTGGCTAGGGAAGGCTCACCTTAGTCGCCGGAGGCGGGCCGGGACACCTCGCTCACCGGTGCAGGCTCACCGGTGGAGGCGGCGGCTGCCGGCCTGCCACTCCTCCTGGACGCCGACCTCGCCGGGCGCCACACCGGCCGAGACCAGCTGCGGGCGCTCGCGCAGGCTGCGCTTGAGCTCGGCGAAGCCGGGGAACCGGGCGAGGCCGACCACGTGGTCCCACAGCTCGACGGCGCGGTCCTCGGGCGGCACCCGGCTGATGACCGGGCCGAAGAAGGCGACGCCCTCCGGCGGCTCGAAGTGCAGGATCGGCGTCCCGACGTCGCGGCCGGTCAGCGCGAGCGCCTCCTCGGTCTCGGCCTGCACGACGGCGTCCCAGCGGTCCTCGTCGAGGGCGTCGGCGAGGCCGGCCGGCAGCCCGGCCCGCTCCAGCACCGGCTCGAGGTAGCCGCGGGTGCCGCGCTCGCCGGCGGTGCCGGGACGGTCGGGCTCGGTGTCGTGGATCCGCTCGCCGAGGCGCTCGTACAGCGAGCCGACCGCCGCCCGGCCGTGCTCCTCCCGCGTACGGGCGGCGACGCGCAGCAGCCGGAGCCCCGCGGTGTGGCCGGCCTCGTACTCGGGCGGGAACTGCGCGTCGTAGTCGACGTGCGCGTTGAGCAGCCGCAGCGAGATGAACCGCCAGTCCACCTCGTAGGTGCGCCGCGCGGCGACCGTCCGCACCCACCGGCTGGTCAGCCAGGCGAAGGGGCAGACGGGGTCGAAGTAGAAGTGCAGGTCGGCCACGGCTCCATGGTCACCCCGCACGCCCGCGCGTGCGCGTCGCCGGCGAGCGGCGGTCAGCGGGGGAGGAGCGCCTCGATCGCCGCCCGGACCTCGGGGGCGCCGGGCTCCGTCGTCGGCCGGAACCGGGCCACCACCGCGCCGTCGCCGTCGACCAGGAACTTCTCGAAGTTCCACTGCACCGGGCCGGACTTCCCCGCGGCGTCGGGCGCCTGGGTCAGCCGCCGGTACAGCGGGTGCGCGCCCTCGCCGTTGACGTCGACCTTTCCCGTCATCGGGAAGGTGACGTCGTAGGTGGCCGAGCAGAACGTGGCGATCTCCTCGGCGGTGCCCGGCTCCTGCCCGGCGAACTGGTTGCACGGCACCCCGACGACGGTGAACCCGCGCGTCCCGTACTCCCGGTGCAGCGCCTCGAGCTGCGTGTACTGCGGCGTGAGCCCGCAGCGGCTGGCCACGTTCACCACCAGCGCCGGACGTCGGCCGGTCAGGGCGCCGAGCGTGGTGTCCTCGCCGCGCAGGGTGGCCACGGGCAGGTCGAGCAGGTCGGTCACGGGAGCTCCTCGCGTCGGGCCGGGACGTCCCCTGACAAGCCGGCCGCACACCCGCTCGTTCCGCTACTCCAGGCTGCTGACGTCGTCGGGCACGTCGACGGCGTGCTGCCGCAGCGCCGCCAGCGGCACGATCTCCAGCGCCCGCTCGTTGGTGGCCGCCAGGACGACGCCGGTGGCCACGCCCCGCTGGTACGCCTGCAGCCACCGCGCGGCGACGACGCACCAGCGGTCGCCGGGCCGCAGCCCGGGGAACCCGTACTCCGGCCGCGGGGTGACCAGGTCGTTGCCCAGCTCCCGCTGCAGCGCCAGGAACTCCGCCGAGACCACCGCGCACACCGTGTGGCTGCCCAGGTCCTCGGGTCCGCTGCGGCAGGCACCGTCGCGGAAGAACCCGGTCAGCGGCTCGGTGCCGCACGGCTCGAGCTCGCCGCCCAGCACGTTGCGCTCGGTCGCCGGCTCACCCATGCCGGGATCGTCGCAGAGCGGCACCGCCCGCGCGCGGGCCCGGCCGATGGGTGGGCCGGCCGGGCCCGCGGTGGTGCGGTCAGGCGGTGCCGCTGCGGCGGCGCGCCGTGAGGCTCAGCCCGGCGCCCGCCAGCAGGACGAGCAGGGCGGCGCCGAGGACACCGGTGACGTCACTGCCCGTGTAGGCCAGCCGCCCGCCGCCGGACGAGCCGGAGCCCGCCACGGTGCCGGAGCCCGTCGTGGAGCCCGAGCCGGTGCCGGCGAGGACGCCGGTGCCGTCGCCCGCCGACGTCCACGTGCCCGCGCCCGCCACCGGGGTGACCAGACCGGGGTGCTGCGGACCGGGGTGCTGCGGGCCGGGGTGCTGCGGGCCGGGCTGCTCGGGAGCCGGGTGCTGGGGCGTGCCCGGGTCCTGCGGGCCGGTCGGGTCCGTCGGGCCGCCGGGGCCGGCCGGCGGGGTGCAGTCGCCCGTGCCGCTGCCCAGCAGGCCCAGGCCGACGCCGCACACGGTCACCGGCACGTCGACGTCGATGCCGCCGTCCCCCGTGCCCGGGGTCCCCGTGCCCGGGGTCCCGGTGCCCGGGGTCCCGGTGCCGGGGGTGCCGCCACCGGGTAGCGCGCACTGGCCGGCCGCGTCGCCGAGCAGGCCGACGCCGTTGCCGCAGACGGTCACGGGCACGGTCACCGCGCCCTCCGGTGCGGCCGGGGCGGCGCCGGAGGCCTCGGCGTCGCCGAGCACGCCGATCCCGTTGCCGACGACGGTCACGGGGACCGCGACGTCGGCCGGGTCGTCGGCCGGCGCCGGCCCGGCGGGCGGCTGGGACACCCCGCCGCTGCCGACCGCGGCGTCGTTGCCGCCGAGGGCGACCGGCACCGAGACGGCGACCGGGCCGAGGTCGAGGCTGAGGTCCTGGGAGACCGCGGGCAGCTCGAGGCCCGTGGCGGCGGGGGCGTCGCCGAGGACGCCGAGGGCGTTGTCGGTGACGGTGACCGGGACGACGACGTCGAGGTCGACGTCTCCGGGCTGGTCGGACGCGGCGGCGACGCCGGTGCCGACGGCGAGCAGGCCGCCGGTCAGCAGTGTCACGCGCAGGGCGCGGGTGGCCCATCGGGACATGGCAGTTCTCCTGACTGGGTGCTGGGACCCCGGTCCCGGACGGGACGGCGGGGGTCGTGCGCTCGGCCGGCGGGCAGCCGGCGGCGCGGCACTCAGTCGGGAGAGGTGGCGGGGTCGACCGGGTCGGCGGCCGCGGCGTCGCGGGCGCCGTCGGAGGCCGCCCCGGCCGCGGCGAGCAGCGCGGCGGGAACGGCCCCGGTCAGGTCGGCGGAGGGCTGGTCGCGGTCGACGCCGGCCCCTCCGGCAGCGGTCCCCGCGGTCGCCGGCACGGCCGGGCCGGCGGGGAGGGCGGGAGCGGGCGGCGCGTCGGGCAGCGGCTGCGCCGGCGCGAGGACGGCCGGGGCGGGCGACACGGCGGGGGACACGGCGGGCGACGCGGCGGGCGACGCGGCGTCCGGCGGGACGACCGCGCCGGCCGTGCCCGACGGGCCCGGGTGCGGGCTCACGGCACCCGGGCCCGCCGGGAGGGCGGCCCCGGGGGGGGGGGGGGGGGGGGGGGGGGGGGGGGGGGGGGGGGGGGGGGGGGGGGGGGGGGGGGGGGGGGGGGGGGGGGGGGGGGGGGGGGGGGGGG
>NZ_JBJGYL010000016.1:0-101808 GCF_054049975.1 Geodermatophilus sp. SYSU D01119 | reverse complement strand
GACGTACTTGCGCAGGCGGGCGCGGCCGGCCTCGACCCGCTGGGTGCCCACGTTGAGGTGCTCCTCGGAGCGGGTCATCGCGTTGTCGGTGGTGGGGCCCGAGGTGTCGTGGCCCACCGCGCCGCGGGTCTCGAGGTCGTCACGGACGCCGTCGTGGTCGCGGTCGGTGCCCGTGCCCGCGGTGCCGGTGCCCGCGGTGCCGGCCATGCCGGTGCCCGCCGTCGTCAGGTCCTGCTGGCTGCGGGTCTGGTCCATCGAGTAGGTGCCGGCGGTGCCGGTGTCCGTGGTGGTCTGCGTGCCGGAGCCGTAGCCCAGGCCGTAGTACCGGTACAGCTCCTGCTCCTCCTGCGGGGAGAGGTGGCCGTCGGTGTCGACCTTCGGGGCGTCCTTGACCTGGGCCTTGGTGACGCTCACGCGCAGGCCGTCGTTGGTCAGGTCGGCGTCACGCAGCGGGACGAAGGACTCCTTGGTGCCGAACAGACCGGTGCGCACCGTGGCCCACTCCGGCTGACCGGTCTCGTCGTCGAGGTAGACCTCGGAGGCGGACCCGATCTTCTCGCCCGACTGGTCGTAGACGTCCTGTCCGATCACACGGCTGATGGTGTCGGTGCCGATCATCGTCGTTTCGCGCTCCCATCTGAGCTCTGGTGTAACGGTCGACTCAATGGGTGACCGGCCTCGGCGGACCGAAACGAGCGGATCGGATCTTCGTCCGCCCGTCACCGTCCGTCCCCGTTCCGGCAACCGCGGCCCTCCCCCGCCGGGACGTCGTCCGCGCAGGTCAGCGCGGTGTGTCGGAGGACGCGGCCGTCCCGCTCCCCGAGCGACGACTCGTCGCGGTACGTGACCGTCCGGTCGCCCGGGCGTGTCGGGCTCGTCCCGCCCGGCGCGTCTCCACGGCTGCCGCGCCGTCATCGGCTCTATTGGAGGCGTGCCGCCCCGCTCGCCCTACGACAACCTGGTGCACCCCCGCACGGTGAAGAAGCCGCCGCCGCAGGTGGCCGCCGAGCGCGACCTCGTCGTCGAGGACCCGTCGTCCGGCTTCGTCGGCGCCGTCGTGCGCTGCGAGAAGGACGTCGTCCACCTCGAGGACCGGTTCGGGAAGGTGCGCGCCTACCCGCTCGGCCCGGGGTTCTGGGTCGACGGCCGGCCGGTGGTGCTCGTGCGCCCGACGCCGAAGGGCCCGGCGACGCCGACCCGCAGCGCCTCGGGCTCGACCTACGTCGCCGGCGCCCGCGCCCGCGTCGCCCGCGAGGGCCGCATCTACGTCGAGGGCAAGCACGACGCCGAGTTGGTCGAGAAGGTGTGGGGCCACGACCTGCGCATCGAGGGCGTCGTGGTGGAGCCGCTCCACGGCGTCGACGACCTGCCGGCCATCGTCCGCGAGTTCCGCCCCGGCCAGGGCCGGCGGCTCGGCGTGCTGGTCGACCACCTGGTGCGCGGGTCGAAGGAGTCGCGGATCGCCGAGCAGGTGACCGGGCAGCACGCGCTCGTCGTCGGGCACCCGTTCATCGACATCTGGCAGGCGGTCAAGCCCTCCGTCGTCGGCATCCGCGCCTGGCCGGAGGTGCCGAGGGGCGAGGACTGGAAGACCGGCGTCTGCCGCCGGCTGGGCTGGGAGGACGACACCGGCTACGTCTGGGCGCAGCGGGTCCTCGCCCGCGTGCGCACCTGGACCGACCTGGAGCCCGCGCTCATCGGCCGCGTCGAGGAGCTCATCGACTTCGTCACGATGGACTGAGCCCGGAGACGATCACGGCGCCGTGACCGTCCCGGAGGGGTCTCCGGTGGTCACGGCGCCGTGATCGCGGGCGCGCGCCGGGGTCAGCGCGGCACGTAGTCGAACGTGTCCGGGTCCGGGCCGGTGCGCTCGCCGCGGTCGAGGCCGGTGATGGTGGCCATCTGGCCCTCGTCGAGCTCGAAGTCGAACAGCGCGAAGTTCTCCTCCACGCGCTTGCGCGTCACCGACTTCGGGAAGACGACGTCGCCGCGCTGCACGTGCCAGCGCAGCACGACCTGGGCCGGGGTGCGGCCGAGGGTCTCCGCGATGGCGGTGATCGCCGGGTCGTCGAGCACCTTGCCCTGCGCGATCGGCGACCAGGCCTCGGTGACGATCTCGTGCTCGGCGTCGAAGGCCCGCACCTCGTCGTTGGCCAGGTACGGGTGCGCCTCGATCTGGTTCACCGCCGGGCGCACCTCCGTCTCGGCGAACAGCCGGCGCAGGTGGTGCGGGTTGAAGTTGGAGACGCCGATCGCGCGGCAGCGGCCGCCGGCGTAGATCTCCTCCATCGCCTTCCACGTCTCGACGTAGTCGACGTCGATGGTCGGCAGCGGCCAGTGGATGAGGAACAGGTCGAGCTGCTCCAGGCCGAGGTCGGTCATCGTCTGGTCGAAGGCGCGCAGGGCGTCGTCGCGGCGGTGGAAGCCGTTGTTCAGCTTGCTCGTGACGAAGACCTCGGCCGGGTCGATCCCCGACTCGCGGATCGCCTGCCCGACCTCCTTCTCGTTGCCGTACATCTCGGCGGTGTCGATGTGCCGGTAGCCGACCTCGAGCGCGGTGCGCACGGCCTCGACGGTGTTCTCCGGCTCGACCTGGTAGACGCCGAAGCCCAGCTGCGGGATCTCGACGCCGTTGTTCAGGCGGATGGTGGGCACGGTGGCCACGGGTGCTCCCTCTCGTCGTGGACGGTGGGCGGCGCGCCACTCGGTGGCGCGCGCCTCTCCCGTCGAGGGCCGCTACCCGCCGACCGCGTCCTCAACCCGCGACGCGGGCTCCGTCACAGGAACCGCGGCGCCCCGGCGCAGCAGCGGGGCCCCGGCCAGCGCGATGAGCGCCGCCCCCGCAGCGGCCACGGCCGGCACGGCGAAGGCGGCCTGCGCGCCCCAGGCGTCGACGGCGGCGCCGGCCAGCGCCGAGCCCGCGGTGACGCCGACGGTCAGCCCGGTGTTGGACCACGACAGCGCCTCGGTGAGCGCCGCCCGCGGCACCCGCGACTCGATGAGCGAGGCGCCCGAGACCAGCACCGGCGCGACGGCGAGCCCGGCGAGGAAGCCGGCGCCCACCAGCAGCGGCAGCGACGTCACCGCCCACAGGCCCTGGGCCGCCACCCCGAAGAAGACGGCGGTGCCGAGGAAGCGGGCCGCGAGCGTGCCGGGCAGCCGGGCGACGCCGTAGGCCAGGCCCGCCACGAGGCTGCCGCCGGCGTAGAGCGCCAGCGCGACGCCGGCCAGCGCCGGCACCCCGAGGGACTCGGCGAACCCCACGACGACGACGTCCATGGCGCCGAAGACGGTGCCCACGCCGAGGTACGCGGCGCAGACGAGCAGCACCGCGGGGCCCAGCGCGGCCAGGCGCCGCGACCCGACGCCCTCGCCGGTCGGGGTGACGACCGGCTCGGTGGCGCGCTGGCGCGCCAGCCACAGCCCGCCGACCGTGCCGAGCACGATGCCGGTGGTGAAGCCGGCGGCCGGGGCCACGAGCGTGCCGAGCACGGTGACCAGCGGCGGGCCGACGACGAACACCACCTCGTCGACGACGGACTCGAAGGCGAACGCGGTCTGGCGGCGCTCGGCGTCCTCCAGGGCGGCCACCCACCGGGCGCGCACGAGCGCGCCGATGTTGGGCAGGCTCGCGCCGGTGAGCGCGGCGAGGCCGAACCACGTCCAGCGCGGCGCGTCGGCGACGACGACGCCGACGAACGCCAGGCCGGTGATCAGGTAGGCCGCCATGGCCACCTGCAGCACCCGGCCCTGGCCGCGGCGGTCCATGGCGCGCGCCCACTGCGGGCCGGCGACCGAGGCGGTCAGCGCCAGCGTGCCGGAGACGGCGCCGGCGAGGGCGTAGCTGCCCGACTCGCCCTCGACGAGCAGGACCGCACCGAGGCCCAGCATCGGCAGCGGCAGGCGGGCGACCCAGCCGGCGAAGGAGAACCAGGCGGCTCCGGGGACGGTGAACAGGCGTCCGTAGGGACCGAGGAGGGTGCGGGGTGACACGGGCTTCTCTCGCGCTTCCTGGCCACAGGCGAGTGCGGGACTGCCCGCCGGACTCTCGGGTGGCGACCCGACCGTAACAACGGGCGGGGACGGCGTCGTCCCGGTTTCCCGGCCGACCGCGTGCCGCCGGCCGCCCTCCCCCGGGCGTGCAACGTCGGTGCAGCACACGCATCCGCGGACGCGGCCGGGACGACCCGGCGGCGTCCGCGGATGCGGCGTCTCCGGCCCCGGAGGCCGCGCGCCCGGGGACGGGCGGGCCTCCCGCGGCTACATTCGCCAGCGTGAGTGCCACCCCGCTGCCCGACCCCCGGCCCCGCGCGAGCGCGCTCCCGGCCGGCGCGGCCCCGGGGACCGGCGGCCTGGTCGACCGGCACGGCCGGGTCGCCACCGACCTGCGGGTGTCGCTCACCGACCGCTGCAACCTGCGGTGCTCCTACTGCATGCCGCCCGAGGGGCTGCAGTGGCTGCCCAAGGTCGAGCAGCTCACCGACGACGAGGTCGTCCGGCTGGTGCGCATCGGCGTCGAGCAGCTCGGCATCCGGGAGGTCCGCTTCACCGGCGGCGAGCCGCTGCTGCGCCCCGGCCTGCCCGGCATCGTCGCGGCCGCCACCGCCCTCGCCCCGCGCCCCGAGGTCAGCCTGACCACGAACGCGATCGGGCTGTCCCGCGTGGCCCCGGCGCTCGCCGAGGCCGGGCTGGACCGGATCAACGTCAGCCTCGACACCCTCGACCGCGAACGCTTCAAGGCCCTCACCCACCGCGACCGGCTCGACGACGTGCTGGCGGGCCTGCGGGCCGCGCACGACGCCGGGCTGACCCCGGTGAAGGTCAACGCCGTCCTGCTGCGCGGCGTCAACGAGGAGGACGCCGTCCCGCTGCTCGACTACTGCCTCGAGCACGGCTACCAGCTCCGCTTCATCGAGCAGATGCCGCTCGACGCCCACCACGCCTGGACCCGCGGCGAGATGGTCACCGCCGAGGACATCCTCGAGCGGCTGTCGGCGGCGCACGTGCTCACCCCCGACACCGAGGAGCGCGGCTCGGCGCCCGCCGAGCGGTGGCTGGTCGACGGCGGCCCCGCCACGGTCGGCGTCATCGCCTCGGTCACCCGGTCGTTCTGCGGCACCTGCGACCGCACCCGGCTGACCGCCGACGGGCAGATCCGCAACTGTCTGTTCGCCCGCGACGAGTCCGACCTGCGGACGGCGATGCGCGAGGGCGCCACCGACGCCGAGCTGGCCGACCGCTGGCGGATCGCCACGCTGGGCAAGCTCCCCGGCCACGGCATCGACGACCCGAGCTTCCTGCAGCCCAGCCGGCCGATGTCGGCCATCGGGGGCTGAGACCGTGCCGGTGACCGTGCGCTACTTCGCCGGCGCCCGCGCCGCGGCCGGGGTCGACACCGAGACCTGCGAGGCCGCCACGCTCGAGGAGCTGGTCGGCCGGATCGTGGCGGCCCACGGCGAGCGCCTCGAGCGGGTGCTCACCGCCTGCTCGTTCCTGGTCGACGGAACGCAGACGCGCGACCGCGCGTTGCAGCTGGGACCCGGGGCGGTCGTCGACGTGCTGCCCCCCTTCGCCGGAGGATGACCGCCCCCTCGTGAGCTCGCCTCACCATACGAGCCGCCCCCGTACCGCCCCCGCCGCCGGGGCCCGCCCGCGCGAGGCCCGGCCGTGATCGAGTGGCTGCTCGTCCTCGTCGGCGTCCTGCTGGTCGCCGCCTGCGCCGCGTTCGTGGCCTTCGAGTTCTCCCTCGTGACCGTCGACCGGCCCACCGTGGAGCGCGCGGCCGACGCCGGCGACCGGCGGGCCGGCGGCGTGCTCGCCGCCCTGCGCACCCTCTCCACGCAACTCTCGGGCGCCCAGCTGGGCATCACCGTCACCAACCTGGCGATCGGCTTCGTCGCCGAGCCCTCGATCGCCGAGCTGCTGCGCGGGCCGCTGGAGTCGGCCGGCCTGTCCGGCGCCGCCGCGCGGTCGGTGTCGATCACGCTCGCGCTGGTGCTGGCCACCGTGCTGACCATGGTGTTCGGCGAGCTGGTGCCCAAGAACGTGGCGATCAGCGAGCCGCTGCGCACCGCCCGCGCCGTCGCCGGCTTCCAGCGCGGCTTCACCCGGGCCACCGCGCTGGTCATCCGGTTCCTCAACGGCTGGGCCAACGCGCTGCTGCGCCGGCTGTTCGGCGTCGAGCCGCAGGAGGAGCTGGCCTCCGCCCGGTCGCCGGAGGAGCTGACCTCGCTGGTCCGCCGCTCGGGCCGGCAGGGGACGCTGCCCACGGAGACCGCCGCCCTGCTCGAGCGCGGCCTGGCCTTCGGCGAGCTGCGCGCCAGCGACGCCGCCACCCCGCGCACCCGCATGACGACGGTGCCCGCCGACGCCCCCGTCGACGAGGTGCTCACCGCGGCCCGCGACTCGGGCCACTCGCGCTTCCCCGTCGTCTCCGGCGCCGGCATCGACGACGTCGTCGGCATGGTCCACGTGAAACACGCCCTCGCCGTCCCGCGCGACCGGCGCGCCGCCACCGCCGTGTCCGCGGTGATGCTGCCGGCGCTGTTCGTACCCACCTCCCGCCGCCTCGACGACCTGCTCGGCGACCTGCGCCGCGGCGGCCTGCAGATGGCCGTCGTCGTCGACGAGTACGGCGGCACCGACGGCGTGGTGACCGTCGAGGACCTCGTGGAGGAGCTGGTCGGCGACCTCGCCGACGAGTACGACGAGGAGGCCGGCGACGACGTGGTGGACCGCGGCGACGGCACCTGGTCGGTGTCGGGCCTGCTGCGCCCCGACGAGGTGGCCGCCGCGACCGGCCTGGCGGTGCCGGCCGACCGGCACTGGGAGACCGTCGGCGGCCTCGTGCTGCACGTGCTCGGCCGGATCCCCGGGGTCGGCGACCGCATCGAGGCCCGCCCGATCCTGCCGCCGGAGCTCGCCGCCGAGGCCGAGGGCCTGCCCGCCGGGGTGTGGGTGCAGGTCGAGCGGGTCGACGGCACGCGGGTGGAGCGCGCCGTCGTCGGCGGCCTGCCCGCCACCACCGGCGACGACGAGGAGGACGACCGTGGGTGACTGGCTCGGCGTCCTGGTCGCCGTCGTCCTGCTCCTGGCCAACGCGTTCTTCGTCGGCGCGGAGTTCGCGCTGATCTCCGCGCGGCGCTCGTCGATCGAGCCGCTGGCCGAGGCCGGGTCCCGCCGCGCCCGCACGACGCTCGCGGCGATGGAGCGCGTCTCGCTGATGATGGCCGGCGCGCAGCTGGGGATCACCGTCTGCTCGCTGGGCCTCGGCGCCATCGGCGAGCCGGCCGTGGCGCACCTGCTGGAGCCGGTGTTCGAGGCGCTGTCGGTGCCCGAGGGCCTGGTGCACCCGATCTCGTTCCTCATCGCGCTGACCGCCGTCGTCGCCCTGCACGTGGTGATCGGCGAGATGGTGCCGAAGAACCTGGCGCTGGCCGGTCCCGACCGGGCGGCACTGCTGCTCGCTCCCCCGCTGCGCGCTGTCGTCACCGTCCTGGGGCCGGTCATCGTGGCGCTCAACGCGCTGGCCAACGGCGTGCTGCGGCTGCTGGGCGTCTCGCCCAAGGACGAGGTGACCAGCGCGTTCACCCGCGACGAGGTGGCCGGGCTGCTCGACGAGTCCCGCGCCGGCGGCCTGCTCGACGAGCGCGGCCACGAACTGCTCACCGGCGCGCTGCAGCTGGAGGACCGCGACACCCGTTCGGTGCTCATCCCGCGCGCCGCGCTCACCACCGTGGCGCCCGGCGACGGGACCGACGCCGTCGAGCGGGCGGCCGCGGCCACCGGCTTCTCCCGGTTCCCCGTGGCCGACGGCGACCGGCTGCTGGGCTACGTGCACGTCAAGGACGTGCTGGTGGCCGACGGCGCCCCGGAGCCGCGGGTCCGCGACATCACCCGGCCGCTGCCGCGGGTGGCCGCCGACGACGACCTGCGGCGCACGCTGGGCGTGATGCAGGCCGGCCGGGCACAGTTCGCGGCGGTGACCGACGGCGGCCGGGTGGTCGGCGTCGTGGCCCTGGAGGACATCCTCGAGGAGCTGGTCGGCGAGATCCGGGATGCTGCACACAGGGGTACGGAGAGGACGGGAACGCGATGAGCTTCGTGGACAAGGCGAAGGCGAAGGCCGAGGAGCTGCTGGGCCGGGCCGAGGAGGTCTACGGCCAGTCGCACGGCGACGCCGCCGCGCAGGTGGCCGGTGAGGCGCACCGCCTGGAGGCCGAGGTGGAGCTCGAGGAGGAGCGCGCCGAGGAGGCCGCCCGCGGGCACGGTGCCGCACGCCCGACCGACGAGGACGGCCGCACCGTCGGCTGAGCCCGCTCAGCCGCCGAGCCGCAGGGCCACCAGCGCCACGTCGTCCTCGGGAACGCCCTGCACGAGCCGGTCGACCAGCTCGTCGCACAGCGCCTCGAGCGGCCGGCCGGCGAGCTCGGTGACGGCCTGCGCCAGCCGGGCCAGGCCGGTGTCGAGGTCGAGGCCGCGCCGCTCGACCAGGCCGTCGGTGTACAGGAGCACCGTGCTCCCCCGCTCCAGCGGCAGCGAGCTCTCCGTCCGCGGGCTGTCCGGGTCGACGCCGAGCAGCAGGTCGCCGGGGGTCGCGGGCAGCGGGACCAGCCGGCCGGCGGGGTCGAGGACGACCGGGGGCAGGTGCCCGGCGCTGGACCAGCACATGCGGGCCCGGCCGGCGGCGGCCTCCTGCGGCGTCTGCTCGAAGCGGGCCACCGCGGCCGTGGCGTAGGTGTCCACGCCGAGGGTGGCCATCGCGGAGTCCAGGCCGCGCAGCACCTCGGCCGGGCCGGCGTCGCTGTACGCGGCGATGCCGCGCAGCAGCGACCGCAGCTGGCCCATCGCGGCCGCCGCGGCGGTGTCGTGCCCGACGACGTCGCCGATGACCAGCGCCGTCGCCCCGCCGGGCTGGGCGAACGCGTCGTACCAGTCGCCGCCCACGCGGGCCGCCTCGGCCGCCGGGGTGTAGCGGACGACCACCCGGCCCAGCCGTGACCGGCGCGGCGTGGTGAGCAGGCTGCGCTGCAGCGCCTCGGTGAGCTGCCGCTGGCGCGCGAGCAGCCGCGCGTCGTCGAGCGCCAGCCCGACCCGGCCGGCCACCTCCTGCGCGGTGAGCGGGTCGGCCGGGACGCTGCCGGCGAGGAACGTGAGCGCCCCGATGACCCGGTCGCGCCCGGGCAGCGGCACGGCGAGCACGCCCGGCGCGCCGAGCTCGCGGTAGAGGTCGCGGGCCTCGTCGTCGGCGATCGCGGCGAGCACCTCGGCGCCGGTGGCCCGCACGGCCTCCCCCGCCAGGGCGCGCACCACCGGTGCGGCCGACGGCATGCCGGGCAGCCGGACGGCGGCGTAGCGGGCCAGCAGGCCGCGCCGGGCCGGGTCGCGGTGCCACGATGCGAGGTCGCGGGGGCGGCCGTCGTCGTCGACGACGGTGAGCAGGCAGCCCTCGCCCAGCTCGGGCACGACCAGCCGCGGGATGCGGCGCACCGCCTCGGTCAGGTCGAGGGTGCCGGCGAGCTGCGCGCCGACGCGGGCCAGCAGCGCGAGCCGGTCCTGGGCGAGGCGGCGGGCGGTGACGTCGGTGAAGTACATGGCCACGCCGTCGGGCAGGGGGACGGCGTCGACCTCGAACCAGGCGTCGAGCGGCTCGGGGTAGAAGGCCTCGACCGTGCGGGGCTGCCCGGTGGCGGCCACCTCGCGGTAGGCCCGGCCGAACTCGTCGTCGACGGTGGCGGGGAAGGCCTCCCAGTAGGAGCGGCCGACCAGCTCGTCCCACGTCGCGCCGACGACGGCCTCGCCGTTCGCGTTGACGTAGGTGATCCGCCAGTCGCCGTCGACGGCGATGTAGCCCAGGGGCATCGCCTCGAGGACGGGGTCGCGCTGCGGCACGGGGGGCTCGTCGTCCTCCTGCGGGGTGCCCGAGGTACCGCCCCGCCTCTGGAGCCCTCGGACCGTGTTTGTGACACGGTGCACGGTGAGCGTCAAGCCGCCGGGCGGCGTCGTCACCCGGTTGCAACCCACCGCCTCAGGGGCAGGCGACCCACTCCTCCTCGCCGTCGGTGAAGACCTGGCGCTTCCAGATGGGCAGCCGCTTCTTCACCTCGTCGACGAGCTCGGCGCACGCGGTGAACGCCTCGCCGCGGTGCGCGGAGCTGACCGCGCAGGCGAGGGCGACGTCGCCGATGCCGAGCAGGCCGACACGGTGGGAGACCGCGACCGCGCGCACGCCGGGACGGGCGGCGAACTCCTCGGCCAGCTCGGTGATGACCTGCTCGGCGGTCGGGTGGCCGACGTACTCGAGCTCGGTGACCGAGCGGCCGCCGTCGGTGTCGCGGACGACGCCGGAGAAGGAGACGACGGCGCCGGCGCCCGCGTCGGCGACGGCCTGCTCGTGCTCGGCGACGGACAGCGGCTCGTCGACGACTCTGGCGATCAGGTGGCCGGCGATCACGGGCCCGAAGCTACCCCGCCGGGCGGCACGTCGAGGTCGACCGGGTCGGCGAGGCCGGTGCAGTCGACCTCGGTCACGTCGTGCGCGGCCAGGTAGCGGCGGGCGCCCTCGTCGCCGGTCGCCGTCGCCGCCACCCCGGCCCAGTGCTCGCGGCCGAGCAGCACCGGGTGCCCGCGGGCGCCGTCGTAGGTGGCGACGGCGAGCGCCCCGGGGTGGGCGTGCGCGGCGACGGCCCGCAGCGCCTCCGGCGTCATCCCCGGCATGTCGACGAGCGTGACCAGGGCGGCGTCGATCGCCCCGGGCCAGCCGCGCAGGCCGTCCAGGCCGGTCCGCAGGCTCGAGGCCATGCCGGTCTCCCAGTCGCGGTTGGCGAGCACCGTGGCGCCGGTGAGGTCGGCGGCCTGCCAGACGTCGACGGCGCGGGCGCCGAGGACGACGAGCACCGGGTCGCAGACGCCGCGCGCCGTCCGCACCGCCCGCTCGACCAGCAGGCTGCCGCCGTACTCGACCAGCGCCTTGGGCATCCCGTAGCGGCGTCCCCCGCCCGCGGCGAGGACCAGCCCGGCGACCGTGCTCATGCCCCCACCCTCTCCTCCCGCGGACGATCAGCCGGCCTGGTCATACCGCGTCCTGGCTCACCGCCGACCGTGAGCCAGGACGCGTTCCGGTGATCCCACCTGATCATCCGCCGGGTCTCAGCGCGCGTAGACGGCGACCTCGGAGGCCTTCACCACCGCCCACACCGGCGATCCCGGCGCGAGGCCCAGCTCCGCGAACGCGGTGGCGGTGACGTCGGCGAGCAGCGGCACCTCGCCGTCGAGCTCGCACCGCACCGTGGAGCCGTGCGGCGTCGCGCCGGCCACCGTGGCGGGCCAGGCGTTGCGCGGGCTGCCCGCGGGCCGCGACGGGTACAGCGCCACCGACTCCGGGCGGACGGCGACCAGCACCGGCCCGCTCGCCGGCTCGGCCACGGTCACCGCTCCCCCGCCGTCGAGGCGCACGGTGGTGCCCTCGGCGGTGCCGGGCAGCAGCGAGAGGCCGACCAGCCGGGCCACGTAGTCGGTGCGCGGGTGCCGGGCGACGTCGGCCGGCTTGCCGGCCTGCACCACGACCCCGTCCTCGACGACGAGCACGCGGTCGGCCAGCGCCATCGCGTCGACCGGGTCGTGGGTGACCAGCACGGTGCTGCCGGCGAAGTCGGCCAGGTGCCGCCGCAGCTCGGCGCGGACGGCGAGGCGGGTGCGGGCGTCGAGCGCCGACAGCGGCTCGTCGAGCAGCAGCAGCGCCGGGTCGCCGACGAGCGCCCGGGCCAGCGCGGCCCGCTGCGCCTGCCCGCCGGAGAGCTGACCGGGCCGCCGCGGGCCGTGCTCGGCCAGCCCGACGCGCTCCAGCCACGCGGCCGCCGCGGCCCGCGCCTCCCGCTTCGGCACCCCGCGAGTGCGCGGGCCGAAGGCGACGTTCTCCAGCACCGACAGGTGGGGGAAGAGCAGGTGGTCCTGGAACACCATCCCGAGCGGGCGGCGGTGGGCGGGCAGGTGCACCCGCGCGGCGACGTCGTCCCACGGCGTGCCGTCGACGGCGACCCGCCCGCCGTCGGGCGCGAGCAGCCCGGCGAGCACCCGCAGCACGGTGGACTTGCCCGCACCGTTGGGACCGAGGACGGCGAGCACCTCGCCGTCGGCCACCTCGAGGGCGACGTCGACGGTGAGCGGCCCCCGGCGGACGACGACGCGCGCCTCCAGGCTCACGCGGCCGCTCCCCCGCGGCCGAGCCAGCGGTCGCGCAGCAGCAGGAGGGTGGCCACCGAGACGACGAGCAGGACGAGGGAGAGCACGATCGCCGCCTGCGGGTCGCGCTGCAGGGCGAGGTAGACGGCGAGCGGCATCGTCTGCGTGGTGCCGGGGAAGTTGCCGGCGAAGGTGATCGTGGCGCCGAACTCGCCGAGCGCGCGGGCCCAGCACAGCACCGCGCCCGCGGCGACACCCGGCGCCACCAGCGGCAGCGTGACGCGGCAGAAGGTGGTCCACCGGTCGGCGCCGAGGGTGGCGGCGGCGTCCTCGTAGCGGACGTCGGCAGCCCGCAGCGCGCCCTCGACGCTGATGACGAGGAACGGCATGGCCACGAACGTCTCGGCGATGACCACCGCCGTCGTGGTGAACGGGATGGTCAGGCCGAAGGCGTCGTCCAGCCAGCTGCCGACGATCCCCTGCCGGCCGAGCACGAGGAACAGCGCGACGCCGCCGACGACCGGTGGCAGCACCAGCGGGACGGTGACCAGCGCGCGCAGCACCGACCGCCCGCGGGCGCGCGAGCGGGCGAGCACCCAGGCCAGCGGCACGCCGAGGACGACGGAGACCAGCGTGGCCAGCGTCGCCGAGACCAGCGACAGCCGCAGCGCCTGCCCGACGCCCGGCGCGGTGAGCAGGGCGCCCAGTTGCGACCAGGGGGTGCGGACCAGCAGCCCGGCCAGCGGCAGGACCAGGAAGGCGACGGCCAGGGCCGCCGGGACCAGCAGCGGCGCCGGGGTGCGGGCCCCTCTCACGGTGCCCGTCCTACGGGGCGCGGAAGCCGGCGTCCTCGAGGGCCCGCTGTCCCTCGTCGGAGAGCACCAGGTCGACGAAGGCGCGGGCGGCGTCGGGGTCGGGGGCGTCGGCCAGCGTGCAGAGCGGGTAGTCGTTGACGGCGTCCTCGGCCTCGGGGAAGGCGATGCCCTCGACGGCGTCCCCGGCTGCCACGACGTCGGTGGCGTAGACCAGCGCGGCGTCGACCTCGCCGAGCTCCACCTTGGTCAGCGCGGCGCGGACGTCCTCCTCCTGCGTGTCCGGGCGCGGGCTCACGCCGGCCGCCGCGAAGACGTCCTCGGCGGCGGCCCCGCACGGCACCTCGGGCGCGCAGACGGCGAGGGCGAGCTCCTCGCGGGCGAAGTCGGCGAGGCCGGTGACCCCGGCGGGGTTGCCCGCGGGGACGGCGATCCGCAGGACGTTGGCGGTGAAGACGGTGGGGTCGCCGTCGGCCAGGCCGGCGTCGGTGACCACCGACATCTGGGTGCTGTTGGCGGAGGCGAAGACGTCGGCCGGGGCGCCCTGGGTGAGCTGGGTGGCCAGCGCGGAGCTGCCGGCGAAGTTGAACTGCACGGTCAGCCCGTCGTTCTCCTCCTCCAGCTGCCGGCCGAGATCGGTGAAGACGTCGGTGAGCGAGGCGGCGGCGAAGACGGTCAGGGTCCCGGTGGGACCGCCGTCGTCCCCGGTGGGCGTCGTGGCGGCCGCGCCGTCGTCGCCGCTCCCGCAGGCCGACGCACCCAGGGCCACCGCCGCCAGCACCGCGAGGAACCGTCCGCTCCGCATGCGCGGGAGACTAGCCCCTCATCGACCGCTCGTGCGGACCTCGTCAGGGGACGTCCACGCTCACCTGCGTCGCCTTGACCGTGGCGACGGCCCGGACGCCGACGTCGAGGCCGAGCTCGTCGGCGGCCTCGCGGGACATGAGCGACACCAGCCGGAACGGGCCGGCCTGGATCTCGACCTGGGCCATCACGGTGTCGCGGACGACGCGGGTGACGATGCCGGCCAGCCGGTTGCGCGCCGAGGAGCCGCGGGTGGTGCCGGGATCGGGCGCCTCGTGCAGCTCGGTGGCCAGGCGGGCGAGGTCGGCGCCGCCGACGTGCGCCGGGCCGCCACCCTCCCGGGAGGCGGGCAGCCGGCCGCTGTCGATCCACCGGCGGACCGTGTCGTCGCTGACCCCGAGCAGGGCCGCGGCTTCGGCGATCCGGTAGCTCGCGCTCACGCCGGGCGACCCTAGTCGCCGCGACGACAGGACCCGGCGCCGCGCCGCGGGCGGTGGACGACGGGCCGCCGTCCCCGGGGGTCCCGCGCCGCGCCGGGCCCCGGCGCGACCATCCGGGGGTGCTCGACGACGCCTGGCTCACCGACCTGCTGCGCTCCCGCGGCGCCCCGCCCGTCCTGCGGTCGCGGCAGGGAGCGGTCGACGAGGCGTTCACCGCGCTCTTCCCGCGCGTGCGCACGAGCCGCGGCCGCTCGACGGTGGACGGTGCGGGCTCCCGGGCCGGGCGCGCCGCCGCCGACACCGCCGACGTCGGCACCCGCCGCGCCTCCCTGCGCTGACCGGCGCCCGGGGCCGACGCGGCGCCGCAGGGTCCGGCGCAGGGTCGCCGCAGGGTCGCGGCAGGGTCCGGCGCAGGTCCGGCGACCCGCGCCGTGTGCACACACCGCGCCCGGGACCCGCGCGCGGGCGCGCTGCGTGCACAGGACGCCGACCCGGGACGGGCCGCGGCGTTCCCGCCGAGACGTCCGCCACCCCGGCGGGCGGCACCACCAGCGTTCCGTTTGCCGATCACGGCGCCCGGGGAGTGGCAGCCGGTGTCACGCACCCCCAGCGACAACCCCGCCGGCGGCTCGGCCGCCGTCCGCACCCGCCGGCTGCGCGAGACGGCCCGCGACGTCCTCGGCTTCGGGGAGTTCCGGCCGGGCCAGGAGCGCGCCATGCAGACGGTCCTCGCGGGCCGGGACACGCTGGCCGTGCTGCCGTCGGGCGCGGGGAAGAGCGCCGTCTACCAGGTCGCGGGGCAGCTGCTCGACGGCCCGGTCGTCATCGTCTCGCCGCTCATCGCCCTGCAGCGCGACCAGGTCGAGCGGCTCGCGGAGCTCGGCGAGGCGGCCGGGCGCGCCGCCCAGCTGAACTCCAGCCTGTCCGCCGGCGACCAGCGCGCGGCCCTGGAGGGCATCGCGGACGGAACGGTCCGCTTCCTGTTCCTCGCCCCCGAGCAGCTGACCAAGCCCGAGGTGGTCGAGGCCGTCCGCGACGCCGGCCCGGCGCTGTTCGTCGTCGACGAGGCGCACTGCGTCTCCGCCTGGGGCCACGACTTCCGGCCCGACTACCTGCGCCTCGGCCAGGTCGTCGAGCAGCTCGGCCACCCGACCGTGCTGGCCCTCACCGCCACCGCCGCGCCCCCTGTGCGCGCCGAGATCGTCGAGCGGCTGGCCATGCGCGACCCGGAGGTGGTCGTCGCCGGGTTCGACCGCCCCGAGATCCGCCTGGAGGTCGACCACCACGCCGACGCGCACGCCAAGCGCGCCGCCGTCCTCGACCGGGCCGCCGGCGAGGTCGAGGCCGGCCGCGGCCCCGGCATCGTCTACAGCGCCACGCGCAAGGGCACCGTCGACCTCGCCGACGCGCTCACCGAGCGCGGCCTGCGCGCCCGGCCGTACCACGCGGGCCTCAAGAAGAGCGAGCGCGAGGACACCCAGCGCGCGTGGATGGAGGACGAGCTCGACGTCGTCGTCGCCACCACCGCCTTCGGCATGGGCATCGACAAGCCCGGCACCCGCTTCGTGGTGCACGCCGAGCCCGCCGACTCCGTCGACAGCTACTACCAGGAGATCGGCCGGGCCGGCCGCGACGGCGAGCCCGCCCTCGCGGTCCTCGTCTACCGCCAGGAGGACCTCGGCCTGCGCCGGTTCTTCGCCGCCGGCGCCCCCGCCGAGGAGGAGCTCCAGCAGGTCGCCGGACTGGTCGCCGCCGCGCCGGCGGCCGGCCTCGACGACGGCGTCGACGTCAGGAAGCTCCGCGAGGAGACCGGCCGCGGCGCCACCCCGCTGGCCCGCGACCTCAACCTGCTCGAGCAGGTGTCGGCCGTCGTCCTCGACGAGGAGGGCGCCGCCCACCCCGCCGAGGGCGCCCCCGCCCCCGGCGACGCCGCGGCCGCCGCGCGGGAGCTCGCCGAGCACCACGAGCGGGTCGACCAGAGCCGCGTGGAGATGATGCGCGGCTACGCCGAGACCACCGAGTGCCGCCGCCAGTACCTGCTCGGCTACTTCGGCGAGCAGCTCGAGGAGCCGTGCGGCAACTGCGACACCTGCTCGGCCGGCACCTCGCACGAGCAGCACGTCGGCGACGACGCCGAGACGCCCTTCCCACCCGAGACCCCGGTGACCCACACCGAGTGGGGGCCCGGCGTGGTCATGCGGGTGGAGGACGACCGGGTCGTCGTCCTGTTCGAGGAGGTCGGCTACAAGACCCTGGCGCTCAAGGCGGTCGAGGCCAACGACCTGCTGCAGGTCCGCGGCACCTGACGGGGGACGACGGGGAGGACCGTCGGGGACGATCCTGCGCGGGCGCGGGCGGGGGCAGCCGGGCATGCTGTGCGGCACGTCACACCTCGACCGGAAGAGGGAGCCCATGGCCTCGACCCCGCGGTCGCCGCTCGGCGACGAGGCGCTCGACCAGCTGCTCGCCCACGCCCGCCTGGAGCTCGGCCCGGACCGGCGCACAGCCGCCACCCCCGCCGTGACCATGGTCCTGGGCCTGTACGACAGCCTCGACGGGATCGCGGTGGGCGAGACCCCGCCGGCCACCGGCTTCGACGCGCGGTGGGAGTGAGGACGTGCAGCCCTTCGAGCTGAGCATCGCCGAGGCCGCCCGGCAGATCGAGCAGCGCGCACTGTCCCCGGTCGAGCTCGTGCAGTCCGCCCTCGACCGCATCGAGGAGGTCGAGGACCGGCTGGGCGCCTTCGTCGTGGTGACCGCCGACGCGGCGCTGGAGGCCGCCCGCCGGGCGGAGGAGGAGATCGGCGACGGCGGGTACCGCGGCCCGCTGCACGGCATCCCCGTGGGCATCAAGGACCTCTACGACGTGGCAGGCCTGCCGACGACGTCCAGCTCCGCGGTGCGCTCGGGGCACGTCGCCACGGAGGACTCCGCCTGCGTCGCCCGGCTCCGCGACGCCGGGGCGGTCGTGGTGGGCAAGACGCACACCCACGAGTTCGCCTACGGCGTGCTCACGCCGACCACCCGCAACCCCTGGGACACCCGGCGCGTGCCGGGCGGCTCCAGCGGCGGGTCCGGGGCCGCGGTGGCCGGCGGGGAGTGCCTGATGGGGATGGGCACCGACACCGGCGGCTCCATCCGCATCCCGGCGTCCGTGTGCGGCACCGTCGGCCTCAAGCCGACCTACGGCCGGGTGTCCCGCGCCGGGGTCACCTCGCTGTGCTGGTCGCTCGACCACGCCGGTCCGCTCACCCGCACCGTGCGCGACGCGGCCCTGACGCTGCAGGCGATCGCCGGGTTCGACGCCCGCGACCCCGGGTCGGCGAAGGAGCCGGTCCCCGACTTCACGGCCGGCCTCGACGCCGGGGTCGCCGGCCTGACGCTCGGCGTCCCGGCCAACTACTTCTTCGACGACGTCGACCCCGAGGTGGAGGCGGCCGTCCGGGAGGCGATCGGCGTCCTCGAGGCCCGGGGAGCGCGGCTGCGCGAGGTGGAGATCCCCTACGCCGAGCACATGATGGCCGTCGAGTTCGGGGTCCTCGTGCCCGAGGCCAGCGCCTACCACCAGGAGATGCTGCGGGAGTCCGGGGACCTCTACACCGACGACGTCCGGGTCTTCCTCGAGGCCGGCGAGACGGTGCTCGCCACGCAGTACATCAAGGCGCTGCGCGTCCGGACGCTGGTGCAGCAGGCGTTCCGCCGCGCCTTCGAGGGCATCGACGCGCTCGTCTGCCCGACCCTGCCGGCCGCGGCGGCCGAGGTGGGGCAGCAGACCTTCACCTTCCCCGGCGGCACGGAGAAGGCGGTCATCGACGCCTGGGTCGGGCACTCGGCCCCCGGCAACGTCACCGGCCTGCCGGCGCTCACCGTCCCGTGCGGCTTCACCTCGGCCGGGCTCCCGATCGGCCTGCAGGTCATCGGCCGGCCGTTCGACGAGGGAGGCGTGCTCCGCGTGGGGCAGGCCTACGAGTCCGCGACCGACTGGGGGGCGCGGCGCCCTCCGCTGTAGGAGGGCGCCGGCGCCCGGGGCGTCAGCCCACCGGCAACGCGCCCAGCGCCCGGCCGGCCTCGCGGGCGGCACTGAGGGCCGCCACGTGCATCTCGGCGGCGGTGTCGGTGAAGGCGTCCAGGGCGGGGTTGACGCCGACCAGCGTGAACTCCCGCTCGACGACGGTGAGGTCGGCGCCCCAGACGTCGGCGAGGATCCGCCGCAGGTAGGCGGTGGAGTGGTCCCAGCCCTCGCGCGGGGTGCCGGCGCCGTAGGCACCGCCGCGGACGGTGGCCAGCACGGTGGGCGTGCCGGCCAGCAGCGGCGCGGAGCCACCGGCAGCGCGCGGGTCGGCGATGACGAGGTCCATCCACGCCTTCACGTGCTGGGAGATGCCGAAGTTGTAGAGCGGCACCGCCAGCAGCACGGCGTCGGCGGTCGTGAGCTCGTCGACCAGCGCGGCGCTCAGCGCCAGCGCCGCGCGCTGCTCGGGGCTGCGCAGCTCCTCCGGCGTCGCCGCCCCCGAGACGGCGGCGGCCCAGGCGCCGGAGGGCAGCGGGTCCAGGCCCACGTGCCGGCGGACGACGACGTCGCCGGGGTGGGACTGCTGCCACTCGGCCTCCACGACGTCGGCGATCTCGCGGCTGGCGGAGCCCTCGGGGCGGATGGTGGCGTCCAGGCGGAACAGGGTCACGGCGGTCTCCCAGGGATGAGGAACGGGGGTGTCCCCGGGTGGCGGCGTCGCCGGCGGGGTACCCGGAACATTCCGCCGTGAGATGTTCTGTGTCAAGAAGTTCTGAGGACGGAAGGCTGGTTGTCCCCCTCGGTACCGTGGGGACGTGACCGCGACCGAGGACGACACGGGCCCCGCGCCCGTGCACTCGGCGCTGACCGGCGACCTCACCTGGCTGCTGCAGCGCGTGGGCAGCGGGCTGGCGGGCGCGATGGACCACGTCGCCCGCGTACACGGCGGCAGCCTGCGCAGCGTCGTCGTCCTGCGGCTGCTGGCCGCCTGCCCGCCGGCGACGCAGCTGGCGCTCGGCTCGTCCGCCGGCCTGGACAAGACGACGGTCACCTCCGCCCTCGACGCGCTCGAGCGCGCCGGCTGGGCGGTCCGCCGCCCGTCGGCGCACGACCGCCGCGTCCGCCTGGCCGAGATCACCGACGCCGGCCGCGAGTGGCTGGCCGCCGTCGAGCCGGAGCTCGCGCGGGTCGAGGACGAGCTGCTCGCCGACCTCCCCGCCGCCGACCGCGAGCACCTGGTGGGCACCCTGCACCGGCTCGCCGCCGGCCGGTTCGCCAGCGCCGCGCCCCCGTCGGGGTCCTGCGTCTAGGTCGCCCGACCGGGCTCCCCCGGCCCGCTCGCCCTGCGGGACCGCCGCCGCGCGCCGAAGATCAACCGCAGAGAGCCGGGCACCGCGCCCGGTGCGGGAGGAGTGCGCACGTGAAGGTCCTCGGCATCAACGCCATCTACCACGACCCCGCAGCGGCGCTCGTCGTCGACGGGAAGGTCGTGGCCGCGGCCGAGGAGGAGCGCTTCAGCCGGCGCAAGCACGGGAAGCGGCCCCTGCCGTGGAGCGCCTGGGAGCTGCCCGAGCTGTCGGCGGCCTGGTGCTTGGAGCAGGCCGGCATCCGCCCGGAGGAGCTCGACGCCGTCGCCTACTCCTTCGACCCCGCCCTCATGGGCACCCCGGAGGACTCCGGGCTGTTCGACGACGGCGACACGATGCGCAAGCGGTACGCCGAGATGGCGCCGGACTTCCTCGCGCACGCCCTCCCCGGCCTGGACCCCGCGAAGGTCCGCTTCGTCAAGCACCACGTCGCGCACGCCGCCTCGGCCGGCAAGGCCGCCCCGCAGCGCGACAACGCCGTCCTGGTGCTCGACGGCCGCGGCGAGGCGCACAGCCACCTCGCCGGACGCTACGTCGACGGGCAGCTGGAGGTCCTGGCGGGGCAGTCGCTGCCGCACTCGCTGGGCCTCATGTACGAGGAGCTCACCGACCACCTGGGCTTCCTGCGCAGCTCCGACGAGTTCAAGGTCATGGCGATGGCCTCCTACGGCAAGCCGCGCTTCCTCGGCGAGCTGTCCGAGCTCATCCGCGCCACCGGCGACGGCGGCTTCCGGACCGAGCGGATCGACTTCTCCGAGTTCGCCCCCCGCCTCGCCAAGGACGAGCAGTGGACCGAGGACCACGCCGACCTCGCCGCCAGCGTCCAGACGCGGCTGGAGGAGGTCCTGGTCGACCTCGCCCGCTGGGTGCACGAGCAGACCGGCGAGAAGACGCTGACGATGGCCGGCGGCACCGCGCTCAACTGCGTGGCCAACACCCGCATCCTCGCGGAGAGCCCGTTCGAGCAGGTCTGGGTGCAGCCGGCCGCCGGTGACGCGGGCACCGCGCTCGGCGCCGCCCTGCACGTGGCCGCCGAGCTCGGCGAGCGCACCGAGCCGATGCCGGGCGCGGCGCTGGGCCGCGGCTGGAGCGACGACGAGATCGAGCGCTGGCTGCAGACCGCGGCCATCGACTACGAGCGGCCCGACGACGTCGCCGAGGCCGTGGCCGAGGTGCTCGCCGACAACGGCATCGTCGCCTGGTTCCAGGGCCGCAGCGAGTACGGCCCGCGGGCGCTGGGCCACCGGTCGCTGCTCGCCCACCCCGGCTTCGAGGCCAACCTCGAGCGGATGAACGACGTCAAGGGCCGCGAGCAGTTCCGCCCCGTGGCGCCGATGGTGCTGCTCGAGAAGGCGCCGGAGATCTTCAGCCGCGGGCCGATCCCCTCGCCGTACATGCTCTTCGTGCACGACGTCGCCCCGGAGTGGAAGGACCGCATCCCCACGGTCACCCACGTCGACGGCACCGCGCGCATCCAGACCATCGACCCGGACACCGAGCCGCTGGTGCACCGGATGATCTCCGCGTTCGAGCGGCGCACCGGGCTGCCCGTCGTCGTCAACACCAGCCTCAACACCGCCGGGCGACCGATGGTCGACGACCCCCGCGACGCCCTCGAGTGCTTCGGCTCCGCGCCGGTCGACCTGCTGGCCATCGGCCCGTTCGTCGTCCGCCGGCCGGTGCGCACGCCCCGTCCCGAGTAGCCCCGCGGCGGTCCGCCCCCTCCCCGGACGGGGGAGGGGCGAACCGGACCGGCCCGGCGTGCGAACCCCGTGTGCACGGCGGCCTCCGGCAACGATCCGGCATCGACGGTCCCCCGAACGGGGGTCCGGCGTTCCGGGCCGCGCACCGGGGGTATCCACCACCAGCGTCCGCCACGACGGCGGGCGCACCACACACGCGGAGGAACTCACACGATGGCTACTACGGGGAACACCGGCGCCCGGCCGGGGATGACCTGGCCGCAGATGCTGGCACTCGCCTTCGGCGTCATCTACCTGCTGGTCGGCATCGTCGGCTTCTTCATCACCGGCTTCGACGGGTTCGTCAGCAACCGCACGGCCGACGGCAACGACGACATGCTGCTGTTCTTCATGATCAACCCGCTGCACAACATCGTGCACATCGTCATCGGCCTGGCCGGCATCGCCCTGTCCCGCACCCTGTCCGGTGCCCGCACCTACGGCTGGCTGCTCGCGGTCGGCTACGGCGCGGCCTTCGTCTACGGCCTCATCGCCGTCGGCAAGGACTGGGACTTCCTCAACATCAACGCCGCCGACAACGTGCTGCACATCGCCACCGCCGTCATCGGCCTGGTGATCGCCCTCGGCCCCGTGAACAACACGGTCGCCCGCCCCACGCGCGCCTAGACCCAGCGCCGCTCACCGGAGCCGGTCCCCCGTCCGCGGGGGGCCGGCTCCGGTGCGTCCGGGACCGGGACGCACGCCACACCCCGCCGCGACGACCGGTCCGCCGCGGTCTACCTTCCGACGCATGGACTTCGCCCTCTCCGCCCGAGCCGAGGACGTCTGCGGCCGGATGTGGGACTTCATGCGTGAGCAGGTCTTCCCCGCCGAACCCGTCTACGACGCGTGGCGCGCCGAGCGCGGCCACGACGACCACGGCCACCCGCCGGTCCTCGAGGACCTCAAGAAGGAGGCCCGCGCCCGGGGCCTCTGGAACCTGTTCCACCACGAGCTCGCGGGGCTGACGAACCTCGAGTACGCGTCGGTCGCCGAGATCATGGGCTGGTCGCCGACCATCGCCCCCGAGGCCACCAACTGCGGTGCCCCCGACACGGGCAACATGGAGACGCTGATGCTGTTCGGGACGCCCGAGCAGAAGCAGCGCTGGCTCGACCCCCTGCTGGAGGGCGAGATCCGCTCCGGCTTCGCCATGACCGAGCCCGACGTCGCCTCCTCCGACGCGCGCAACATCCAGACGTCGATCGTCCGCGACGGCGACGAGTACGTGATCAACGGCCGCAAGTGGTGGACCACCGGCGCCGCCGACGAGCGCTGCCAGATCTTCATCGTCATGGGCAAGACCGACCCCGACGGACCGCCGCACCGGCAGCAGTCGATGGTGCTCGTGCCCCGCGACACCCCGGGCCTGGAGATCGTCCGGCACCTGCCGGTGTTCGGGTACCAGGACCAGCACGGCCACTCCGAGCTGCGCTTCACCGACGTCCGCGTGCCGGTGACCAACATCCTGGCCGGCGAGGGCGACGGCTTCATGATCGCCCAGGCCCGGCTCGGCCCCGGCCGCATCCACCACTGCATGCGCGCCATCGGCATGGCCGAGCGGGCGCTCATGCTCATGGTCGAGCGGTCCAAGCAGCGGGTCGCCTTCGGCCGCCCGCTGGCCGACCAGGGCACCGTGCGCGACGCCATCGCCCGCTCGCGGATCGAGATCGACCAGGCCCGCCTGTACGTGCTCAAGACGGCGGACCTCATCGACAAGTACGGCGCCAAGGGCGCGCGCACCGAGATCTCGGCGATCAAGGTGGCCGCGCCGCAGGTCGCGCTCGACGTCATCGACCGCGCCATCCAGATCCACGGCGGCGCCGGCGTCAGCAACGACACCGTGCTGGCCCGCTTCTACGCCAGCGGCCGCACGCTGCGCATCGTCGACGGCCCGGACGCCGTGCACATCCGCGGCGTGGCCAAGGAGGAGCTCGCCCGCGAGCGCCCCTGGGTGGGCTAGCCGCCCGACGACGGGCCCGGCACCTCCGCGAGGTGCCGGGCCCGTCGTCGTCTCCGGGGGTCCTCCCTCAGATCTGCAGGTTGCCGCCGATCGCGCCGCCGGCGAGCTTGGCCTGCAGCGTCGAGCGGTCGAGCCCCGCCGCCTCGAGCGCGTCGGCGTGGGCGTCGGTGTCGATCTCGTCGGGCAGTTGCGCGTCGACCGCGTCGGCCCGGTCGTTGTCGCCCTCGCCCCGCAGCACCTGCACGAGCTCCTGCTTGCTCAGCTTCACGCGCGTCTCCCGTCGTCGGACCCTGCCTGCTCCGGGGAGTGTGGTGCCGGTCACGGAGCCGCCGCAAACGGGCGATCCCGTTCAGCGGGCGCGGGACCGCCGCAGCAGCACGCCGCCCGCGACCAGGAGCCCGGCGGCCAGCACGAGCTGGCCGGCGCCCACGCCGGACCGGCCGCTGCCGAACCAGGTGACCGACGTCAGCAGCAGCACCGCGCCGATGCCCAGCACCAGCAGCGCCACGAGCCGTTCCCGCCCGGCCGCCCGGCCGCGGTCCCGGCCGCCACCGGCGCCGCCGGCGCCGCCGCCGTCGCCGCCCCGGGGTGCCCCCGCCATGTCGCCTCCGCTCCGGCCGGGCACCCGCCGCGGCCTGCCCCGAGCCAACCAGACGACGTCGGTGCGCGGGCGCGCGAGGTCTCGACAGGCAAGCAATCACTTGCGTATGGTTCGGCCGTGGGCGACGTGTTCAAGGCCCTCGCCGACCCGACCCGCCGCGCGCTGCTCGACGAGCTGCAGGACCGGGACGGCCAGACGCTGTTCGAGCTGTGCACCCGGCTGCTGCACCGGGGCGTCTCCTCGTCGCGCCAGGCCGTCTCCCAGCACCTCGACGTGCTCGAGCAGGCGGGACTGGTCCGGCGGCGGCGGGAGGGGCGCTACACGTTCCACTCCCTGGACACCGCGCCGCTGCGCGCCATCACCGAGCGATGGCGCACCGACCCCGAGGAGGGCCCGTGCGGATCACCCTGACCAGCGTCCTGGTCGACGACCAGGAGAAGGCGCTGCGCTTCTACACGGAGGTGCTGGGCTTCGTGAAGAAGACCGAGGTCCCCCTCGGCGAGCACCGCTGGCTGACCGTCGTCTCGCCGGACGCGCCCGACGGCGTCGAGCTGGTCCTGGAGCCGGGCGCCCACCCGGCCGTACCGCCCTTCAAGGAGGCCCTCGTCGCCGACGGGATCCCCTTCACCTCGTTCACCGTCGACGACGTGCACGCCGAGGCCGAGCGCCTCCGGGGCCTCGGCGTCCGGTTCACCCAGGAGCCGCTGGCCATGGGCCCGGTGACCACCGCCGTCTTCGACGACACCTGCGGCAACCTCATCCAGATCGCGAGCGTGCCCGCGGCCTGAGCGGTCAGCCCCGGCGCGTGGGGGGCTCGCCGGCCGCGAGCGCGGCCTGCGCCTGGGCCGGGTCGTAGGCGCAGGCGTCGGCGACGTCGGCGGCCGGTGCCGCGCCCTCGACCGGCTGCGGCGGCGAGCCGTTGGGCACCTCGGCGCCCGAGGCGCTGGTGCCCGGGGCGGGCGCCGGCGCCGGGGCCGACGTCGCCGTGCCGGCGAGGGTCTCCTGGACGATCTGGCGCATCTTCGGGTAGTCGGGGTACGCCGGGTCGATCAGGCTGGTGTCGAAGACGACGCTGCGCACCTCGGCGTCCTTGACCAGGAAGGCCAGGTCGACGAAGTCGTCCAGCGCCGAGCGCGGGATGTCGGTGCTGACGATGTCCTGCGTCGTCGCCGCCAGCTCCTGGTACTGCTCGAGCAGGGTGATCGGGTCGGCGGCGTCGATGATCGCGTCGATGGTGCAGCGCTGGCGGGCCATGCGGTCGTAGTCGGTGAGGCCGAACCGGCCGCGCGCGAAGTGCAGCGCCGTCTCACCGTTCATCGTCTGGTCCGGCCCGGGCGCGATGTAGGCGTCGGGGAGGATGCCCAGCGTCGGCTCGCCGTTGATCGGCACGTAGTAGTTGACGTTGACGGTGATCCCGCCGAGCGCGTCGACCAGCCGGCTGAACCCGTCGAGGTTGACCAGCACGAAGTAGTCGATGGGCAGGCCGAGGGCCTCCCCGACGCCGAGCTTCAGGAAGTCGGCGCCCGGGTCGTCGGTCGGGCCGAGGACGTCGGGGTGGTCGGCCGGGCCGTTGCGGTAGACGGCGTTGAGCAGGCTCTCGCTCTCGCTGCCGGACTCGAAGCCCTCGGGGTAGATGGCGGCGAGCGGGCTGCTCGCCGGGAAGGGCAGGTCCTCGAGGTTGCGCGGCAGGCTGATCAGCGTCGTCTCGCCGGTCTCGGTCTCGATGCTGGCGACGATGACCGTGTCGGTGCGCACGCCCTCGCGGCCCTCACCGCCGTCGCCGCCGAGGAGCAGCACGTTGACCCGCTCCTGGTCACCGAACGGGTCGGGGGTGTCGACGACGGTGGCCGACTCGCGGTCCTCGGCGAAGACGCCCTCGAGCAGCCCGCGCTGTGCGGCGGCCACGGTGCCGACCCGGTAGGCCGGGTAGGCGACGGCCGCGACGAGGGCGGCGACGAGCAGCCCGCCGAGCAGGTGCCGCGGCCGGCTGCTGTGGCGGGGCAGCAGCGACCGGTAACCGGTGACGATGACCGCGGCCCAGGCGACGGCGAGCACGGCGATGCCGGCGATCAGCCAGACCAGTCCGGTGGAGTCGACGGCGAGCTGCACGGCGCTGCGGCGGCCCGCGGTGGCCAGCCAGACGCCGCCGCCGACGAGCAGGAGCGCGACGACGAGCACGGCCGCGCCGACGCGGCGCCGTCCCGAGGCGAGGAAGGCGGTGCCGGGGACGGCGGCGTTGAGGGCCGTGAGCCCGAGGACGGAGGCCAGCGACCGGGACTCCGGGCGCCCGCGCCGGGACCGGCGCCCGCTCGCGGTGGCGGAGCGGCCCTGCGGGACCGGCGGCAGGTCGGGGGCCTCACCGATCGGGCGGGTGAGGTCCTGGTCGTCGGTCACGGGCGCACCCGGGACGGGACGGGTCCGTCCTCCCTGGCTCGGCTCGTCCGGATCACGGTCACCCGGCCATGATCCCACTGCCTGGGTGCGGTCACGACCGTTCCGTACCCCGCGCACGGTCGGCCCACCCGGACGGACGTGAGATGCGTCTCCCCAGGTCACGGGCGGTGTCCGGGTGGCGGCCGGCCGTGACGGACGCCGCCGGGAGGAGGCCGTCGGCGCCGTCTCCTAGGCTCGGGTGCCGTGCGACTGGCCACCTGGAACGTGAACTCGATCCGCACCCGCGTCGACCGGGTGGCCGCCTGGCTGCAGCGCCGCGACGTCGACGTCCTGGCGCTGCAGGAGACCAAGTGCCGCGACGACCAGTTCCCGCAGGAGCGGTTCCGCGAGCTCGGCTACGAGGTCGCGCACGTCGGCTACTCGCAGTGGAACGGCGTCGCCGTCCTGTCCCGGGTAGGGCTGGCCGACGTCGAGGTCGGCTTCCCCGGCATGCCCACGTGGACGGCCAAGGAGGGCGCTGAGCCGGCCGCGGAGGCGCGCGCCCTGGGCGCCACCTGCGGCGGCGTGCGGGTGTGGAGCCTCTACGTGCCCAACGGCCGCCAGCTCGGCGACCCGCACTACGCCTACAAGCTCGAGTGGCTCGCGGCGCTGCGCGCCGCGGCGGGCGGCTGGCTCGCCGCCGACCCGGCGGCCCAGGTGGCGCTGGTCGGCGACTGGAACATCGCCCCGCAGGACGACGACGTGTGGGACATGTCGGTGTTCTCGCACTCGACGCACGTCTCCGAGCCCGAGCGGGCCGCGTTCCGCGCGGTCGTGGACGCGGGCTACGCCGACGTCGTCCGCCCCCTGGCGCCCGGTCCCGGCGTCTACACCTACTGGGACTACACGCAGCTGCGCTTCCCGCGCCGCGAGGGGATGCGGATCGACTTCACGCTGGCCTCCCCCGCGCTGGCCGGCCGGGTCACCGCGGCGCTCATCGACCGCGAGGAGCGCAAGGGCAAGGGCGCGAGCGACCACGCCCCCGTGGTGGTCGAGCTCGCCGACCAGCAGGCCTGACGGGCCGGCGCCTGCGGCAGCCGGGGTCGGTCAGCCCGCGGCGGGAACGGCTCCGGCCGGCCGCGGCGCGGGCGTCGCACCGGCCCGGCCGGCCTCGGGGGCCCGGAGCGCCGCCGTCGTCACGGACGCCTCGTAGCACCACCACACGCGGCCCCGGGTGTCGCGCTCGCGCCGGGGTGCGGAGACCCGCAAGCCCGCCCAGTCCGGCTCGCCGTCGTCGCCGGCGTCCTCCAGGCAGCGGCACAGCTGGGCGCGCAACGCCAGCGCCGCCCGCTCCGGATGCCTGCGCCGTAGTGCCGTCACCGCCCAGTAGGTCGCCATGGCGCACAGGGTGGGGCCGGGTCGTGCGCCCGTCGTCCCCCGGAGGGGTCGGACGCCGGGGTCAGTTCCCGTCGAGGCGCTGCACCGTCGCCGCGTGCCGGCGGGCGAGCTCCTGGTAGATCGCGGGATTGCCGTCGACCCACACCGCGGCGCCCTCGGTCAGCGGGCCGCGCACCGTCGCCGGCGCGCCGAAGGCGAGCACCTCGTCGGGCACCACCATGCCCGGCGGCACGAGGCTGCCGGCGCCGACGAGCGACCGCCGGCCGATGCGGGCGCCGTCCTGCACGGTCGACCCGTTGCCGATCAGCGCCTCGGCGCCGATCACCGAGCCGTGGACGACGCACACGTGCCCGATCGTGGCGCCGGGGCCGACCTCGGTGACCGGGTCGTCGCCGCCGTGCAGCACCGAGTTGTCCTGCACGTTGGCCCCGGCCCGGACGACGATCGCGCCGAAGTCGGCGCGCAGCACCGCCCCGTACCAGACGGAGGCACCCGCCTCGACGACGACGTCGCCCACCAGCGTGGCCGTCGGCGCCACCCACGCGTCGGGGTGCACCTGCGGCGATCGGCCCTCGAAGGAGAACAGCGGCACGGTCCGGCAGCCTAGACCGCGAGGTGGCCCACCTCACCGCCTGACCTGCGCCGATGTCCTGCGGCGGGGCATCGGCGGGGGGCCCGCGGTGTTGTACCTGCCGATGACCGCGCCCGCTCTCCTCGCCGCTCCCGACGCCGCTCCTGACGCCGCCCCCGCCCCGTCCCGCCTGTGGACGCCGAAGCGCGTCCTCGTCACCCGCTCGGCCGCCGAGCGCCCGCACGGGCAGCGCGTGCTGTCCCGGCTCGAGGCCGCCGGCGTCGACGCGATCGAGCTGCTCCCCGGCGACCGGTTGCCGTCGCTGCGGGGCGACGACGACCGCGCGGCGTTCATGGCCGCCAAGGACACGATGGCCCTGGTCGTCCCGCCGCCGTCCAAGCGCAAGCTGCAGCCCATCCCGCCGTCGGCGGACTTCCGCCTCGACCTGGCCGAGGGATGCCCCGCGCACTGCCAGTACTGCTACCTCGCGGGCTCCCTGTCCGGCCCGCCGATCACCCGCGTGTGGGCCGACCTCGACGAGGTGCTCGAGGGCCTGGACGACTACGTCGGCCGCGGGACCATCACCTCCGGCACGCTCGAGCGCGGCGGCGAGGGCACCACGTTCGAGGCGTCCTGCTACACCGACCCGCTGGCCATCGAGCACCTGACCGGCGGCCTGTCCCGCATGGTCGAGCACTTCGGCACCCACGCCTGGCCCGGCCCCGTGCAGCTGCGCGCCACCACCAAGTTCGATGACGTGGCCGGCCTGCTCGACCTCCCCCACGGCGGGCGCACCCGGCTGCGCTTCTCGGTCAACGCCACGGCCGTCGACCGGCGTTTCGAGGGCGCGACGGCGAAGGTGCCGGCCCGGCTGCGCGCGCTCGCGGCGGTGGCCGCGGCCGGTTACCCGGTCGGCGTCACCATCGCGCCGATCATGCCGGTGGAGGGCTGGCGCGAGCAGTACGCCGAGCTCCTCGACGGCATCGCCGCCGCCGTCCCGGCCGGGCACGACCTCACCGTCGAGTGCATCACCCACCGGTTCACGCCGGGTTCCAAGGAGACGCTGCTCGACTGGTACCCGCGGACCAAGCTCGACATGGACGAGTCCCGCCGCACCACCAAGCGCGGCAAGTTCGGCTCGGTCAAGCACGTCTACCCCCGGGAGACGATGGCCGAGCTGCGCGGCTGGTTCGAGCGCGAGGTCGCCGAGCGGCTGCCCGGCGCCCGCCTCCTCTACTGGACCTGAGGGCACCGGGAGCTCCACGCACGTCCTGAGCCCGCAGACGTGCGCATCGCTCCCCATGCCTCGACGGGGCCCCGCCACGCGCACGTAGCCTGGCCCCTCGTGCTCGTGCTCCTGCCCCCGTCGGAGACCAAGTCGCCCGACGGCGACGGCGCCCCGCTGGACCTGGCCGCGCTGTCCACGCCGGAGTTGACACCGGTCCGCGAGCGGCTGGTCGACGCGGTCGTCCGGCTGGCCGCCGACCCGGCCGCCGCCCGCGCCGCGCTCGGCCTCTCCCCCGCCCAGGACGCGGAGGTCGCGCGCAACGCGGCGCTGCGCACGAGCCCGACCGTGCCGGCGATCGAGCGCTACACCGGCGTCCTCTACGACGCGCTGGGCATCCGCACGCTCACCCGCGCGCAGCGGGCCCGCGCCGACCGGCGGCTGGCGGTCGGCTCGGCGCTGTTCGGCCTGGTCCGCGCCGGCGACGCCATCCCCGCCTACCGGCTGTCGGCGGGGTCCGCGGTGCCCGGCCTGCCCACCCTGCGCGCGCTGTGGCGGCCGGCGCTCGGCCCGGTCCTCGCCGCGAGCGGTGAGCTCGTCGTCGACCTGCGCAGCGGCGCCTACCAGGCGCTCGCCCCGGTGCCCGGCGCGGTGACCGTCGACGTGCTGAGCGAGCGACCCGACGGCAGCCGCACCGTCGTCAGCCACGCCAACAAGGCGCACAAGGGCCACGTGGCGCGGCTGCTGGCCACCACCGCCGCGGAGCCGGACTCCGCCGTCCGGCTGCGGGCCCTGCTCCGGCGGGCGGGGTTGCACGTGGAACACGACGGCGGCACGGCGCTGACGCTGGTGCTGCCGCCGTCCTGAACGCGCGTCGCCACGCGATGTGATACGGAGCGCACCATTCGTGAGGCCTGTTGGCCACAACGGGTGCCGCTTACGATGTACACCGCGCCCGGACCGAGACACGGCCGGCGGCGCGGTGCGACGAGTCGGCTCCGAGCCGGACGGGAAGGTTCGGTGGACGACACGACACGGCCCCGGGGCACGGGGCCGGTCGCGAGCACGCGCGCCGCGGCCGACGCCCTGCAGGCCGACCGCTCCCGCACGCGCGCGGCGCGGCGGCTGCGCCTGCGCGACGCCAGCGCCGCTCTCGACCGGCTGGCCGAGCTCGCCGCCCGGCTGCTCGGCGCCCCCATCGCGCAGATCTCCCTGCTCGACGACGTCGAGGTGGTCATCGCCGGCGCCGGGCTGCCCCCGGGCACGGTCGGCCGCGAGGCCCCGCTGGACGCCACCGCCTGCGCGGTCCCGGCCGCGGAGGGCGCGCCCGTCGTCGTCCCCGACGTGCACGCCGAGCCCCGCGCCACCGACCTCCCCCAGGTGCGGGCCGGGATCGTCGGTTCCTACCTCGGGGCGCCGATGGTCGACTCCGACGGCTTCGTCGTCGGCGTCGTCTGCGTGGCCGCCCCCACTCCGCGGCCGTGGTCGGACACCGACGTCGCCACCGTGCGCGAGATCGCCGCCGCCGCCGTCACCGAGCTCGAGCTGGCCGCGCTGCGCACCGCCTACGAGGGCGACCGTCTGCGCTACGGCCTGGCGATCGACGCCGCCGGCATCGGCACCTTCGACTGGGACCTGCGCACCGGCGAGCTGACCTGGGACAGCCGGCTGATCGAGATGTTCGGCTACGACGCCGAGTCCTTCGGCGGCACCATCGAGGCCTTCAACGACCGGGTGCACCCCGACGACCTGCCGCGGGTCACCGACGCCCTGCAGGCGAGCATCGCCGCGATCGGCGACTACGAGGCCGAGTACCGCGTCGTGTGGCCCGACGGCGAGACCCGCTGGGTGCAGGCCCGCGGCCGCACCCTGGCCGACGGCGACGGCGGCGCCGCCCGGGTGCTCGGCGCCGCCTACGACACCACCGCCGAGCGGGCCGCCGGGCTGCGGGTCACCCGCGTGCTCGAGGCCATGCCGGCCGGCTTCTACTCCCTCGACCGCGAGTGGCGCTTCACCCACGTCAACGCCGAGGCCGAGCGCCTGCTGGGCCGCGGCCGCGAGGACCTGCTCGGCCAGGAGCTGTGGACGGCGTTCCCCGCCGCGCGGGGCAGCGTCTTCGAGGAGAGCTACCGGGAGGCGGTGCGCACCGGGAAGCCGGTGCAGTTCGACGCGCACTACCCCGCGCCGCTGCACGGCTGGTACGAGCTGCGCGCCTGGCCGAGCCCCGAGGGCCTGTCGGTGTACTTCCTCGAGGTCACCGAGCGCCGCCGCGTGCAGGAGCGGGCCGAGCGCGGCGCCCAGCGGCTGGCGCTGCTCGCCCAGGTCAGCGCCGAGCTGGCCGGGGCGCTCGACGCCCAGACCGCCACCGCGCACCTGCCCCGGCTGGTGGTCCCCGCGCTGGCCGACTGGTGCATCGTCACCGTCGTCGACCCCGACGGCCGCCCGCGCGACGTCGGGCACTGGCACGCCGACCCGGCGGCGCGCCCGCTGGTCGAGCGCTACGCCGGCCTCCGGATCGACGCCATGCCGGCCACCGCGCCGCTCATGCGGGCGCTGCTCACCGGCGAGGCGGTCATGGAGCGCACCCGCGCCGTGATCGACCTGCTGCCCGAGGGCGAGGCGCGCGACCTGCTCACCGCGCTGGGCCCGGAGTCCGCCGTCGCGCTGCCCCTGCGCGGCCGCGACCGGACCCTCGGCGTCATGACCCTGTACTTCCGCCGGGGCTGGGCCCCGCGGGAGGAGGACCTCGCCACCGCCCAGGACGTCGCCGACCGGGCCGGCCTGGCGCTGGACAACGCCCGGCTCTACGGGCAGCAGCAGGCGCTGGCCGAGGGGCTGCAGCGCAGCCTGCTCACCGAGCCGCCGGAGCCCGACCACGCCGAGATCGCCGTCCGCTACCTGCCCGCCGCCGAGGCGGCGCGGGTGGGCGGCGACTGGTACGACGCGTTCCTGCAGCCCGGCGGGGCGACGATGCTGGTCATCGGCGACGTCGTCGGCCACGACACCGAGGCCGCCGCGGCGATGGGCCAGCTGCGCGGCCTGCTGCGCGGCATCGCCACCTACAGCGACGCCGGCCCCGGCGAGGTGCTGCGCGGCCTGGACGCCTCCATGGCGCTGCTGCAGACCCACGTGATGGCCACCGCCGCGGTCGCCCGCTTCGAGCAGACCGACGACGAGCGCGTCCGCGGCGTCACCCGGATGCGCTGGGCCAACGCCGGCCACCTGCCGCCGCTGGTCGTCAACCCCGACGGCAGCGTGGCCGAGCTCGCCTCCTGGCGCGGCGACCTGCTGCTCGGCGTCGACCCCGAGGCCCGCCGCGAGGAGTCCGTGGTCACCCTCGACCGCGGCGCCACCGTGCTGCTGTTCACCGACGGGCTCATCGAGCGGCGCGACGCCGACCTCGACGCCGGCATGGCACGGCTGCGGGAGGCGCTGCGCGAGCTCGCCGGCCGGCCTCTCGAGGAGGTGCTCGACGAGGTGCTGGACCGGCTGGTCGACGGGCGCCCGGAGGACGACGTCGCGCTCGTCGCCGTCCGGCTGCACCGCCAGGACCGCCCGCGCCCGCTCGACGCCGGCCCGAACCGGGTGCCCGACGTCGTCCCCGACGACCCCGCGAGCCCGACCACCCGCTGACCCGCCCGCGGGACCGGTCAGGAATCGAGAAGCTCCCGGGGCCGGCCCGCCCCTAGCGTCGACCGCACCGACACCGGACGACGAGAGGGAGCGGGACGTGACCAGCAGCGACGTCGAGGAGAGCACCGGCTTCAGCGCCGAGGAGCGCGCGGCGATGCGGGAGCGCGCGGCCGAGCTGCGCGCCGAGGGGCGCAAGGGCGCGAAGAAGGCCGACGGCTTGACGGCGGTCCTCGACCGGATCGCGGAGATGGCGCCGGAGGACCGGGTCCTCGCCGAGCGGGTGCACGTCGTCGTCACCACGCACGCCCCGCACCTGGCGCCGAAGACCTGGTACGGGATGCCCGCCTACACCAACGCCGAGGGCAAGGTCGTCGTCTTCTTCCAGGACGCCGGCAAGTTCGGCACCCGGTACTCGACCCTCGGGTTCAACGACGCCGCGATGCTGGACGACGGCGACCTGTGGCCGGTGTCGTTCGCGCTCCGCGCCTGGAGCCCGGCGGTGGAGGAGCGGGTGGTCGCGCTGGTGCGGACCGCCACCGCCTGAGCGCGCGGGTCAGTCGCGGCCCTTGTCGCGGCGCACGGTCACCTTCCGGCCCTTCACCGAGCTGGCCTCGAGCGCGGCGATGACCTCCTCGGCCGCGGCCGCGGGCACCTCGACCAGGCTGAACCGCTCGGCGATCTCGATCGCGCCGACGTCGCGGCCGCGCAGGCCGGTCTCCCCCGCGATCGCGCCGACCAGGTCGCCGGGCCGCACGCCGGCGCTGCGGCCGGCACCGATGAACAGCCGGACGCTGTCGCCGGAGCCGCCCGACCGGGAGCGGGGCGGGCGGCCCTGGCCGCGGTCCCCGTCGCGCTGGGGCCGCTCCGGGCGCAGCGTGACCTCGGGGATCTCCTCGTCGTCGTCGGGGCCGGTGGTGGCCTCGTGGGCGAGCTTGACCGCCGCGAGGGCCACCTCCATGACGTCGAACTCGTCGGTGAGCGTCTCGACGACGGCGCGGAAGCGCTCGAGGTCGTCGCCGAGCAGGCTCTCGCGCAGTGCGGCGCGGGTGAGCTCGAGGCGGCGGGCACGCAGGTCGGCGACGGTGGGGACCCGCTCCACCTTGATCGGGGCGCCGGTGACGCGCTCGATCGTCTTGAGCATCCGGTGCGCCCGCGGCTCGACCAGCGTGATGGCCACGCCCTCGCGGCCGGCCCGGCCCACCCGGCCGATGCGGTGCACGTAGGTCTCCGCCGCGGCCGGGACGTCGTAGTTGACGACGTGGGTGAGCTGCTCGACGTCGAGCCCGCGGGCGGCGACGTCGGTGGCCACCAGCAGCTCGGCGGTGCCGCCGCGCAGCCGGCCCATCACCCGGTCGCGCTGCTCCTGGCTCATCCCGCCGTGCAGCGCCTCGGCGCGGTAGCCGCGGCCGTTGAGCGTCTCGGTGAGGTCGTCGACCTCGTCGCGGGTGCGGCAGAAGACGATCGCCGCCGTCGGGCTCTCGACGTCGAGCACGCGCCCCAGCGCCGCCGGCTTGGCCGCGCGGGAGACGACGAAGGCGGTCTGGCGCACCCGCGGCGCCTCGCCCTCGGTGGGTACCTCGCGGGCCACCTGGATGCGCAGCGGGTCGCGCAGGTGGCGGCGGGCCATCGCGTCGAGCCGGCGCGGCATCGTGGCGCTGAAGAGCACCGTCTGCCGCTCCTCGGGCACCTCGTCGAGCAGCGCCTCGAGGTCCTCGGCGAAGCCCATGTCGAGCATCTCGTCGGCCTCGTCGAGCACCACCGTGGCCACGCCGCCCAGGTGCAGGCTGCCGCGCTGCAGCAGGTCCAGCGCCCGGCCGGGGGTGGCGACGACGACGTCCACCCCGGCCTCCAGCGCCCGGAGCTGGCGCGGGATCGGCTGGCCGCCGTAGACGGGGACCACCCGGGCGCCGAGGTCGCGGCCGTAGCGGTGCAGCGCCTCCGACACCTGGATGGCGAGCTCGCGCGTGGGCACGAGCACCAGGGCGAGCGGGTCGCCGCCGGGCCGCTCGTCGGGCAGCCGCTGCAGCACCGGCAGCGCGTAGGCCGCCGTCTTGCCGGTGCCGGTGGCCGCCTGGCCGAGCAGGTCGCGGCCGGCGGCCATCGGCGGCACGGCCTCGCGCTGGATCGGTGTGGGCTCCTCGTAGCCGAGCCGGGTCAGCGCCGCCAGCAGCTCCTCGCGCAGCCCGAGGTCGGCGAAGGTCACCCCCTGCTCGTCGCGCTCGGTCGCCTGGTCGCTCGTCTCGCCGTCCACCCGCCCAGTGTCGGCCATGTGCCCGTCCGGCCCGACGTGGCACCCTCCCCCGGTGAGCCCCGCGACCGCTGACGACCTCTGCCTCCGGCCGGCCACCGAGCTGGCCACCCTCGTGCGGAAGAGGGAGGTGTCCGCCCGCGAGCTGCTCGACGCGCACCTCGCCCGCATCGAGCGGGTCGACCCGCAGGTCAACGCGATCGTCACGCTCGACGCCGAGGGCGCCCGGGCCGCCGCGGACGCCGCGGACGCCGCGCTGGCCGCCGGGGAGCCGGTCGGCCCCCTGCACGGGCTGCCGGTGGCGCACAAGGACACCCACGCCACCGGCGGCATGCGCACCACGTGGGGTTCGCCGCTGCACGCCGACACCGTCCCCGCGCGCGACGAGCTCGTCGTCGAGCGGCTGCGGCGGGCCGGGGCGATCCGGGTGGGCAAGACCAACGTGCCCGAGTTCGCCGCCGGCTCGCACACCTTCAACACGCTGTTCGGCGCGACGCACAACCCCTACCGGCACGGGCTCTCGGCCGGCGGGTCCAGCGGCGGCGCCGCGGCCGCGCTCGCCGCCGGGCTGGTGCCACTGGCCGAGGGCAGCGACATGGGCGGCTCGCTGCGCAACCCGGCCGCCTTCTGCAACGTCGTCGGCCTGCGGCCCACGCCAGGCCGGGTGCCCACCTGGCCGGCCGCGATGGGCTTCTCCACCCTGTCGGTGCAGGGGCCGATGGGCCGCACGGTGGCCGACGTCGCCCTGACCCTCTCGGCGATCGCCGGACCCGACCCGCGGGTGCCGATCTCGCTGGCCGACGACCCCGCCGGGTTCGCGGCGGCGCTGCCGGAGGACCTGCGGGGCCTGCGGGTGGCCTGGGCGCCCGACCTCGGCGGGCTGGTCCCGGTCGACCCGGTGATCCCCGCCGTGCTGCGCGAGGTGCTGCCGGTGGTGGAGTCCCTCGGCGCCACCGTGGAGGAGGCCTGCCCCGACCTGCGCGAGGCCGACGAGGTGTTCGGCACGCTGCGCGCCTGGCTGTTCGAGGCCACGTTCGGGGAGGCCGTGCGCCGCTCGCCGGAGAAGGTGAAGGCGGCCATCCGCGGCAACGCGGCGATCGGCGCGGCGCTCACCGGGGCCGACGTCGGCCGGGCCGAGGTGGCGCACACCCGGCTGTACGAGCGCGTCGTCGGCTTCTTCGACCGCTACGACGTCCTGCTGGCGCCCACCACGCAGGTGCTGCCCTTCCCCGTCGAGCAGGAGTACCCCACGGAGGTCGCCGGGGTGCCGCAGGCCGACTACCTCGGCTGGATGCGCGCCTGCACGCTGATCTCGGCCACCGGCTGCCCCGCCCTGTCGCTGCCCGGCGGGTTCACGGCCGACGGGCTGCCGGTGGGCCTGCAGCTGGTCGCCGCCCCGCGCGCCGACCGGCGGCTGCTCGAGATCGCCCACGCGATCGAGCAGGCCACCGGCTTCGGCCGCCGGCACCCGGTCCTCTGAGACCGTCTGCGGCTCTCTAGTTCCCCGGCTAGAGAGCCGCAGACGGGCACATGGACGCCGTCAGCGGCGCCCGATCCGGGGCGGCGGCGGGGCCACCGGGGTGTCGGAGTGCTCCTCCAGGACGTCGGCCGCCGACCCCACGATCAGCGGGTCGGGGTCGCCGACGACGTCGCAGTCCTTGCCGTCGTAGTCCAGCCGGCACAGCACGTGCCGCATGGCCTCGAGCCGGGCGCGCTTCTTGTCGTTGCTCTTGATCACCGTCCACGGCGCGTGGGCGGTGTCGGTGTGGAGGAACATCGCCTCCTTGGCCTCGGTGTAGGCGTCCCACTTGTCGAGGCTGGCGAGGTCGGTGGGCGAGAGCTTCCACTGCCGCACCGGGTCGATCTGCCGCACGATGAAGCGCGAGCGCTGCTCCCCGCGGGACACCGAGAACCACAGCTTGAACAGCAGGATCCCGCTGTCGACGAACATCCGCTCCAGCTCGGGAGCCTGCAGCAGGAACTGCTGGTACTGCTCCTCGGTGCAGTAGCCCATGACCCGCTCGACGCCCGCGCGGTTGTACCAGGACCGGTCGAACATCACGATCTCGCCGGCCGCCGGCAGGTGCTGCACGTAGCGCTGGAAGTACCACTGCGTCTGCTCGCGCTCGCTGGGCTTGTCCAGCGCGACCGTGCGGGCACCGCGCGGGTTCAGGTGCTCGGTGAACCGCTTGATCGTGCCGCCCTTGCCCGCCGCGTCGCGGCCCTCGAAGACGATGACCAGCCGCTGGCCGGTGTCCTTCACCCAGCCCTGCAGCTTGAGCAGCTCGATCTGCAGCCGGCGCTTCTCGATCTCGTACTCCCGGCGCTCCATGCGCTCGGTGTACGGGTAGCCCTCCCGCCAGGTCTCGACGCGCTCGCCGTCGGGCCCGAAGAGCTCGCGGTCGTCGTCCCAGTCCTCGTCGCTGTTCTCGTCGGGCAGGGAGTTGAGCCGCCACTTCGTCAGGTCGAGGACCTCGGCCTTGTGGGGGACCCGGACGGGCGGGGCCGGTTCGGCGTCGGCGTCGACGTCGGCGCGGTCGACCAGGGTGTCGGGCTGCACGGGGCGTCTCCTCCCGGGGAGGGGTCAGGGACGCTCGCGGCCGTACCCCGGACGGGCGCGGACAGTCCTGTTCCGCCGGACCGGAGCCGGGCGCGCGGGGCCGGGGTCCCCCGCCTCCAGCACGTGGGCGACGGCGTACTCGGCCAGCGCGGCCAGCGCGCGGGCGTCGGAGCCCGGCTGCAGCGCGGGCAGCAGGTGCACCTCGACGACGCGCCCGCCCTCGGCCGACCGGACGGCGACCGGGCAGACCGGCACCTGGGCGTCGACGGCCGCGGCCACCGCGCGGGCGCGGAACCGGCCGGGCTCGCCGTCGGCCGCGGCGCCGCCGGGGTGCGTGGTGACGCTGACGCCGGCGCGCAGCAGCGCGCTGACCTCGGCGCGGACGGCGCCGCTGCCGTCGTCGACGAGCAGGCCGCCGCGGCGGGCCAGGGAGCGCAGCAGCGGGTTGTCGACGAGGGCGGCGTCGACCACGGGGGTGGCCGGGACGACGGTGGCCAGGGCCAGCACGTCGAGCCAGCCGGCGGCATTGGCGACGACCAGGCGCGGCCCGCGCGGCCAGGCGACCGGGGAGGAGACGACGCGCACCCGCACGCCCTGGGCGCAGAGGATGTCGGCGGCGGTGCAGACGAGCAGGCGCCGGCGTCGGCGGTCCCCGCCCCACGAGGCGGTGGCGGCGCGGACGGCGGTGCGGGCGACGGTGCTCGCGACGGCGGGGCTCAGGGTGGCGGGCGTCAGGGTGGCGGGCGTCAGGGTGGCGGGCGCGCTGTCCATGGGGCCTCCCGGTCGTGGTCTACCGGGAGCCAGGGTCGGCGGCGCAGGTGTCCTCCGGGTGACGGCCGTGCGGAGATCTGCCGTCGGGGCCGTGCACTCCCTCCCGGTGGACACCCGTCCGGGCGGCACCTCGTCCGCGAGATCTGCACACTCGGGGCTACCGGGCGCGCGAGAGCCCCGGGTGTGCAGATCTCGCGGGGCCCTAGCGGCGGCGGAGGCCGCGCAGCGTGCGCACCGCGACCACCAGTTCGGGCAGCTCGTGCCGGTCGCCGGCGGCGATGTCGGCGAGCTGGGCGGCGGCGCGGCGCTGCGGGCCGTCCCAGCCCTCCGCCCACTCCCCCACCAGGTCGGCGGCGTCGCCGCTCCCCCGCCCCGACAGCACCTCGACGGCGAGCTCGGCCTGCTCGGCGGCCAGGTCGTCGCGCAGCGCCGCGCGGGCCATCGACGGCCAGCGGCGGTCCCGCGGCAGCGCGATGACCAGCTCGCGCAGCGGCACCAGCGCCAGCCGGTCGGCCAGCTCCTGCGCCACCCGCCCGGCCAGCTCGATCGGCGCCCCGGTGCGCTCGGCGACGACGGCGAGGTCCAGCGCCGCCGGCAGCAGCGGCGCCGCGGCCACCTCCCCCGCCAGCGCCTCGGGCACCCCGGCCGCGCGCAGCCGCTCGGCCCGCGCCGCGTAGGACGCCGCCTCGTCGCCCAGCAGCCACCCGGGCAGGCCGGCGCGCACCGCCGCCACGGGGGCGGCGAACCGCTCGGTCACCGCGGTGATCCCCGCGGCGGGGCGGGTGACCAGCTCGGGCAGCCGCAGCAGCCACCGCGCGGCCCGCTCGGAGAGCCGGGTGGCCTCCGTGCGCACCTCCACCTGCACCGGCGCGGGCACCCGGTTGTCCAGCGGCCGGACGGTGTCCCACAGCCGGTCGACCTCGAACACCGCGCGGGCCACCGCGTGCGCCCGCACGACGGCGGCCAGGTCCAGCCCGGTCTCCTCGGCCAGCCGGTAGAGGCCCGTGACGCCGGCGGTGTTGACCGCCCGGTTGGTCAGCGCGGTCGCGATGATCTCCCGCCGCAGCGGGTGGGTGTCGACGGCCGCGGGGAACCGCTCGCGCAGCGGCGCCGGGAAGTAGTCGCGCAGCAGCCGGGCCAGGGCCGGGTCGTCGGGCAGGTCGCCGTGCAGGACGGCGTCGTTGACCTCGAGCTTGGCGTAGGCCAGCAGCACCGACAGCTCCGGGCTGGTCAGCGCGTGCCCGTCGCGGCGGCGCTGGGCGAGCGCGCGGTCGTCGGGCAGCGCCTCCACGGCGCGCACCAGCCGGCCGGTGCGCTCCAGGTGCCGGATGAACCGCTCGTGCGCGTCGAGCAGGCTGCGCGACGACGTCACCTCCGCGGCGAGGGTGGCGTTCTGCGCGTGGTTGTCGGTGAGGACGGCGGCGGCGACCTCGTCGCTCATCTCCTCGAGCAGCGCGGCGCGGCCGCCGGCGTCGAGCGCGCCGGCGTCGACCACGCCGTTGAGCGCGATCTTGATGTTCACCTCGTGGTCGGAGGTGTCCACGCCGGCGGAGTTGTCGATCGCGTCGGTGTTCACCCGGCCGCCGGCCAGCGCGTACTCCACGCGCCCGCGCTGGGTCAGGCCGAGGTTGCCGCCCTCCCCCACCACCCGCACGCGCAGCTGGTGCCCGTCGACCCGGACGGCGTCGTTGGCCTTGTCGCCGACGTCGAGGTGGCTCTCGGACGCCGCCTTCACGTAGGTGCCGATGCCGCCGTTGAACAGCAGGTCCACCGGCGCGAGCAGCACCGCGCGGATGAGCTCGACGGGCGAGAGCGTGTCGACGTCGTCGGGCAGCCCCAGGGCGGTGCGCATCGGCCCGCTCACCGGGATCGCCTTCGCCGTCCGCGGCCAGACCCCTCCCCCGGCGCTGATCAGCGTCGGGTCGTAGTCGGCCCACGACGAGCGCGGCAGCTCGAACAGGCGGCGCCGCTCGGCGAACGACACCGCGGCGTCCGGCGTGGGGTCGACGAACACGTGCCGGTGGTCGAAGGCGGCCACCAGCCGGATGTGCTCGGACAGCAGCATCCCGTTGCCGAACACGTCGCCGGACATGTCGCCGACGCCGACGACGGTGAACTCCTGGCTCTGCACGTCCAGGTCGAGCTCGCGGAAGTGCCGGGTCACCGACTCCCACGCGCCGCGGGCGGTGATGCCCATGGCCTTGTGGTCGTAGCCGACGGAGCCACCGGAGGCGAAGGCGTCACCGAGCCAGAACCCGCGCTCGAGCGCGACGGCGTTGGCGAGGTCGGAGAAGGTCGCCGTCCCCTTGTCCGCCGCGACGACCAGGTACGGGTCGTCGCCGTCGTGCCGGACCACCCGCTCCGGCGGCACGACCTCCCCGCCGACCAGGTTGTCGGTGAGCGACAGGAGCGCACCGATGAACAGCCGGTAGCAGGCCTGCCCCTCGGCCAGGACCTCCTCGCGGGAGGCCCCCTCGGGCGGCGGGTTGCGGACGACGAAGCCGCCCTTGGCGCCGGTGGGCACGATGACGGTGTTCTTGACCATCTGCGCCTTGACCAGGCCGAGCACCTCGGTGCGGAGGTCCTCGCGGCGGTCGGACCAGCGCAGCCCGCCGCGGGCGACCGCGCCGAAGCGCAGGTGCACGCCCATCACCCGGGGGCTGCTGACGAACACCTCGCGGGCCGGCCGCGGCTCGGGCAGGTCGGGCACGGCGTGCGGGTCGAGCTTGATCGCCAGCGGCCCGCCCGCGTAGTAGGTGGTGCGCTGGGTGGCGGTGACGGCGGCCAGCAGGCTGCTGAGCACGCGGTCGGCGTCGAGGGAGTCCACCCGGCCGATCGCCTCGCGCAGCGACGCGGCCAGCGCCTCCTGGCGGGTGCCCCGGCCGGCCTCGCGCCCCGGCGAGAAGCGGGTCTCGAACAGCGCCACCAGCCGGGCGACGACGTCGGGGTGCGCGGCCAGCGTGGTCTCGACGTACCGCTGGCCGAAGGGCAGGCCGGCCTGGCGCAGCCACTGCACGTAGGCGCGCACCACGGTGACCTGCCGCCAGTTCAGCCCGGCCAGCAGCACCAGGGCGCCCAGGCCGTCGTCCTCGGCGTCCCCGCGCCAGACGGCGGCGACCGCCTCGGTGAACCGCTCCGGCAGCGACCCGGGGAAGGGCAGCTCGCCGCCGGGCAGCGTGGCCGGCGGCACGGTGAGGCCGAAGTCGTAGATCCAGGCCGGCCGGGCGCCGATCCGGTCGATCTCGTAGGGCCGCTCGTCGACGACGTCGACGCCCATGTGCTGCAGCACCGGCAGCACGTCGGACAGCAGCAGCCGCTCCCCCACCCGGTACACCGTCAGCCGCGGCTCACCCTCCGCGGCGCCGCGGGGGCGGCGCAGCCGCAGGCCCAGCTCGCCGGGCCCCAGCGCGTCGAGCCGGGTGAGGTCCTCCACGGCCGTCGTCGCCGGGAAGTCCTCCTGGTAGGAGGCCGGGAAGGCGTCGGCGACGCGGGAGAGCACCTGCTCGGCCTCGGCGCCGTACCGCTCGGCGAGGGCGTCGGCGAGGTCGTCGGTCCAGCTGCGGGCGACGGAGGACAGGCCGTGCTGCAGCGCGTCGACGTCGACGTCGGACAGCGCCGGCACCCCGCCGCGGGCCACCGGCACGCGGACGACGAAGTGCAGCCGGGCGAGGACCGACTCGGTGACGTGGGCGCTGAACTCGATGTCGCGGCCGCCGAGGCGGGACAGCAGCTCCTGCTGCATCGCCAGCCGCACCTCGGTCGTGTACCGGTCGCGCGGCAGGTAGACCAGCGCCGACCAGAACCGGCCGTAGGGGTCACGGCGGAGGAACAGCCGGGTCTGGCGGCGTTCCTGCAGGTAGAGCACCGACATCGCGACCGGCAGCAGCTCGCCGGCCGCCGCCTGGAACAGCTCGTCGCGCGGGAGGGTCTCCAGGACGCCGACCAGCGTCTTGCCGGTGTGGCTGTCGGCGGGCACCCCGGAGCCCTCGACCACCTCGTCGACCTTCCGGCGCACCAGCGGCACGTCGCGGACGCCGGCGGCCGCCGCGGTGCTCGGGAACAGCCCGACCAGGCGGTGCTGGCGGGCCGGGCCGCCGCCCTCGGCGGGCAGCGTGACGGCGACGAGGTCCAGCCAGGCGCGGCGGTGCACGGTGGAGCGGATGTCGGCCTTGGTCACGGTGACCAGCGCGGGCCCGAGCGCGCCCGCGGCCTCCGGGAGCGCGCCGCCGGAGTCGCTGCGCAGCACGCCCAGGCCCGAGCCGGGGACGGCGCGCACCTCGTCGCCGCTCACCTCGACCTCGCGGGCGCCGAGCAGCACGAGGTTGCCGTCGGCCAGCCAGCGCAGGAGCGCGGCCACCTCGGCGGGGTCGTCGGCCGGGTCGGCGGTGGCCTGCGAGCCGATCTCCTCCAGCCGCGTGGCCAGCTCCAGGGCGCGGGCGGCGATGCGCGGTGCGTCCTCGTCGACGGCGCGCACGTCGGCCAGGGCGGTGCGCAGGCCGGCGACCAGGTCCCCGGAGGCCTCGTCGTCCAGCGGCCCGTCGAGGACGACGGCCATCCACGACTCGGCCAGCGCGTCGGGCCCGCAGTCGCCGACCTCGGTGCCGCCGCTGTCGCAGAAGGCCCGCAGCGCCCCGGAGACGTCGCGGCGCACCACGACCACCGGGTGCACGACGTGCTGCAGGCCCACGCCCTGGCGGACCACCTCGGCGGTCACGGAGTCGACGAGGAAGGGCATGTCGTCGGTGACGACGAGCAGCAGCCCGCGGCCGTCGGTCAGCCGCTCGACGACGACGGTGGCCGAGCCCTGCGGGCGGACGGCGGCGACCCGCAGGTGCCGCAGCGCCAGCGCCGCGAGGTCCCCGGGGTCGTGCCCGAGGACCTCGGCCGGCGGCTCGCTCCAGTAGTAGCGCTGCAGCAGGGCCGGGAGGTCGGTGACGTCGCAGCCGGCCGGCAGCCCCGGGCCGCCGTCGAGGGCGCCCTCCGCCGCCGCGGCGGCCTCGGCCAGCAGTGCCCGCTTGCGGTCGTTCGCCGCCTCGAGGGCGACCAGCCCGGGCGGGGCGGCGTCCTCCGGTCGGCCGGGGACGACGGTGTCCACGCCGATGGTGCTCATGACCACCGACGCTAGTGCGGGCGGCAGGCCGCGTCATGGCGACGCGGCCTGCGGCGGGTCGGGCCCCTGCGGGGGCCTGGCTCAGCGGCGGTCGAGCACCAGGTCGGCGGCCCAGCCGACGACCGCGAGCACGAGGCCACCGAGCACCGCGGTGCCGAAGCCGTCGACCGCCAGCCGGTCCGACAGCGCGGCGGTCAGGCCGAGCAGCGCGGCGTTGACCACGAGGAGGAACAACCCGAGCGACAGGAGGATCGCCGGGAACGAGAGGAACCGCAGGATCGGCCCGACGATCGCGTTGACCACCGCGAAGACCAACGCGACCCAGAGGAACGTGCCGCTGATGCCCAGCGCCCCGTCCTCGTTGCCGTCGATCCGGATGCCGGGCAGCAGCCGCGTGAGGCCGTAGAAGGCCAGGGCCATGACGACGACCTTGAGCGCGAACCTGATCACGGACGCCACGCTAGCGGCGCGACCTGTGAGGACCGGCCCTCTGCGCCCGTCTACGGCTCTCTCGGGTCGGAGCTAGAGAGTGGCAGATGACGCCATCTACCCGGCCCGCGGTGACCGTCTCCCGTCCACGGCGGTCCGCGGGCCGGCTCGGACCACCACAGGCGCGTCGTGATCACCGGCGGCCGGGTCGCGACACGCGCTACGCCGTTCTACGGATCTCTACGGTCCGGGCTAGACGGGGCCATACGGTGCTCGACGTGGACCCCGTGCGGAACCCCTACGCGCCCGGTGCCGGACAGCGCCCGCCCGAGCTGGCCGGCCGCGACGACGAGCTGTCGGCCTTCGACGTCGTCCTCGAGCGGATCGCCCGGGGCCGGCCGGAGCGGTCGCTGGTGCTCACCGGGCTGCGCGGCGTGGGCAAGACCGTGCTGCTCAACCAGCTGCGATCGGCGGCGATCGGCCGCGGCTGGGGGACCGGGAAGATCGAGGCGCGGCCGGACCAGTCGCTGCGCCGGCCGGTGTCCTCGGCGCTGCACATGGCGCTGCGGGAGCTGCGGCACCCCGACCAGGAGTCCATGGACAGCGTGCTCGGCGTCCTCAAGGCGTTCGCGCAGCGGCAGACGCCGGCCGACGCGAAGCTGCGCGACCGGTGGCAGCCCGGCATCGACGTCCCGGCCACCAGCGGCCGCGCCGACTCCGGGGACATGGAGATCGACCTGGTCGAGCTGCTCAGCGACGCGGCCGGGCTCGCGGCCGACGTCGGCAAGGGCATCGCGCTGTTCATCGACGAGATGCAGGACGTGCAGGCCCCCGACGTCTCGGCCATCTGCGCCGCCTGCCACGAGCTGTCGCAGCAGGGCGCGCCGCTGATCGTCGTCGGGGCGGGCCTCCCCCACCTGCCCGCGGTGCTGTCGGCGTCGAAGAGCTACTCCGAGCGGCTCTTCCGCTACCTGCGCATCGACCGGCTGGACCGGCCGGCCGCCGACCGCGCGCTGCTGGCGCCGGCCGAGCGCGAGGAGGTCAGCTACGAGCCGGCCGCCCTCGACGCGCTCTACGACGCCGCCGACGGCTACCCCTACTTCGTGCAGGCCTACGGGAAGGTCACCTGGGACGTCGCGGCGGCCTCCCCCATCACCGCCGCCGACGTCGCGATGGCCGCGCCCGTGGCCGAGGCCGAGCTCGCCGTCGGCTTCTTCGGGTCCCGCTACGACCGCGCCACCCCCGCCGAGCGCGAGTACATGCACGCGATGGCCGAGCTCGGCGGCCCGCAGGGCGCCCCGGTGGCGACGTCGGAGGTCGCCGCGGCGCTGGGCCGCAAGCCGGCGTCGCTGTCCCCGGCCCGCGACTCGCTGATCAAGAAGGGCCTCGTCTACTCCGCCGAGCGCGGGCAGATCGCGTTCACGGTGCCGCACTTCGGCCGTTACCTGCTGCGCCACCCCGACTGAGCCGCCCGTCGCCTCGCGCCGGACGGTTGGGCGGCGCAACCGGGGGCAGGGACGACCCCGTGCCGGGAGCTGTCGAGGCGGGACTGTGGGGACTGCTGGGCGGCGCCGCCCTCGTGCTGGGGGCGCTGGTCGCCTGGTTCGTCCGGGTGCCGCAGGCGGTCATCGCCTCGGTCATGGCCTTCGGCTCCGGCGTGCTCATCTCCGCCGTCGCCTTCGACCTCGTGGCCGAGGCGGCCGACACCGGCGGGCTGGCGGCCACCGCGGTCGGCTTCCTCGGCGGCTCGCTGGCCTACCTCGGCGCGAACGCGCTGCTGGCCCGCCGCGGCGCCCGGCACCGCAAGCGCTCCGGCGGCACCGGGGACGAGCAGCAGCCCTCCGAGGAGGAGCAGTCCGGCAGCGGCGCGGCCATCGCGATCGGCGCGCTGCTCGACGGCGTCCCCGAGTCCGTGGTGCTCGGCCTCGGCCTGCTCGGCGGCGGCTCGGTCAGCCCGTCGGTGCTCGCCGCCGTCTTCATCTCCAACGTGCCCGAGGGCCTGTCCAGCGCGGCCGGGATGAAGGCCAACGGGCGGAGGGCGGCCTACGTCTTCGGCGTCTGGGGCGGGATCGCCGTGGTCAGCGGCCTGGCGGCGCTCCTCGGCTACGTGGCGCTGGGCAGCGCGTCCCCCGAGGTGGTCGCCGTCATCACCGCCGTCGCGGCCGGCGCCATCCTCACCATGATCGCCGACACGATGATCCCCGAGGCGTTCGAGCGCACCCGCACCTGGACCGGGGTCATCACCACCGTCGGCTTCCTCGTGGCCTTCGCGATCGAGCGGCTGGGCGCGTGAGCGGGCAGGGTGGGGACGTGGTCGAGCCCGTGCAGGTCCGCGTCCCGGTCGACGGCGGGGAGCTCTCCGCCCTGCACTGGGCCGCCGACGCCCCCGGCTCCCCCATCGTCGTGCTGGTGCACGGGATCACCGCCAACGCGATGGTCTGGGCGCCCGTGGCCGCGGCCCTCGCCGGGGAGTTCGAGGTGGTGGCGCCCGACCTGCGCGGCCGCGCCGGCTCCGCGGACCTGCCCGGCCCCTACGGCCTGCAGCGGCACGCCGACGACGTCGCCGCCCTGCTCGACCGCTTCGGCGCCGACGACGACGCCGGGGCCGACGCCACGGTGCTCGTCGGCCACTCGATGGGCGCGTTCGTCGCCACGCTGGCCGCCGCCGGGCCCGCCCGCGACCGGGTGCACGGCCTGGTGCTGGTCGACGGCGGGCTCGCGCTGCCCGAGCCGCCCGGGGCCGACGTCGACGCCAAGCTCGCCGCGCTGCTCGGCCCGTCGCTGGACCGGCTGGGCACCACCTTCCCCGACCTGGCCGCCGTCCGGTCGTTCTGGGCCGCGCACCCCGCCGTCGGCCCGTGGGTGGACGAGCCCGCGGTGGCCGCCCACCTCGCCCGCGACCTCGTGCCCGGCGAGGTGCCGCTGCGCAGCGCCTGCGTGGCCGAGGCGGTCCGGGTCGACGGCGGCGACCTCCTGCTGAACGAGCGGGTCCTGGAGGCGACGGGCGCCCTGCCGGTGCCCGCGACGCTGCTGTGGGCCTCCCGCGGGCTGCTCGACCAGACGCCCGGCCTCTACGACGACGCCCGGCTCGCGGGGATGGGCCTGGACGAGCTCGGGATCGCCGCGCAGGAGGTGCCCGGCACCAACCACTACTCGATCCTGTGGACCGAGGAGGGGGTCGGCGAGATCGCCGCGGCGGTGGCCGCGGCCGCCACCGTCGGCTAGGAGGAGGACCCCCTCGTCCCCACCTCTGGCAGGCTCGGGGCGGGCCCCGCGCGGGGGCCGACCGCACCTCGCGTCGGCGGCAGGACCTCGGGCCCGGCCTCCGCGGGGCGCTCCTCGCGCATCGCGTGGGCGCGCACGGCGAGCACCGCGACGTCGTCCTCGGCGCCGTCGGCCAGCATCGCGGTGAGCAGGTCGTCGCACAGGTCGGCCAGCGGCCGCCCGCCGCCGTCGGCGAGCAGTGCCCGCACCCGGTCGCGGCCCTCGTCCAGCGGGACGCCGCGCCGCTCGAAGAGCCCGTCGGTGAACAGCAGCAGCGTGGCGCCCTCGGGGACGACGGCCTCGCCGTCGGCGCGCGGGCCGCGCCAGCCGATGCCCAGCGGCGGCCCCACGGGGGCGCTGAGGTCCTGCACCGTGCCGTCGGGCAGCAGCAGCATCGGGTCGGGGTGGCCGGCCGAGGACCAGCGCAGCCGGCGCAGCCCCGCGGCCCGCTCGGCCTCGTCCTGCTCCACGCGGCAGACCAGCGCGGTGGCCATCGCGGGGACGTCGAGCCCGACGATCGCGTGGTCGACCCGGCGCAGCACCCCGGCGGGCTCCTCGAGCCGGTCGAAGGCGATGGCGCGGACCAGCGTCTTCACCTGCCCCATGGCCGCGGCGGCCTCGATGTCGTGGCCCATGACGTCGCCGATGACCAGCACCGTGTCGCCGTCGGGCTGGAGGAACGCGTCGTACCAGTCGCCGCCGATCGACACCCCGCGGGTGGCCGGGCGGTAGCGGACGGCCAGCTCGAGGTGGTCGGGCTGCACCGGCGGGGACAGCAGGCTGTGCTGCATCCGCTCGGCCACCTGCTGGGCGGCGGTGGCCAGCCGGGCGTTGTCGAGGGCGAGGGCGGCTCGGCGCGAGGCGATCTCCGCGGTGCGCAGCTCGGCCTCGGTGTGCGGCCCGCGCTCGGGCCCGTTGACCAGCGTGAACGCGCCGAACAGCTCGCCGCGGGCGACCAGCGGGAAGGTGGCGACGGCGGAGGGCCGCAACGGCGCCAGCGCGGCCCGGCTCTCCTCGTCGGCGGTCATCGCGACGACGTCCTCGGGCGTCAGGCGCGGGATGACCACCGGGCGGCCCTGCGCGAGTGCCGTCGGCACCGGGGCGTTGGGCCGGTTGGTGCGCACCCGCAGGTCGGCGTAGCGGTGCATCGCCTCGACCTGCGCCGGGTCGCTGTGCGCGCGGCCGACGTCGCGGCGGGTGCCGTCGGGGCCGACCACGCTGACCAGGCACCAGTCGGCCAGCAGGGGGACGACGGTGTGCGCGAAGCGGGCGACGGACTCGTCGACGTCGGTGGTGGAGGTCATCGCCTGGCTGATGTCACCGAGCAGCACCAGGTACCGCGCCGAGGTCTCGGCCAGCACCGCGGACGCCGCGGCCTCGGCGGCCGCCCGCTCGCGGGCCGCGATCGCCGCCGCCCGCTCGTCCTCGGTGCGCCGGCGCAGCGTGACGTCGTCGTAGGTGACCACGAGGCCCGCGGGGGTGAGGAAGGCGTCGGCGCGGAACCAGCGGTCCAGCGGCGCGAAGAAGGCCTCGGTGCTGCCGGCCTCGCCGGTCGCCCGCACGTGGCGGTAGAGGGCGTCGAACGGCCCGCCGACGGCCTCGGGGAACTCCTCCCAGATGGCGTGCCCGACCAGCCCGGCGACCGTGCGCTCGAGGACGGCGGCGCCGGCGGGGTTGACGTAGCTGAACCGCCAGTCCGCGTCCAGGACGAACAGCGGCCGGTCCATGCCCTCGACGGCCTGCACGAGCAGGTCGCCGGGCGGCGGGACCGCCCCCTCCGGGGTCATGGGGACACATGCTGCCCCATCGAGGCGGGCCGGTCTCGATCGCGGTGGCCGTCCGCCCCGTCGTGGTGATACGGCGCGCGCCGGCCCGTTGGCAGACGGGCCCCGCGGGGCCATGATCGCCGTCGAGGCCACGGGAGCCAGCAGCGCCCCGGTGGACACCGGGAGGTCCAGGGGCGATGGCCGAACAACCCGTCGCGGGGCCGTTCCCGACCGTCCCCCTGACCCGGCGCACCCCCGGCGACCCGGCCGCGCTGGCCGCACTGGTCGACCGGCTGCCGGCCGCCGTCCTCGCGCTGGACCCCGCCGGCCGGCTCACCTGGCTCAACGCCGCCGCCGAGCGACTGCTGGGCGCGCTGTCGCCGCTCCTGCTGGGCCGGGTGCTCGCCGAGGTGCCGGGCACCGCCGGGCGGGCGCTGGCCTCCGCCGGGGACGAGGCCGCCGACACCGGGGAGCCGGTCACCGTGCAGGCCGCCGGCGGCTGGCACGAGGTCCGCGCCGCCCGGGCCGAGGAAGGGCTGGCGCTCACCGTCTCCGACGTGTCCCGCCGGCGGACGGTGCAGGAGCGGGCCGACCGGGCCGCCGCCCGCGCCACGCTGCTGGTCCGGGTGGCCGCGGAGCTGTCCGGCGCGCTCGACGGCGTCTCCGCGCTCGGCCGGCTCGCCCGGCTGGTCGTCCCGGTGCTCACCGACGGCTGCGTGGTCACCGTGGTCGACCGGGAGGGCCGCGCCCGCGACGTCGGGTCCTGGCACGCCGACCCCGACCGCCGCGACCTGCTGGCCCGCTACGCGCGGGTGCGGCTGGACACGCTGCCGCCGTCGTCCCCGGTCGGGCGCGCGCTGCGCACCGGGGAGCCGGTGTCCTCGGCGGTCGCCGACGTCCTGGCGCTCATGAGCGACGACGGCACCCGGGAGATGCTGCGGGCGCTGCGGGCGGAGTCGGTGGTGGTGCTCCCGCTGCCGGCCGAGTCGCGCACCGTCGGGGTCCTGTCGCTCTACCTCGACGCCGGCCGGCAGGTCTCGGCCGAGGACCTCGCCACCGCCCGCGCCGTCGCCGTGCAGGCCGGGCGCGCGATCGACCGGGTGGGCCGGCAGAGCCGTCAGATCCAGCTCGCCGAGGCGCTGCAGCGGAGCCTGCTCACCGCACCGCCGGACTTCCCCGGCGTCGAGGTGGTGGTGCGGTACGTGCCCGCCGCGGAGGCCGCGCGCGTGGGCGGGGACTGGTACGACGCGTTCCGGCACCCCGACGGCGACGCCGTCGTCGTCATCGGCGACGTCGTCGGGCACGACACCGCGGCGGCCGCGGCGATGGGGCAGCTGCGGGGGCTGGTCCGCGGCATCGCGCACTCCAGCCGGGGCGGCCCCGCCGACGTGCTGCGGGGCCTGGACGAGGCGATGGCGACGATGCACGCCGGCACGCTCGCCACCGCCGCCGTCGCCCGGCTGGAGTGCGGCGGCGCGCGGCTGCGGTGGGCCAACGCCGGGCACCCGCCGCCGGTCCTGCTGCGGCCCGACGGCAGTGTCGAGGCGCTGGAGCACGAGGAGGCCGACCTGCTGCTCGGCGTCGACCCGGAGGCCGAGCGCCGGGAGGACGTGGTGCCGCTGGCCCCCGGGACGACGGTGCTGCTGCACACCGACGGGCTGGTCGAGCGGCGCAGGAGCACCCTCGACGAGGGCACCGCGCGGCTGCACGCGACGCTGGCCGGGCTCGCCGGCTCCCCCCTGCCGCGGCTGTGCGACGAGCTGCTGGCCCGGATGCTGGAGGGCACCCCGCAGGACGACGTCGCCGTCGTGGCGCTGACGGTCAGCCCGCCGGTCTGACGGGCGCGAGACACGCCTCACCCTGCGGGGGCGGACACGGTTGGGCGGTGCACCGGCTGGGCACCCCGGTGACCGTCCGAGAACGGGACGACGGCGGAGAGAGGACATGGCGCGACTGAGCTGGCCACTGCGGCCGCTGCCCGACGGCCGCGGTGAGCTGTGGCGCTGGGACCTGGGCGACATCGCCGAGCTCCCGGCTGCGCGCGCCGGCCTCCGGGACCACCTGAGCGCCCTGGGCTTCCCCCGCGACCCGGAGGACCCCGCGTCGGACCGGCTGATCCTGGCGTTCGACGAGTTGGCGTCGAACGCGCTGCGGCACGGCCTGTCCCCCGTCGTCGCCACCGTGGTGGCCGGCACGGGCGGCTGGCTGCTCGACGTCAGCGACCGCGACCCCGACACGATGCCGGCGCCCGCGGTCGGTCGGGACCCGGCGCAGGGCGGCCTGGGCCTCTACCTCGTCGCCCGGCTGTCGGTGGCCCACGGCTGGTACGTCGACGACGGCTGCAAGCACGTGTGGGCCTGCCTGCCGACGTCGATCGAGGAGGCGGCGGTCAGCACCGCCTGACCAGCCTGCCGGTCAGGCCGGCTCATCCCGCCAGCCAGGCGCGCAGCGGGGGCAGGACGACGGCGGTGAGCAGCCGGTAGCCGCGTTCGTCGGGGTGGACGCCGTCGCCGGCGCGCACCGCCTCCGCCCAGGCCGGGTCGCCGGCGAGCGGGGCGGCGAGGTCGGCGAACGGGACGCCTCGGGAGGTGGCCACCTCCGCCATCGCGGCCGACAGCGCCAGCGCGCGCTCGGTCCAGCCGTCGTCGGGGCCCGGCGGCGGGCCGGTGACGAAGGCGGGCCAGCCGGCGGCGTGCGCCTCGTCGAGCATCCCGGCGAGCACCTCGAGCGTGCGCTCCTGCGGGACGCGGCGGCGCCCGTCGGGCGCGGAGACGTCGTTGGCGCCGAGGGACAGCACGACGCGGTGGTCGGTGCCGTCGCGGAGCCGGGCACGGACCTCGGGGTACCAGCGGCGGGCGATGTCGAGGGAGGTCTCCCGGCGGACCCCGAGCGGGTAGCCGGTCACGTCGACCCCGTCGTCCCGCAGCGCGGCGAGCACGGGCCCGACCCAGCCGGCGCCGGTCCCGTCACCGACCCCGGCGGTGAAGGAGTCCCCGACGAGGCACAGGCGCAGGTCCCGGGTCACGGGCAGAGTGTGCCGTCCGGGCGGACGGCGGGGGCCGAGTGCGCCCGGGGCGGCGGGGACGGGTGTCCCTGCGCCGCCCCGGGGCAGCCCTCAGGAGGGGATCACCAGCGAGAGGCGTCCCTTGCCGTAGCCGGGGACCTCGACGGCGAGGTCGAGCCGGTTGAAGGCGGCGAGCATGCCGGCGATGTCGCCCGGCAGGTCGTCGCCCGGGGCGTACGACTGGTAGAGCTTCGAGTGCGGCGCGCCGGGCACGTTGAACAGCGCCGACAGGACGTTGACGACCTCGTGCAGGGCCTCGGTGAGCATCGCGGTGAGCTCGCCGTCCTCCTCGACGGCGTCCTGGACGCCGCCGGGCGGGAGCAGGGCCAGCGCACCGCCGGTCCACGCCGCGAGCGGCAGGTCCATGACGCAGAGGGCGTTGACGGCCATCGTCGGGCTGACGTAGACCGCGACCGAGACCGGGTCCTTCTCGGTCGGCGTGACCGGGGCGCCCGGGGTAACCGAGACCGGCTTGCCGACCAGGCCCGAGAGCATGTCCTTGACGGCCTTGGCGTCCGGCAGGACGACCGTGAGCGGGGCGGTCATGCCAGCACCGCGTCGAGGTGCTCGGAGAACGTGTCGGCGGTGAACGGCTTGGCGATGAGGAACAGCGCGCCGGCGTCGGCGGCCTTCTCCCGCATCTCGGCCGAGCCCTCCGAGGTGACGAAGCCGAACGGCACCGAGGAGCCCGAGCCGCGCAGCGCCTGCAGGCACTCCAGGCCGGTCATGTTCGGCATGTTCCAGTCGGACAGGACCAGGTCCGGGCTCTCGGACTGCACCTTCTCGTAGGCGTCGCGGCCGTCCTCGGCCTCGACGATGTCGTGGTCGTCGTAACCGGCCTGCCGCAGGGTGCGGATGACGATCTGCCGCATGACGCGGCTGTCGTCGGCGACCAGGATCTTCACAGGGGCACCTCGTTCTCTTCTTCGGTGTGCAGGACGGACTGCACGGAGACGGTGAGCGGCTGTCCGCGCCACAGGACGTCGACGCGGACGGTGTCGGCGGGGGAGCCGGCGGGCGGGGTGGCACCGACCTCGGGCAGGCCGAGGGCGGACGGTCCGGGGAGGACGGCCTTGACGTTGCCGCCGACCACGTTGGCGAGCTCGCCGAGGGCGTCGTCGACGTCCTCGTCCTCGAGCACCTCCGGGGAGTGCTCGCGCAGGAGCGCGCGGGTGAGCTCCAGGGCGGTGTCGCGGCCGGTGGTGAGGACGACGGTGCCGGTCCAGGGGCCGGTGATGTCCACCCAGGAGCTCAGCGTGTCGGCCGGCAGAGGCGCCGGGAGCGGCACGAGCACCTCGTCCTCGCCGACGAGGGCGAGCCACGCCTGCTCGGTGATCTCGGTGACGGTGACGTCGTCGATGAGCTCGGCGACGGCCGGCGGGCGGTCGCCGGCGCGGCGGCGCGGCCCGGCGTCGGTCGGGGCGGTCACAGGGAGACCTCCTGCGGGAGCAGGCCGAGCAGCGCGAGCTTGTCGCGCAGGGCGTCGGCGGTGAACGGCTTGATGACGTACTCGTGGGCGCCGGCGGCCAGCGCGCGCACGATCTGGCCGTGCTCGCTCTCGGAGGTGACCATCATGAGGGTCACCGACCGCCAGGCCGGGTTCGCGCGGACGGCGTTGACGAACTGCAGTCCGTCCATCACCGGCATGTTCCAGTCGATGGTGCAGAGGTCCGGCACCCAGCCCCCGTGGAGGACGTCGAGCGCCTCCTGGCCGTGTCCGGCCTGCCGCGTCTCGTAGCCGTACCCCTCGAGGGTCCCGGTCACGATGCGCCGCATGGCGCGGGAGTCGTCGATCACCAGAGCGCGCACGGTCATGCCCCCTTCAGCGGGCGGTAAGCGGAGGTCCGGCCGATGACGACGCGGCTCCAGGAGTCGTCGACGCCGAGGGTGGTCTCGGCGGCACCGAGGAACAGCCACCCGTCGGGACGCATGAGCTCGCGCACCCGGCGGAGGATCGCCTGCTTGGTGGGCAGGTCGAAGTAGATGAGGACGTTGCGGAGGTACACGACGTCGAACGGGCCCATCCGCGGCAGCGGGGCGGCCAGGTTGCACTCGCGGGCGGTGACCATGCGGCGCAGGGTCGGCGAGACCTCCCACTCGCTGCCGGCCCGCTGGAAGTGGCGCACCAGCATGGGCGCGGGCAGCCCGCGGTTGACCTCGAGCTGGCTGAACCGGCCGGCGCGGGTCCGCTCGACCATCTCGCGGGAGATGTCGGTGGCGGTGATCGCGACCCGCGCCGCCGCGTTCGGCATCGCGTCCTCGAGCAGCATCGCGATCGTGTAGGCCTCCTGGCCACTGGAACAGGCCGCCGACCAGATCTGCAGCCGCTCGGCCGGGCCGCGCGCGGACTGCAGCGCCGGCAGCACGGTGGAGGTCAGCGCGGTGAACGGGTCACCGTCACGGAACCACGAGGTCTCGTTGGTGGTGAGCGCCTCGACGATCTGGCGGGTGTCGTCGGGCCGCGGCCGGCTGCGCACGGTGTCGACGAGCTGGTCGACGTCGGACAGACCCATCTTGCGGGCCAGCGGGAGGAGCCGGGCCTCGACGAGGTACTCCTTGCCGGGCGCGAGCACGATGGCGCTCTCCCGGTGCACCAGCTGACGCACCCAGTCGAAGCGGGTGGCGGTGAGGGTCATCGGGGAGCTCCCGTCGCGAGGGTCAGGTGGGCGGGCTGCGGCGGGCTGCCGGGGAGGGCGCGGGCCTGCGCGGGCGCCAGGTGGCGGGTGATCGCCTCGGCCACGCGGTCGAGCGGGAGGACCTCGTCGGCCAGGCCGGCCTGCGTGACGGCGCCGGGCATGCCCCAGACGACGGAGGTGGCCTGGTCCTGCGCGATCACGGTGCCGCCGGCGTCGCGGATGACGCCGGCGCCGGCGCGGCCGTCGGAGCCCATGCCGGTGAGCACCACGGACAGGACGGCGCCGTCGAAGGCGGCGACCGCGGAGCGGAACAGCGGGTCGACGGCGGGGCGGCAGAAGTTCTCGGGCGGGCCCTGCGACAGCATCGTCACGGCGCCGCGGCCGGTGCCGCGCACGGTGAGGTGGTGGTCGCCGGGGGCCAGGTGCACGGTGCCGGGCAGCAGCGGCGAGCCGTCGACGGCCTCCACGACCCGCAGGGCGCTGAGCCGGTCGAGGCGCTGGGCGAACTGGCGGGTGAAGACCGGCGGCATGTGCTGCACGAGCAGCACCGGCACGGGCAGGGTCGCCGGCAGCGCCGGGATGACCTTGGCCAGGGCCTCGGGGCCGCCGGTGGAGGAGCCGATCACCAGGACCGCGGGCGCCTTGTGCGGGGTCGTGCGGGGCGCCGGCGGGCGGGGGGCCACCGCGGCGACCGGGCGGGCGGCGAGGCCGGGCAGGCCCACCGGACGCCCGGTGAGCGCCTTGATCTTGGGGATGAGCTGCTCGCGCACGCTCTCCATCGACTGCGCGACGCTGCCGACGTTCGCCGGCTTGGTGACGTAGTCGTTCGCGCCGGCGGAGAGGGCGTCGAGGGTGGCCGACGCGCCCCGCTCGGTGAGGGTGCTGAACATGACGATCGGCACGCGGTTGCGGCGGGCGCGGATCGCGCGCACCGCCTCGATGCCGTTCATCTCCGGCATCTCGATGTCCATCGTGATCAGGTCGGGCCTGAGCGCGTCGACCTTGCCCTGGGCGAGCTTGCCGTTCACCGCCGTCCCGACGACCTCGATGGAGGGATCGGAGGACAGCACGTCCGTCACGATCTTGCGGACGACGACCGAGTCGTCGACCACCAGCACCCGGATCGGGTCCACACGTCCTCCTGCTCGGCCGGCAACGGCCGGGGGGCCGTTCCTCGGGGTCTCGGCACCGCGGGAGGAGGGGTCAAGGTCACTTCCGGCGCTGATCCGGAACGGCCTCGGGCATCCCACCCGCATCGCCTGTCCCAGGAGTTGTCGGCCGTCCCACCCGTCGTGTTGACGCGTCCCGCGCAACCGTTACGGGGGTGGCGGGTCAGTGGCGGGCGGGCGTTCCCATGTCGACAGCGCCGCCGGCGGGTGCGGTGGCGGGCACCGCGCTGACCTGCGCGGAAGCGCGCCGGCTCACCGGATCGGGGGACGACGGGGCGCGGTCACCGCGAGCCCGCCCGGGCCGGCAGGCGCTCGGCCCGGGCGCGAGATGCGGATGGTCGCCGCTCGGCCCGGCGTGTCCGCGCGTGTCAGCGGCAACGAGCCGATGATCGACTCGGGAGGACGCCGATCAGCGGCCGGTGACGCGGTGCCAGGGGGCCAGGAGGACGCCGAGCGCGCTGCTGTCGAGCAGGTCGCCCATGGCCAGCCCCTGGACGACGCCGGCGAGGGCGTTCCACGAGCCGGAGGCGCCGTCGCGGGCGTCGAGGCCGCCCGCCGCGAACGCGCGGACCCCGAGCAGCTGGGCGGTGGCCAGCGCCCGGGTGCGGCCGGAGACGTGCGCGGCCCACGAGGCCTCGTGCATGGCCGTGGCCCACGGGCGCTGCTCGGGCCGGCCCTCGTCGACGGCGGCCCGCCAGCGGTCGCGGCCGCGGGCGTCCAGGGCGCCGAAGGTGGCCAGCAGCGAGGAGAGCCCGGGCGTGGCCGGGCCGAGGTCGGCGCCGGCGCCGCGCACGGCGGCGTCGGGGACGGCGGTGGCGAACGGCGTCACCAGCTCGCGGCGGACCAGCGGCGGCAGCACACCGGCCGCCCACTCCCCCACCACGGCGTCGGCGAGCACCTCGGCGGCCCGCTCGCGCACCTCCGGGTCGGCCTCGGCGTACGCGCGGTGTTCGGGGCCGAGGACGTCCTCGCGCAGCACCCGCTCCACGGCGGCGACCGTGCCGATCGTGCCGCGCTCGAGCTGGGTCACCAGGACGGCGGCGCGGTCGCCGGCGCCGGGCGTCACGGAGCGCAGCTGCGGCACGGCGGCGGCGAGCTCGCGGGCCCGGCGGGAGCGGACGGCGAGGGTGGCGCGCTGCTCGCGGTCGGCGTCGCGGGACCGGGCGGCGGCGGCGAGCGCGGTGAGCTCGGCGGGGCCGGCGGCGAGGCCGGTGAGCAGGACGTCGGCGGCGGCGCGGCCACCGGGCAGGCGCACCAGGTCGAAGCCCAGTGTGGCGGCACTGACCAGCGTGTACGGCACGTCTCCCCCTCCGACGGCGCCGCCCGGGAAGGGGCGACCGTCAGAGCCTGGCGGGGATCACGCCGCAACGCCACGCGGCCGTCACCCGTTCGCCGGAGGGGCGGAGGGTGACGGCCGCGTGGCGGTACCGATCAGGTGAGGGCGAGGTGACGCTGCGTCATGCGCCGACGGCCTTCTGGACGTCGAGGGCGAGCAGCAGCTGCCCGTCGAGCTTGTAGGCGCCGCGGATGAGCTCGCGGGCCTGGCCGTCGAGGGTGTCCGGCGGGGCCTCGAAGTCGGCCGCGTCGACGTCGACGACGTCGGCGATCGAGTCGACCAGCAGGCTCACCGCCTCGCCGTGCAGGCGCACGACGATGACGACGGCGTCGGTGTCGGCCGGCCGGGGCCGGCGGCCGAGCCGCTCGCGCAGCTCGATCGCGGTCACCACCTGGCCGCGCAGGTTGATCAGCCCGGCGACGGCCGGCGGCGCCAGCGGCACCCGGGTGAGCTTCTGGCTGCGCAGCACCTCCTGCACGTGCTCCACCTCGACGCCGTAGAGGTCGCCGTCGAGCCGGAAGGTGGCCAGCTGCCCGCTGGTGGCGCGGGTGGGGGTGTCGGTCGCGGTCGTCACGTCAGACCTCCAGCAGGGCGGACGAGGGGTGGTCGGTGGCGTAGAAGGCCGGGTCGGCCGCGAGGATCGCGGCGCGGACGTCGAGGAGCTCGGTCACCTTGTCGCCGAGGACGGCGGAGCCGAGCAGGCCCAGGTCGTCGATGTCGCTGCGGACGGCGGCCCCGCCGTCGACGATGTCGAGGATCTCCTCCACGACGATCGCGACGCTCCGGCCGTGGTCGCTGTAGACGATCACCTCGAGCACCTCGCGGTCGCTGGTGCCGTAGGCGCCCAGGTGCCGGTCGAGGCGGACGATCGGCAGGATCGCACCCCGGTACTGCACGACCTCGCGGTTGCCGACCCGCTCGACGGACTCCGTGCGCACCTGCTCGAGGCGGGTGACGGTGTCCAGCGGGATGGCCACGCGCCGGCCCTCGCCGATCGCGGCGAGCAGCATCCGCTGCCGGTCGGTCTCGACGGCGACGGTGCGGGCCGCGGCCTCGCGGGCCTCCTGCCGCTCGGCGGTCTCGGTGCGCAGCGCCCGGCGGGCCAGCGCCTGGACGTCGAGGATGAGCGCGACGGCGCCGTCGCCGAGGACGGTGGCGCCCGAGTACAGGCCGATCGCCTTGAGCTGGCCGCCGACGGCCTTGACGACGATCTCCTCGGTGTTGATGACCCGGTCGACGACGAGGCCGAAGCGCCGGCCCTCGGACCGCAGCACCGCGATGACGACGTGGCCGTCGTGCCGGTCGGAGGCCAGGCCGAGGACGTCGGTGAGCCGGACGAGGGGGAGCAGCTCGCCGCGCAGGCGGTAGACCGGCGCGCCGCCGACCTCCTCGACGGCGTTGGCGGCCTTCTCGGCGTCGAGGCTGACCAGCTCCTGCAGGCTGATCTGCGGGATGGCGTAGCGGTCGCCGGCGCACTCGACGGTGAGCGCGGGGACGATCGCCAGGGTCAGCGGGATGCGCAGCCGGCAGACGGTGCCGCGGCCGGGCTCGGACTCGACCTCGATGGTGCCGCCGATCGACTCGATGTTGGTCTTGACGACGTCCATGCCGACGCCCCGGCCGGAGACGTTGGTGACGGCGGCGGCGGTGGAGAAGCCGGGCGCGAAGATCATCTGCAGGATGTCCTGCGGGCCCATGCGGGCGAGCTGGTCGGCGGTGACCAGGCCGCGCTCGACGGCCTTGGCTCCGATCCTCACCGGGTCGATGCCGGCGCCGTCGTCGGCGACCTCGACGACGACCTGGCCGCTCTCGTGCTTCGCGCGCAGGGTGAGCACGCCCTCGGCGGGCTTGCCGGCGGCGCGGCGGCGGTCGGGGGCCTCGATGCCGTGGTCGACGGAGTTGCGGACCAGGTGGGTCAGCGGGTCCTTGACCGCCTCCAGCAGCGTCTTGTCGAGCTCGGTGTCCTTGCCCTCCATCTCCAGGCGGACGTTCTTGCCGCACTGGATGCCGAGGTCGCGGACGACGCGGGGCAGCTTGGACCAGATGTGGTCGATCGGCTGCATGCGCGTCTTCATGACGCCCTCCTGCAGCTCGCTGGCGATGAGGTTCAGCCGCTGCGAGGCGCGCACCAGGTCGGTGTCGGTGGAGCGGCCCACGTACTGGACGATCTGGTTGCGGGTCAGCACCAGCTCGCCGACCAGCAGCATGAGCGAGTCGAGCAGGTCGACGTCGACGCGGATGGTCGAGTCGGCGACGGCGCGGCGGGCCTGCTGGCCGCCCTGGCCCTCGGCGCGCGCGGCGCCGGCGGGCTGGTCCTCGTGGTGGTCCTCGGCGGGGTGCTCGTCGGCCGGGTGCTCGTCGGCGTGCTCGTCGTGCGCCTCCTCCTGCACCGTCTCGGCGGCGGCCTCGGCGGGCGCCTCGGCGGCGACCTCGGCGGGGGCCTCCGTGACGGTCTCCGTGACGGTCTCCGCGGCGGCCTCGACCACGGCCCCGGCGGCCTCCGGGACGACGGCCTCGGCGACGGCGGCCTCGGCGACCGGCGCGGCGGCGGGCGCGGCGGCGCGCGCGGCGGCGCGCGGGGCGGCCGGGGCGGCCGCCGGCGCGGGACGGTCCTCCATCGCGGCGCTGATCTCGGCGACGACGGCGGAGACGTCCACGCCGCCCTCGCCGCCGGTGGCCTCGATCGAGGCGAGCAGCGAGCGGACGGTGTCGACCATCCGCAGCAGCACGCTGGTGCGCTCGGGGGTGAGCGCGAGGACGCCGTCACGCAGCCGGGAGAGCATGTTCTCCCCGACGTGCGTGACCTCCTCGAGCCGGCCGAACGCCAGGAAGCCGCTGGTGCCCTTGATCGTGTGGATGGTGCGGAAGATGCTCGAGAGCCGCTCGCGGGAGTCGGGTTCCTGCTCGAGGGCGACCAGGTCCGTGTCGAGCTGGTCGAGGTTCTCGTGGCTCTCGACGAGGAACTCCTCGACGATGTCGTCCAGACCGTCCACCGCTTGCCTTCTCTCTCGCTGTCCGGGGCGGGCGCCCCGCTGGGTCTTCGACGTCGGCCCGGTCCGTGTTGAGGCGAACCCCGGGCGTCGCCGGTCGTCGGGTGGTGTCATCGGCAGTCCCGCGCCCGGAGCCGACCGGTGGCCGGCCCCGGGCGTGGAGCTGCTCAGTAGGTGAAGCGGGCGACGCTGGTGCGCAGGTCGGCGGCCATCCGGGACAGCTCGTCGACGGCGGTGCGCGTCTGGGTCAGCGCCTGGGTGGTGCTGTCGGCGGCGGAGGAGACGCCGGAGATGTTGTCGGCGATCTGACCGGAGCCCTGCGCGGCCTCCTGCACCGAGCGCGACATCTCGTTCGTCGTCGCCGTCTGCTCCTCCACCGCGGAGGCGATGGTGGTCTGCCGGTCGGAGATCTGCGCGACGATCTGGGAGATCTCGCCGATCGCCGTGACGGCCGCCGTCGTGTCGCCCTGGATGGCCTGCACCCGGCGGGCGATGTCCTCGGTCGCCTTCGCCGTCTCCTGGGCCAGCTCCTTGACCTCGTTGGCCACCACCGCGAAGCCCTTGCCGGCCTCCCCGGCCCGGGCGGCCTCGATCGTGGCGTTGAGGGCGAGCAGGTTGGTCTGCTCGGCGATCGAGGTGATGACCTTGACGACGTTGCCGATCTCCGCCGAGCTCTCGCCGAGCTTGGCGACGGTGGCGGTGGTGGTCTCCGCGGCGGTCACCGCACGGGCGGCGACGGCGCTCGCCTCGGCGGCGTTGGTGGCGATCTCGCGGATCGAGGCGCCCATCTCCTCGGCGCCGGCGGCCACGGTCTGCACGTTGCGGGAGACCTCCTCGGCCGCACCGGACACGACGCCCGACTGCGCCGAGGTCTCCTCCGCCGAGGCGGAGATCTGGGCGGCGGAGGCCGACAGCTCCTCGCTGGAGGCCGCGACGGCGTCCGCGGCGCCGACCACGGAGGACATGACGCCGCGCAGCGTCTCCTGGGCGTCGCCCAGCGCGGCGGCCATGCGGCCGAGCTCGTCCCGGCCGCGCACCTCGGGGGTGACGGTCAGGTCGCCGGCGGCCAGCGCCTCGACCGAGGCCTGCACCGAGCGGACCGTGCCCACGAGGCGGCGGACGACGAGGAGGGTCAGCCCGCCGGCCAGGGCGATGCCGATCGCCAGCGAGGTCCACAGGGTCACGGTGGCCGAGGAGACGATGCCGACGGCGTCGCCGGTGTCGGCATCGCCGGCGGCCACGCGCCGCTCCTGCATGGCGTTGTACTGGTCCATGATCGAGTCGGAGGCGTCCTGCAGCGGGCCGGTGACGACCGCGGCGGCGACGGGCAGCTGGCCGGCGTCGGCGGCCGGGAGCAGCTGGGTGTCGGCGACCTCGTAGTAGCCCTCGACGGTGGCGCGGAACTCCGCGAACGCCGTCTTGTTGACCGTCACCTCGGCGTAGGCGTCGAGCTGGCCGTCGATGGTCTCGCGGCGCTCGGCCAGGTCGGCGCGCAGCTCCACGCGGGTCTGCGGGTCCACCAGCGCGTAGCTGTTGTAGCGCGAGCGGTCGCCCTGCCAGGAGCGCTGGATGTTGGCGAGGTCGGCGAGCCGGACGACGTTGTCGTTGATCCGGGTGGCGGCCGCCTCGACCGCGTGGAGCCGGTTGACCGCCAGCACGGTCATGGCGACGGCGACGACCGCGAGGACGGCGACAGCGGCGCCGATCTTGACGGCGACCGGGCGGTCGGCGAACCAGCCGCCGGAGCGGCCGGCACGGGTGGTGGACATGGGTGTGCTCCTGGGTGGTCTCGTGCCGGGGGATCAGTAGGTGAAGCGGGCGACGCTGGTGCGCAGGTCGGCGGCCATGCGGGACAGCTCGTCGACGGCGACGCGGGTCTGGGTCAGCGCCTGGGTGGTGCTGTCGGCGGCCGAGGAGACGCCGGAGATGTTGTCGGCGATCTGACCGGAGCCCTGCGCGGCCTCCTGCACCGAGCGCGACATCTCGTTGGTCGTGGCGGTCTGCTCCTCCACCGCGGAGGCGATGGTGGTCTGCCGGTCGGAGATCTGGGCGACGATCGCGCTGATCTCCCCGATGGCGCCCACCGCCGCCGAGGTGTCGCCCTGGATGGCCTGGACGCGCCGCGCGATGTCCTCGGTCGCCTTCGCCGTCTCCTGGGCCAGCTCCTTCACCTCGTTGGCGACCACGGCGAAGCCCTTGCCGGCCTCGCCCGCCCGGGCGGCCTCGATCGTGGCGTTGAGCGCCAGCAGGTTGGTCTGCTCGGCGATGCTCGTGATGACCTTGACGACGTTGCCGATCTCCGCCGAGGACTCGCCCAGCTTGGCCACCGTGGCCGTCGTGGTCTCCGCGGCGGTCACCGCACGGGCGGCGACGGCGCTCGCCTCGGCGGCGTTCGTGGCGATCTCCCGGATCGAGGCGCCCATCTGCTCCGCACCGGCGGCCACGGTCTGCACGTTCCGGCTGACCTCCTCGGCCGCACCCGACACCACACCGGACTGCGCCGAGGTCTCCTCCGCCGAGGCGGAGATCTGCGCCGAGGACGCGCTGAGTTCCTCCGAGCTCGCCGCCACCGCGTCGGCCGCGCCGACGACCGAGGCCATGACCCCGCGCAGCTCCACGACCGCGCCGTCGAGCGCCTGGCCCATCCGGCCGAGCTCGTCCCGGGTGGTGAGCCCGGCGGTGCGGGTGAGGTCACCGGCGGCGAGGCCCTCGGCGACGTGCTGCACCCTCGCCACGCCGCGCGCCAGGCCCCGGGCGACGACCCAGCCGAGGCCGGCCGTGACCGCGATGCCGACCAGCATGAGGACGAGGGCCAGGGTGCGCTGCGACTCGTAGTCGGCCCGGATGCCGGCGGCCGCCGCGGACGCCCGCGTCTCCTCGAGGTCGGTCAGGGCCTGCAGGTCATCGGTGAGGGCGGAGACGATCGGCGCGCCCTGCGCGTCGTTGGCCGCCACCCAGCCGCGCACGTCGTTGGCCAGGGCGAGCGGGCCGAGGACCGTCTCCTGGAGGGTGACGTACTCCTCCATCCCGGCCTCGATCTCGTCGAGGAGCGCCTGGGCCTCCGGGGTGACGCCGGAGGCGACGTAGCCGTCCATCGCCGCCTGGAAGTCCTCGCGGTAGCCGTCGACGACGGCGAACGCCTCCTGCGTCTCCGCGGGCGTCTCGACGAGCAGGGCGTTGCGGGTGCCCACGCGCATGTCGCTGAGGAGCCCGTCCATCTCCGCGGCGCGCAGCGCGCCGACGAAGTTGTCCGCGTAGAGCGCGTCGGCGGAGTCCGCCGTCGAGCCGAGGGCCTGGAGGCCCAGCAGCCCGACCGTGCCGGTGACGACCGCGCCCAGCGCCACGGTGCTCAGCACCTTGGTGGTGACACCGCGGTCGCCCCACCAGGAACTGCCGGCGCGGGGGCCGGAGGGGCGGACGTCGGTCGGGTTGCTCATCGGGTCTCTCCACATCTCGTGCGCGGCGGCGACCGATTGCGCCGCCGGGTGAAGAGTGGCGGAACGGAAAAGGAACTGGCGCCGTCCGGGAATGGCGTGTCTGTAACGATCCGGAAACGGGCGGATGCCGCTCCCGGAAAGGGGTAGCGCGCCGTTTTCCGGCATTTGTCGACACGTCCGGACGGTTCGCTGACCAGCGCGGACAGCTTGTCGACATGGGAACACGCGCAGGTCGAAAAGCACTCGGGCACATCTCCGCAGGGAGGCCGAACGACAGCGGCCCCGCTCCCGGTCGCCGTGGTTCGACGACCGGGAGCGGGGCCGGGAATGGCGTCAGCGGACGCCGGAGACAATTCCTGGAATGGCGGAGGTCACCAGGTGAAGCGGCCCACCGTGCCGCGGAGGTCGGCGGCCATCCGGGACAGCTCGTCCACGGCGGTGCGCGTCTGGGTCAGCGCCTGCGTGGTCGAGTCGGCCGCCGTCGAGACGCCGGAGATGTTGTCGGCGATCTGACCGGAGCCCTGCGCGGCCTCCTGCACCGACCGGCTCATCTCGTTCGTCGTCGCCGTCTGCTCCTCGACGGCCGAGGCGATGGTGGTCTGCCGGTCGGAGATCTGGGCGACGATCGAGCTGATCTCCCCGATGGCGCCCACCGCGGCGCCGGTGTCGGCCTGGATGGCCTGGACGCGCCGCGCGATGTCCTCGGTCGCCTTCGCCGTCTCCTGCGCGAGCTCCTTCACCTCGTTGGCCACCACCGCGAAGCCCTTGCCGGCCTCGCCCGCCCGCGCCGCCTCGATCGTGGCGTTCAGGGCCAGCAGGTTCGTCTGCTCGGCGATGCTCGTGATGACCTTGACGACGTTGCCGATCTCCGCCGAGGACTCGCCCAGCTTGGCCACCGTGGCCGTCGTGGTCTCCGCGGCGGTCACGGCGCGGGCCGCCACCTGGCTGGCCTCCGCGGCGTTGGTGGCGATCTCGCGGATCGAGGCGCCCATCTGCTCCGCGCCGGCGGCCACGGTCTGCACGTTGCGGGAGACCTCCTCGGCCGCACCCGACACGACGCCCGACTGCGCCGAGGTCTCCTCCGCCGAGGCGGAGATCTGGGCGGCGGAGGCCGACAGCTCCTCGCTGGACGCGGCGACGGCGTCCGCCGACGACACCACGGCCGCGAGGACCTCGCGCAGGTTGCCCTGCGCCTCGCCCAGGGCGGCGGCCATGCGGCCGACCTCGTCGCCGGAGGTCACCTCGGGGGTGACGGTCAGGTCGCCGGCGGCCATCGCCTCGGCGGAGCGCTGCACCGAGCGCACGCCGCGCAGGATGCGCCGGACCACCCACACCGTGAGACCGACCGAGAGCAGGACGGCGGCCAGCGAGGTGGTGACGAGCAGCGTGATGGCACTGCCGGCCTGCTCGTCGGTCGCGGCGTTGCGGTCGGCGGCCTCCGCCGACTGGGCGACGCCCTCGGCCTCCAGCCCGTCGGCGATGTCGGTGAGCAGCGGGCTGGACACCTCGCGGTAGACGAGCGCGTAGCCGGCCAGGTCGCCGCGGTCGGCTGCCGGGAACAGCTGGCTCTCGTTGCTGGCGAGGAACTGCTCGCGGGCCCCGAGGTAGAGGTCCATCGCCTCCTGGTCGACGACGTGGGGCTCGTACTCGGCCAGCGCCGTGGCGATGTCGGCGTCCTTCTCCTCCATCTCCCCGCGCAGCTCCACCCGGCGGGCCGGGTCGGAGACGGCGTACTCGAGCACCCGGGCGCGGTGGGCCGCGGTGGCCCGCTGGACCGCCGACAGGGCGTTGAGCGGCTCCAGGTTCTCGGTGTAGATGCGCTCCTGGTCCGCGCGCATCTCCTGGATGCGCACGACCGCGAGCAGGTTGGTGGCCAGGACGACGACGGCCAGCAGGCCGACGACGGCGCCGATCTTGACGCCCAGCGGCCGGTCGCTGAACCAGCCGCCGGGACGGCCGGCGCGGGAGGTGCTCACGGTGGGGTGCTCCTGTACGGGGGAAGGGGATCAGTGGGTGAAGCGGGCGACGCTGGTGCGCAGGCCGGCGGCCATGCGGGAGAGCTCGTCGACGGCCATCCGCGTCTGGGACAGCGCCTGGGTGGTGGAGTCCGCGGCGGCCGAGACGCCGGAGATGTTGTCGGCGATCTGCCCCGACCCCTGGGCCGCCTCGCTCACCGAGCGGGACATCTCGGCCGTGGTGGCGGTCTGCTCCTCCACCGCGCTGGCGATGGTGGTCTGCCGGTCGGAGATCTGCGCGACGATCTGCGAGATCTCACCGATCGCCGAGACGGCGGCGCCGGTGTCCTTCTGGATCGCCTCGACGCGGCGGGCGATGTCCTCGGTCGCCTTCGCCGTCTCCTGCGCCAGCTCCTTGACCTCGTTGGCCACCACGGCGAAGCCCTTGCCGGCCTCCCCGGCCCGGGCGGCCTCGATCGTGGCGTTCAGGGCCAGCAGGTTGGTCTGCTCGGCGATGCTCGTGATGACCTTGACGACGTTGCCGATCTCCGCCGAGCTCTCACCGAGCTTGGCGACGGTGGCGGTGGTGGTCTCCGCCGCGGTCACCGCCCGCGCGGCCACCGCCGACGCCTCCGCGGCGTTCGTGGCGATCTCCCGGATCGAGGCACCCATCTGCTCCGCACCGGCCGCGACGGTCTGCACCGAGCGCGACACCTCGTCCGCGGCGCCGGCCACGACGCCGGACTGGGCGGATGTCTCACCGGCGGAGGCGGAGATCTGCGCGGCCGACGCGGACAGCTCCTCGCTGGACGCCGCGACGGCGTCCGCGGAGGCGGCCACGGAGTCGAGCACCTCGCGCAGCCCGGCCTGGGCCCGGTCGAGGGCGTCGGCCATGCGGCCCACCTCGTCGCGGGAGGCGACCCCGGAGGCGTGCGTCAGGTCGCCCTGGGCCAGCGCCTCGAGCGAGGCCTGCACGCTGCGCACCGGCCGGATGACCGAGCGGGCGGTGAGCCAGCTCAGCACCGCCAGCAGCAGGAAGCCCAGGACCGCGACCACCATGGCCGTCGTCTCCCAGCGGTTGATCGTGCTCTCCAGCTCCGCGGACGCCGCCTCGGCCTCGGCGGCGAGGGTGTCCTTGGCGGTGCCGACGGCGGCGTCGGTGAGGTCGTTGGCGGCCTGGATGTCCTCCCAGCGCAGCCGCGCGCCGGCCTGGTCGGCGACCGCCGTGTTCACGAACGCGGTGATCGCGTCGGTGTAGTCGCCGTAGGTGTCCTGCAGGGCGGCCACGGCGGCCGCGCTGTCGCCGCTCAGCTCGATGCCGGCCAGCTCGTCGAGCAGGGCCTCGGGGGTGGCGATGTCGTCGGCCAGCTCGGGCAGCTGCTCGGCCGGGACCGGGCGGACCAGCGCCTTGAAGCCGTCCACCTTGAGCTCGCTGGCGCGGGTGTCGAGCTGGAGCACGAGCTCCTGGGCGTCGTTGAGCGCCCGGGACCGCTCGTCGGCGTCGCGGACGGCGGCGTTGCCGAGCAGCGACGCGCCCAGCAACCCGCCCAGTGACAGCGTGCCGACCGCGACGAGCGCGCCGAACTTGACCGAGAGCGGGCGGTCGGCGAACCAGCCGCCGCTGCGGGGGGACGAGTCGGACACCAGGGCCTCCTGGGCTGCGTGCACGCGGCGACGGGGAGGTGGCGTGCGCGTTGATGGTGCGACTCCTGCGAACCGCCGTCCGCGCGCGTCGGACACCGGCGGGCGGATCGTTGCGGACCTGGCGGTCACCGGTGGCAGCGCCGTCGACGGGTCGACGACCCGGATCCACTCACCGGCGGCCCGACGGGGTCCCCACGCGGGGGAGGGTCGCCGTGTCGACGCGCCGGGGGAGGGTCGCCGTCCCGGGGCAGGACGGTCACCCGGGGGCGCGGCGCGACGCGCCGCGACGGGGTCAGGCGAGCAGGTCGCCGAGCCGGCCGAGGACGCCGACGACGGCCGCCGGGTCGGTCACCCGGTGCGCCGCGGCGGTGGGACCCTCGCCGACCTTGATGCCGACGTCGTCCGGGCCGAGGAGCCGGAACACGTCCTCGTCGGTCAGGTCGTCGCCGAGGTAGACGACCGCGGCGGCGCCGAGCTCCTCGCGCAGGCGCTGCACGGCGCTGCCCTTGTCGGCGTCGACGAGCACGAGCTCGAGGACCGCCTTGCCCGGCTTCTTCGTCAGTGACGGATCCGCGGCCGCATCGGCGGCCGCCAGCAGCTCGGCGGCCGCGGCCGGGTCGGCGACCTGCCGCACGTGCACGGCGACGCTGACCGGCTTGACCTCCAGCCGGGCACCGGGGACGGCGGCCACCAGAGGGGCCAGCACCTCGGCCAGCGCGTCGCGGCGGCCGGCGAGCTCGCCGGTGAGCGGGCCGCCGAACTCGGCGCCGTGGCTGCCCACCCAGCGGTAGGGGCCGGTGAGGCCGCTGACCCGCCGCAGGTCCTCGACGCCGCGCCCGCTGACCAGCGCGACGGTGACGTCCCCGCCCGCCGCGGCGACGCGCGCCAGGGCCTCGGCGATGCCGGGGGCGGGGACCGCCGCGGAGGGGTCGTCGACCAGCGGGGCGAACACGCCGTCGTAGTCCGACGCCACGAGCAGCGGGCGGCGGGCGGCCAGCGCGGCGAGCGCCGCCTCGAGGGCGCCGTCGAGGCCGGGGTTCACGCCTGCGCGCGCAGCGCGTCGAAGAACGACGTCGCCCAGTGGTCGAGGTCGTGCTTGGCCAGGTAGCGGCGCATGGCCCGCATGCGGCGGGCACCCTCGTCCGGCTCGACCCGCAGCGCGCGCAGCAACTGGTTCTTCACCCCGGCGATGTCGTGCGGGTTGACCAGGAACGCCTGCTTGAGCTCGGACGCGGCCCCGGCGAACTCCGAGAGGACCAGGGCGCCGCCGAGGTCGGCGCGGGCGGCCACGTACTCCTTGGCCACCAGGTTCATGCCGTCGCGGTAGGGCGTCACGAGCATGACGTCGGCTGCGCGGTACAGGGCGGCGAGCTCCTCGCGCGGCATCGACTGGTTGAAGTAGTGCACCGCCGGGCCGCCGATGGAGCCGAAGACGCCGTTGATGTGCCCGACCTGCTGCTCGATCGTCTCGCGCATGTGCACGTAGTGCTCGACGCGCTCGCGGCTGGGCGTGGCCACCTGGACCATCACCGTGCCCGGGGCCTCGACGACGCCGTCCTCGAGGAGCTCCTGGAAGGCGTTGAGCCGGACGCTGATGCCCTTGGTGTAGTCGAGCCGGTCGACGCCCAGGATGATCTTCTCCGGGTCGCCGAGCTCGGTGCGGATCTCCTTGGCCCGGGCCACGACCTCCGGCGAGCTCGCCAGCTCGTCGAAGGCGGCGACGTCGATGGAGATGGGGAAGGCGCGGGCGGTGACCACCCGGCCGTCGTACTCGATGGTGGCGCCGCGGGTGGGCAGCTCGTGCAGCCGCCGGGCGAGCTGGACGAAGTTGGCCGCCGCGCTCGGCAGCTGGAAGCCGACCAGGTCGGCGCCGAGCAGGCCCTCCACGATCGCCGAGCGCCAGGGGAGCTGGGTGAACAGCTCGTAGGGCGGGAAGGGGATGTGCAGGAAGAAGCCGATGGTCAGGTCGGGGCGTCGCTGGCGGAGCATCGCCGGCACCAGCTGCAGCTGGTAGTCGTGCACCCACACGATCGCGTCCTCGGCGGCGACCTCGGCGGCGCGGTCGGCGAAGCGCTTGTTGACCTGCACGTAGGTGTCCCACCAGGTGCGGTGGTACTCCGGCTTCTCGACCACGTCGTGGTACAGCGGCCACAGCGAGGCGTTGGACATGCCCTCGTAGTAGCGGTCGACCTCCTCCTCCGAGAGCTCGACCGGGATCAGCGACATCCCGCCGGACTCGAAGGGCTCCGGCGCCCCGCCGGCCGAGCCGGACCAGCCCACCCAGGCGCCGCCGCGGCCGGCGACGAAGGGCTCCAGCGCGGTGACCAGGCCGCCGGGGGAGCGCTGCCAGCGCGTCGACCCGTCGGGGTCGGTGACCTGGTCGACCGGCAGGCGGTTGGCGACGACGACGACCGGGCTGTCCGCCTGCACGTCTCCCGCGTCGGTCCCGGCCATACCGAGGCGACCCTATCCAGCCCGCGGCCGACCGGCACCCGCAGGGGGCGGTCAGCGGGCGAGCAACCACCCCGCGGCGGCCGCGCCCAGCCCGAGGACGAGGGTGGCGGCCAGGTACGCAGCGGCCCGGGCGACGGCCCGCTCCTCCACCAGCCGGACGACGTCCAGGCCGAAGCTCGAGAAGGTGGTCAGCGTGCCGCAGAAGCCGGTGCCGACCAGCGCGAGCACCGGCGCCGGGACGCCCCCGAGGCCGAGCAGCACCCCGAGCAGCGCGGCGCCCGCGACGTTGACCGCGAGCGTGCCGAGGGCGGCGTCCCGTCCGGCCCGGGCGGCCAGCCGCGTGGCGAGCAGGCGTAGCGGGGCACCCACCAGCGCGCCGGCGACCACGAGCAGCGGCGTCACCGGGCCGCCGTCCGCACCGCCCGGCGCACCGCGGCGACCCCGGCGGCCACGGCGAGCACCCCGCCGACGACGGAGGCCAGCACGTAGCCGAGGGCCGCCGCGAGCGCGCCGGCGTCGGCCAGGGTGACGACCTCGACGGCGAACGCGGAGTAGGTCGTGTAGCCGCCCAGGACGCCGACGGCGAGGAACGGCCGGGCCCAGGCCGGCTCGGGGTCCCGGCGGGCGAGGACGCCGGTGAGCACGCCGATGAGCAGGCAGCCGGTGAGGTTGACCATCAGCGTGGCCCAGGGCCAGCCACCGGCGGGGGAGGGGAGCACCTCCGCGATGCCCCACCGGGCGAGCGCACCGAGCGCCCCGCCGAGCGCCGCCAGTAGATACGCCACCCGTCCCCCGAGGCATTGGAAGCTCTGCGCACGTATCGGACGCCGATACGTGCGTAGAGCTTCCTATGCCTCGTTGCCAGCAGACCGTCAGGCCGGGGTGCGCGTCCTCCCGCGGCGCCGCCACAGCGGCTCCACCCCGGCCAGCTCCTCCTCGCTGGCCGTCCGGAACGGGGGAGCGGCCGGCGCCTCGACGGCCCGGCGGCCCTGGCCGCGGGTGGCGCGCAGGCTCGCCCAGACCGAGACGGCGAGGATCGTGGAGATCACCGCGAGGCTCACCGTGGTCGGCACGTAGAAGAGGTCGACCTTGAGCAGCATCTTTCCGCCCACCCACATCAGCACCAGCGCCAGGCCGGCCTTGAGGTACACGAAGCGGTGGATGAGGTCGGCGAGCAGGAAGTACATGGCCCGCAGGCCCAGGATCGCGAAGGCGTTGGCCGTGAAGACGAGGAACGGCTCGTCCGTGACGGCGAAGATCGCCGGGATCGAGTCGACGGCGAAGACGACGTCGGTGACCTCGACGAGCACCAGCACCGCCAGCAGGGGAGTGGCGAGCAGGACGCCGCCGCGCCGGACCACGAACCGCTGCCCGTGGTAGGCGTCGGTCATCGGCACGAACCGGCGGAACAGCCGCAGCGTGCGTGAGCGCGAGGGGTCGACGTGCTCGTCCCGCTGCCGGAGCATCCGCCAGCCGGTGACCAGCAGGAAGGCGGCGAAGACGTACAGCACCCACGAGAAGCTCTCGATCAGGGCCGCGCCACCGGCGATGAACGCGCCGCGCAGCACCAGCGCGCCGAGGACGCCGTAGAACAGCACCCGGTGCTGGTACTCCCGCGGCACCGCGAAGAAGGTGAAGACGATCGCCCACACGAAGACGTTGTCCACGGCGAGCGACTTCTCGATCAGGTAGCCCGCGTAGTACTGCTGGCCGTACTCGGCGCCGTACGCGGCCCACACCCAGGCGCCGAACCCGACGCCGAGCGCCACCCACACCGCCGACCACGCGGCGGCCTCGCGCACGCCGATGACGTGCGCGCGGCGGTGGGCGAACAGGTCGACGGCGAGCACGGCGACGAGAACGCCGAGCACGCCGAGCCAGAGCCAGAAGGGGACGTCCACGGGTCGTGCCTCCAGTCGGTGATTCCCAACCGGAGGTCTCTCCCGCCCCGCAGGGGGCCCGCTCCGCCGGACCCCGCCCGAGGGGCCGTACTGACGACGGGAGCGCGTGGGGATACTCCCCTCCCGATGACGAGTGAAGCAGAGTTCACCTGTCCGCGCCACCCGGAGGAGCCCCGTGAGCGACGAGCGACCGTCCTGGACGTTCCTGACCAACCACGGGCACGTGCTGCTCGCCGTCGCCGCCGACCCCGACGCCCGGGTGGCCGACGTCGCGGCGCGGGTGGGCATCAGCACCCGCGCGACGCTCGGCATCCTCGCCGACCTCGAGGACGCCGGGTACGTCACCCGCGCCCGCCGCGGCCGGCGCACGCACTACGAGGTGCAGCCGCACCGCCCGTTCCGCCATCCCGCCACGGCACACCGCGACGTCGACGACCTGCTCGCCCTGTTCCGCCCGGGCTGAGCCCGCCTCAGCGCCGGCGGGTCTCGGGGAAGAGCAGGTCGACGAAGCGCGCGGCGGTCGGGCGCGGCTCGTGGTTGGCCAGCCCCGGCCGCTCGTTGGCCTCCACGAACACCGCGTCGGGGCCCTCGACGTCGGGCACCAGGAAGTCGATGCCGGTCACCGGGATGCCGATGGCGCGGCTGGCCCGGACCGCCGCCTGGGCGATCTCGGGGTGCAGCCGGTCGGTGACGTCGTCGATGGTGCCGCCTGTGTGCAGGTTGGCCGTGCGCCGCACCCGCAGCCGCTCGCCGTGGGGGAGGACGTCGTCCATCCCGTGGCCTGCGCCGCGGACGACGTCGGCGGTGACGTCGTCGAGCGGGATGCGCGACTCGCCGCCGGTGGCCCGCTCCCGGCGCCGGCTGGTCTCGCGGACCAGTTCGGTGACCGTGCGGCGGCCGTCGCCGACCACCTCGGCCGGCCGGCGCACCGCGGCCGCGACCACCTCGTGGTCGATGACCACCACGCGCAGGTCCTCGCCGGGGACGAGTTCCTCGGCGAGCACGTCGGGGCAGAACAGCCGGGCGGCGGCGACCGCCCGGCGCAGCTGCTCCTCGTCGGTCACGCCGACGGTGATGCCCTTGCCCTGCTCGCCGCGGGCGGGCTTGACCACCAGCTCGCCGACCTCGGCGAGCAGCTCCAGGGCGGGGCCGAGGTCGTCCTCGGGGACGGCGACGCCGCGGGGCACGCGCACCCCGGCGGCCTCGACGATGCGGCGGGTGACCCGCTTGTCGTCGCAGCGGCTCATGGCGACGGCGGTGGTGAACTCCGACAGCGACTCGCGGGTGAGCACCCGGCGGCCGCCGAGCGACAGCCGCATCTCGCCGAACTCGGCGTCGGTCACCTCGACGCGGATCCCGCGGCGCAGCGCCTCGTCGGCGATGATCCGCGCGTAGGGGTTGAGCTCCTGCAGGCCCGGCGGGCGGGCGGCGAACAGCGGGGTGTTGATCGGGTTCTTGCGCTTGACGCAGACCGCGGGCACCCGGACGAAGCCGAGCTTGCGGTAGAGCGCGATCGCCCCGGAGTTGTCGTGCATGACCGAGAGGTCGACGTAGGAGCGGCCGCGGCCGACGTAGCGCTCGGCGAGCACCCGCACCAGCGCCTCCCCGGTGCCGGCGGGGGCGTTCTGCGCGTCGACGGCGAGGCACCACAGGCTCGTGCCGCCCTCCGGGTCGCCGTAGGCGAGCACGTGGTCGACGCCGGTGACGGTGCCGACGATCTCGCCGGTGCGCCGGTCCTCGGCCACCAGGTAGGTGAAGCAGCGGGTCCGGTGGTTGGCCCACATCGTCTCGGGGTCGCCGGTGACCATGCGGTTGCGGGCGTAGATCCGGTTGATCGCCTGCATCTCCTCCAGCGCGGTCACCGTGCGGACGAAGACGCCGCGGATGAGCTCGGGGCGGGGCCGGTAGCGATAGAGGTCCAGGCGGTAGGTGTAGCTGGGGTCGATGAACAACTCGTCCGGCGCCAGGCCCACGAGCACGTGCGGGTCGCGGGCGTAGACGCAGATGTCGCGCTGGCCCGTCTCCTCGGCCCGCAGCGCGGTGAGGATGTCGCGCATCTCGGCGAAGGTCTGGCCGAACACCAGCCGGCCCCACGCGAGGTCGAGGACGACGTCGGTGTCCATGCCCTCGAGCTCGTGCTCGGAGGGCTTGGCCCAGGAGCGCCGGGTCAGGTCGGGGGTGGGGCCGGCCGCCGGGGAGCGGCGGCGCAGCCCGGCGAGCCGCGGAGGAGCCACGGGGTGCCCCTCAGACCCCGTGGTTCTGCAGCCACAGCTCCAGGAGCCCGAGCTGCCACAGCTTGTTGCCCCGCAGCGGCGTCAGCTCGCCGTTGGGGTCCTCCAGCAGCCGTGCGACGTACTCCGGCCGGAACAGCGCCCGCTCGCGGGCCGCCTCGCTGGAGAGCGCGTCCTTCACCAGACCGAGGACCTTGCCCTCGAGGTGCGTGATGGCCGGCACCGGGAAGTAGCCCTTGGGCCGGTCGATGACCTCCGGCGGGATGATCCGGCGGCCGATGGCCTTGAGCACGCCCTTGCCGCCGTCGGCGAGCTTGAGCTCCGGCGGGCACAGCGCCGCCAGCTCGACCAGGTCGTGGTCGAGGAAGGGCACCCGGGCCTCCAGGCCCCACGCCATGGACATGTTGTCCACCCGCTTGACCGGGTCGTCGACGAGCATGACCTCGCTGTCGAGGCGCAGCGCGGCGTCGACGGCGGTCTGCGCGCCGGGTCGGGACATGTGGTCCCGGACGAACTCCAGGCTCGGGTCGCCGTCGAGGGCGTACCGCTCGCCGACCAGCGCCCGCATGTCCTGCGCGCCCCGGTCGAAGAACGCCGCGGCGTACCGCTCGACGGCCTCCTCGCGGTCGACGTCGGCCAGCGGCGGGTACCAGTGGTAGCCGGCGAACACCTCGTCGGCGCCCTGCCCGGACTGCACGACGCGGATGGTCTGGCTGACCCGCTCGGACAGCAGGTCGAAGGCGACGACGTCGTGGCTGACCATCGGCTCGGCCATCGCGCCGATGGCGTGGCCCAGTGCCGCGGCGAGCTCGTCGGAGGACACCCGGATGCGGTGGTGGTCGGTGCCGAACCGCTCGGCGATGACGTCGGAGTAGCGGAACTCGTCGCCCGCGTGGCCGCCGACGGTCTCGAAGCCGATCGAGTAGGTGGCGAGGTCGCTCTGCCCCTCCTGGGCGAGCAGGCCCACGATCAGGCTGGAGTCCAGCCCGCCGGACAGCAGCACGCCGACGGGGATGTCGGAGACCAGGCGGCGGCGGACGGCGACCCGCAGCGCCTCCTCGATCGCGTCCTCCCAGTCCCGGTTCGACCAGCCCGCGTGCTCCTCGCGCCGCTCGTAGGTCGGCTCCCAGTAGCGGTGCTCGCGGCTGGTGCCGTCGGCCTCGATGACCCGCACGGTCGCCGGCGGCAGCTTGCGGACGCCGTTGAGCAGCGTGCGCGGCGCGGGGACGACGGCGTGCCAGGTCAGGTAGTGGTGCAGGGCGACCGGGTCGATGGAGGTGTCGACGTCGCCGGCGCGCAGCAGGGCCGGCAGCGACGAGGCGAACCGCAGCCGGCCCGGCGTCTCCGACAGGTAGAGCGGCTTGATGCCCAGCCGGTCGCGGGCCATGACGACCCGGCCGGTGTCCCGCTCGTGGATGACCACGACGAACATGCCGTGCAGGTGGTCGACGAAGTCGACGCCCCAGTGGTGGTAGCCCTTGAGCAGGACCTCGGTGTCGCTGGTGGAGAAGAACCGGTAGCCGTGGCCCTCGAGCTCGGCGCGCAGCTCCTTGTAGTCGTAGATGCAGCCGTTGAAGACCGCCTCGAGCCCGAGTTCGCTGTCGACCATCGGCTGGGAGCCGCTGGCCGAGAGGTCGATGACCGACAGCCGCCGGTGGCCGAACGCCACCCGGCCGGCGCTCCACTGGCCCTGGCCGTCCGGCCCACGGGGGACCAGCGCCTCGACCATCCGCGCCACCGCGGTGGTGTCGGCCAGGGAGCCGTCGAACCTGATCTCGCCGGAGAGGCCGCACATGGGATCGATCCAACCCCAGTGCCGCGCCTCCCGCGACGCGGTCGGCGCAGTTCACAGGAAGGTCACACGGCCCGGTTCCACGTGGAACCGGGCCGTGCGACCCATGGCTGGGCGGTGAGCGCGGCGACGGCGGCGACGACGTCGACGAGGCCGGCGCCCTTGTCGTACGACGTCGTCCGGCCGCCGGCGGCGGTGCAGGCCGCGCCGTCGGCGTAGCGGTGGGCGGTGGAGGTGAGCGCCTCCTCGATCTCCGCCGGGGTCGCCGTCGGGTCGGCCTGGAACAGCTGGGCGACGATGCCGGCCACGTGCGGCGCGGCCATCGACGTGCCGCTGGTGGTGGTGGAGGTGCCGACGTCGAGCGGGCCCGGGCCGTTGCGCGGGTCGGACCCGGTGCAGCAGACGGGCAGCGTCAGCCGGCACGACGACGTGATGCCGTCGCCCGGCGCGGAGAGGTCCGGCCAGGTGGAGGGGTCGGCCGCGGCGCCGCGGGAGGAGAACGGGTCATGGGCACTCCTCGTCGGGTGTCGGGCGGTGTGCCCTGTCCGAACGAGGCGCCGGCGGGTGGGTCACGCCGGCCGGGTGACCGGGTGTGTCGCCGGGTCCGGGCACCGGCCGTCGCGGGCCGTCGGTCAGGGTGGGCGCGTGTACGAGGACCCGGCGGGGGAGTCACCCTGGGCGATGCAACTGGTGGCGCGCGTGGAGCGGACCGCGCCGCCGTCCCGTTCCGCGGTCTGTGCGGCGGCGGCCGTGGCGGTCGTGCGGCTGCTGTCCGACGAGCGGGCGGGGGAGGGCGGCGAGTGGTCGGCGTCGGTGCGGCGCTGGACCGACGGCGCGATCCGCAAGCACTGCCGCCGCGCCCGCGGGGTGGCCTGGGAGCGGGTGTCGGCGCTGCCCGGCGTGACCGCCGTGGTCTCCGGCGCGGAGGTGCGGGCCCTGGTGCCGACCGCGCTCGACGCGCTGCCCCGCGACGTGGCGAAGCTGCAGCTGACGGGGAGCGAGCTCGACGACCCGGACGCACTCCCGGTCGTGGACCCGGTGCCCGGCGGGCCGCTCGTCGTGTCCGTCTGCCCGGACCCGTTCCTGCCGCTGGGCAAGGCCGCGGCCGCGTGCGGGCACGCCGCGCAGCTGTCGGCGCTGCGGATGCCGGGCCGCCGGCTCGACGCCTGGGCGGCCGCCGCGTTCCCCGTGGTGGTCGAGCACCCCGACGCCGCCCGGTGGGCGCGGCTGCAGGTCACGGCGCCGGTGGCGGTCGTCGACGCGGGGTTCACGGTGGTGGAGCCGGGCACGACGACCGCGCTGGCCCGCTGGGCGTAGCCCGGGCGCCCGGCTGCCGGTCGGACCCCCGCGCGTCGTCAGCTGTAGTAGAGCGCGACCGGGCGGCCGTCGATCTCGCGGACGTCGACCGTCGTGTCGTAGACGGCGGCCAGCACCTCGGGCCGCATGACCTCGCGGGCCGGGGCGTCGGCCACCACGCGGCCGTCGCGCAGGGCCACGATCCGGTCGGCCCAGGTGGCCGCGAAGTTGACGTCGTGCAGGACGGTGACCACCCGCTTGCCGAGCTCGTCGGCCATCTCGCGCACCAGCCGCATGATCTCGGTCATGTGCCGCAGGTCGAGGTTGTTGAGCGGCTCGTCGAGCAGCACGTACCGGGTGTCCTGCGCCAGCACCATCGCGATGAACGCACGCTGCCGCTGACCGCCCGACAACTCGTCGAGGAACCGCCCGCGGTAGGGCTCCAGGCCGAGGTGGACGAGGGCCCGCTCCACGGCGTCGCGGTCGTCGACGGTGAGCCGGCCGCGGGAGTGCGGGAAGCGGCCGAACTCCACGAGGTCCTGGACGGTGAGCCGGGCGGCCACGTGGTTGTCCTGGCGCAGCACGGCCAGGCGCCGGGCCAGCTCCGCCGACGGCGTCGTCGCCACGTCCAGGCCGTCCACCGTCACCCGGCCGGCGTCGGGCCGCACGAGGCGGCCGACGAGGGAGAACAGCGTGGACTTGCCCGCGCCGTTCGGGCCGATCAGCGCCGTCACGCCCTCCCCGCCGAAGGCCAGGGAGACGTCGTCGACCACCGCCTGGCCGCCGTAGCGCTTGGACACGCCCTCGAGCGCGATCACCGCGCCCCCTTCCGCAGCACGAGGTACAGGAAGAACAGCCCGCCGGCGAAGTCGACGACGGTGGACACGGTGCCGCCGAGGTCGAACACCCGTTCCAGGACGAGCTGGCCGCCGAGCAGGCACACCACGCCGATGAGCACCGCCGTCGGCACCGTCCACGCGTGCCGGAAGGAGCCCGCCCACGCGTAGGCGAGGTTGGCGACGATCAGGCCGAGGAACAGGATCGGCCCCACCAGCGCCGTCGACGCCGCGACCATCACCGAGACGACGGCGAACAGCGTCAGCACCACCCGCCGGTGGTCGACCCCCAGCCCGACGGCGGCCGGCTCGCCGAGCGTGAGCACGTCGAGGGTGCGCAGCAGCGGCACGACGACGGCGCAGCCCACCGCGACCAGCGCCGCGGTGAGCACCAGCAGCGTCTCGTCGGGCCGGGTCAGCGAGGCGAAGAACGCGTCGGAGAGCACCTGGAAGTCCAGCGGGTCGAGCATCCGCTGCATCCACTCGCTGAAGGAGCGGAAGAACGTCCCGAGCACGATGCCGACGAGCAGCATCAGGTGGATCGAGCGCCGCTTCCCGCCGAACAGCCAGGTGAACAGCACGACGCTGAACCCGACCATCAGCGCCACCTGCACGGACCACAGGACCAGCGGGTCGGCGGCCAGGAACGCGGCGGACCCGGCGGCGAAGACGACGGCGGTCGAGACGAGCACGTAGAACGCGTCGAACCCCATGATCGACGGCGTCAGCACGCGGTTGCCGGTGATGGTGTGGAACACGACCGTCGAGACGCCGACCGCCGTCGCGACGACGACCATCGCGGCCACCGCCAGGCCGCGCTTCTCCAGCGCGTAGGCGAGCGACCCGGGCACGTCGGTGAGCAGGTAGGTGGCGGCCAGGGCGAGCACGAGGCCGCCGAGCGCGGCCAGCCGGGCGCCCGGCCCGGTCCGGCGGACGGAGGCCCGGAGGCGGGGCCGCGGGCGGACGGCGACGGGCGCGGGTTCAGTGAGCACGGCTCCGCCTCCGCAGCAGCAGCCAGAGGAACAGCGCGGCGCCGATGATCCCGACGACGACCGACAGCGGGATCTCGTAGGGGAAGCGCAGGACCCGCGCGAGGACGTCGCAGGCGACCACGAACACCGCGCCGAGCACCGCGACCCACGGGATCGACCGGCGCACGTTGTCGCCGATCACCAGGCTCACGACGTTGGGCACGACCAGCCCGAGGAAGGGGACGAGCCCCGCCGTCACCAGCACCGAGGCGGTGATGACGGCGACGACGACCATCCCGACGGCGACCACGCGGCGGTAGTGCAGGCCGAGGTTGGTCGCGAACTCCTCGCCGAGGCCGATGACGCTGAACCGGTCGGCCGCCAGCCACGCGACGACGACCATGACGCCGGCCAGCCAGACGAACTCGTAGCGGCCCTGCACGACGCCGGCGAAGCTGCCCTGCGACCACTGCGCGAGCGACTGCAGCAGGTCCAGCCGGTAGGCGACGAACGTCGTCACCGCGCCGACGACGCCGCCGAGCATGATGCCGACCAGCGGCACGAGCACGAGGGAGCGGACCGGCACCGCGCGCACCACCCGCAGGAACACCCAGGTGCCGAGGAGGCCCGACAGCGCCGCGACGGCGGCCTTCCCGGCGACGGGCATCCCGGGCGCCAGCACGATCGTGGCGAGCATGCCGAGGGTGGCGAACTCGGTGACCCCGGTGGTGCTGGGCTCGACGAAGCGGTTGCGCACCAGCATCTGCATGATCAGCCCGGCGATGCCGAGCGAGGCGCCGGCGAGCACCAGCGCCACCGTCCGCGGGATGCGGCTGGCGACGAGCAGGAACGCGGCCGGCCCGTCGCTGAGCACGGAGGCGGGGGAGACGTCGGAGACGCCGACGAACAGGCTCCCCCCCGCGAGGACCACGAGCAGCACGCCGGCGAGCACCCCCGGTCCGGTGCGCCGGGGGCGCGCCGGGGCGGGGGTGCTCGCCGGGGGAGCGGACAGCGCCGTCACGGGTAGCGGGGGACCGGGACGGTCACTCCGCGATCTGCAGGACGTCGTCGATCATGATCCGGGTGGTGTCGATGCCGCCGAAGACGACGTACCAGGCGACCGGGTCCAGGTAGTGGATCTGGTCCTGCTGCGCGGCGGTGGTCCGCGCGACGACGTCGTTGTCGAGCACCGCCTCGGCCGCCTGGGCGCCCTCCTCGCCGGTGGCGGCGTCGCGGTCGACGACCCAGAGGTGGTCCGGGTCCGTCTCGAGCAGGAACTCGAAGGAGACCGGCTCGCCGTGGGTGGCGGCCTGGATGTCGTCGACGACGGGCTGCACGCCGAACGCGTCGTAGATGAGCCCGCCGCGCGCGCCGCGGGCGTCGGAGCCCTCGCCGGCCGGGGCCATGGCCGACAGCTCGCCACCCGAGACCATGAGGCCGAGGCCGGTGCCCGCGTCCGCGGTGGCGGCGCGCGCCTCCTCGATGCCCGCCTGGAGCTCGGCGACGGCGGCGGCCGCCTCGTCCTCCGCGCCGAGCACCTCGCCGACGAAGGTGGCGTTGCGCTCGAGGGTCTCGGTGTAGCTGCCGCGCAGGCTCAGGTCGACCGTCGGCGCGATCTCGCTGAGGTCCTCGTACAGCGCCGAGGAGCGGCCGCCGATGACGATGAGGTCGGGCTGCTGCGACTCGATCTCGACCAGGTCGGCCTCGAACAGGGTGCCCGCGTTGAACGCGTCGTCGGCCAGGTACCCCTCCAGGTAGCCGGGCACCGAGTCCAGCGGCGCGCCGGCGATCTCCCCGCCCAGGGCGCCGATCGTGTCGAGGGCGGCCATGTCGAAGACGACGATGCGCTGCGGGTCGACCGGCACCTCGACCGAGGTCTCCTCGAACTCCGGCTCGGCGTCCTCCGCGGCGACGTTGCGGTCCCAGGTCCAGGTGACCGTGTCCGTGCCGGTGGCGGCCTCGGCGGCCGGCTCGTCGGCGCCGCAGGCGGTCAGCGCCAGTGCCGCGGCGAGGGACAGGGAGGTGGCCGCCAGCGGCCGGGACGCGGTGCGCATGGTTCTCCAGGTGGTGAGGTAAGGCTGCCCTGAGGAAGGCTGCCCTAACCTGCCACACGGGTCCCGGTACACCGGAGCGGGGGGTCGTCAGCCCCACCCTCAGGGGGTTCGCGCCGCGCCGCGGAGGGGCAGGCTCGGGCCATGCAGACACGCACCCTGGGGTCCCTGTCCGTCCCGGCCATGGGGCTGGGCTGCATGGGGATGAGCGAGTTCTACGGCACCGGTGACCAGGCCGAGGCCGAGCGGACCATCCAGCGCGCCCTCGACCTCGGCGTCACCTTCCTCGACACCGCCGACATGTACGGCCCCTTCACCAACGAGCGCCTCGTCGGCACGGCCATCGCCGGCCGCCGCGACGAGGTCGTGCTGGCCACCAAGTTCGGCAACGAGCGCGGCGAGGACGGCTCCTTCCGCGGCATCAACGGCCGGCCCGAGTACGTGCGGCGGGCCTGCGACGCCTCGCTGCAGCGGCTCGGCGTCGACGTCATCGACCTCTACTACCAGCACCGCGTGGACACCACGGTGCCCGTCGAGGACACCTGGGGCGCCATCCGCGAGCTGGTCGAGGCGGGCAAGGTGCGCGCCGCCGGCATCTCCGAGGCCGCGCCCGGGACCATCCGCCGCGCGCACGCCGTCCAGCCGGTGGCCGCCGTGCAGACCGAGTACTCGCTGTGGAGCCGCGACCCCGAGCAGGACGGCGTCCTCGCCACCTGCGCCGAGCTCGGCATCGGCTTCGTCGCCTACTCGCCGATCGGCCGCGGTTTCCTGTCCGGGCAGATCCGCAGCGTCGACGACCTCGCGCCCGACGACTTCCGCCGGTCGAACCCGCGGTTCCAGGGCGAGGCGTTCGAGCAGAACCTGCGGCTGGTCGACCGGGTGCGCGAGATCGCCGACGAGAAGGGCGTGACGGCGTCGCAGCTGGCGCTGGCGTGGGTGATCGCGCAGAGCGACCGCGCGGGCAACCCCGCCGTCGTCCCGATCCCGGGCACCAAGCGGGTGCGCTACCTGGAGGAGAACGCGGCGGCCGCGGACGTCGCGCTCACCGACGACGACCTGCGCCGGCTCGACGAGGCCGCCCCGGTCGGCGCCGCTGCCGGCGACCGCTACCCGGACATGTCCAGCGTCCACAGGTGACCTGGTGGAACGGCCCTCCTGCAGGGGCCCGCCCCGGGCGTGCGAGGGGTGGGGGGCAGGAGGGTCCTTCCTCAGGCGACGGCGGCGCGGGGAGCGGTGACGCCGAGGACGTCGGCCACGTGCGCGCGGGCGGCGGCGGCCAGGCGGGCGCCGGTGTCGGCCCAGGCGTCGCGGACGTCGCGGGCGGGCCACCCCTCCGGCTGCAGCGCCACGGGCAGCAGCGGGTCGCCGGCCAGCACCGCGCGCATCTCCGCGCGCAGCCGCAGGTGCGCCCCCAGGGCGGCGACGCCCTCGGGCGCGTCCGCGGCGGCCGCGCGCAGCCGCTCCAGGACGCGGGTCCAGCCGGCGGCGAGCCGGGGGAGGTCCCAGCAGCGGGCCGCCAGCTCGCCGTCGGACAGCCGCGGGTCGGTGACGTGCGCGGTGAGCAGGTCCAGCCGCGACGTCGGCTCCCCGGCGAGCTCCGCGTGCACCTCGTCGAGCGCGGCGCGGTGCGGCGACACCCAGGTGGCCGGGGCGAGCGGGCCGAACCCCGCGCGGACCAGCCCGCGGCGCACCCGCTCGCGGGCGGCGCGATCGGTCTCCGGGACGCCGTAGACGACCATCCGCCACTGGCCGTCCCAGGGGCCCAGGCGGCGCTGGATCCGCTCGTCGCGGGCGGCGATCGACGCCCGCAGCGGCGCGGCGGGGGACAGCAGCGTCTCCCGCCCGCGCCGCGACCCGCTCAGCCACCCGGCGCGGCGCAGCGCCGCGGCGGCCAGGCGCGCGCTGGGCTCGGCGACGCCGCACGCGGCGAGCAGGCCGACCAGCGCCTGCAGCGGCACCGGCTCCGCGGTGACGGCGTCCAGGTGCTCGGCGCAGAGGTCGACCACGAGGTCCCGGACGGTCATGCCTCCTCCTTACCCCGGGTCCGCAACCGGCTCGCCCGCCGGGCGCGCGATCATGGACGCGATGAACGACGTCCTCGTCTGGTCGGCCACCGCGGTCGCGGTGCTCGTGGCGCTCGCCGGCCTGGCCTCCACGCTCGCCCGGCGGCGCACCGGCCTGGTCCACCTCGTCGGCGCCGCGGTGCTCGAGGTGCTGCTCCTGGTGCAGGCCGTCGTCGCCGGGATCGCCCTGGCCGGCGGCGAGCGGCCGCCGGAGACGGCGACGTTCCTCGGCTACCTCGGCGGCGTCGTCCTGCTGCCGGTGGCGGGCGTGCTGTGGTCGCGCACCGAGCCCAGCCGCTGGGCGGGCACGGTGCTCGCGGTGGCCTGCCTGGTCACCGCGGTGATGGTCTGGCGGCTGGTCCAGCTCTGGGAGGCGCCCGGTGTCTGAGCCCGAGCCGGCCGGCACCGCGCCGGGCGGGACGGCGTCGGGGCCCGGCCGGGTGCTCGTCGCCGTCTACGCGGTGTTCGCCCTGGCCGCGGGCGCCCGTGCCGCCGTCCAGCTGGCCACCCGCTTCTCCGAGGCGCCGGTCGCCTACCTGCTGTCGGCGCTGGCCGCGGCCGTCTACGTGGTGGCCACCGTCGGGCTGGCCCGCGGCGGGCGCACCGGACGGCGGACGGCGCTCGTGGCCATCGTCGTCGAGCTGGCCGGGGTGCTGGTGGTGGGGACGCTGTCCCTGGCCGACCCGGCCGCCTTCCCCGACGAGACCGTCTGGTCGGCGTACGGCCGCGGCTACGGGTTCGTGCCGCTGGTGCTGCCGGTGCTCGGCCTGCTGTGGCTGCGCCGCCGGACCCGGACGACCGGGGGGACGCCCGGGTCCGGCGGCTGAACGGTCAGAAGTCCCCGCCGCCGAAGTCCCCGCCGAAGTCGCCGCCCCCGAAGTCGCCGCCGCCGAAGTCCCCACCGCCGTCGTAGCCCCCGCCGTCGTAGCCCCCGCCGTCGTAGCCGTTGTCGGCACCGCCGGCGAAGTCCCCGCCCGGGTCGCCCCCGTAGCCCCCGTCCCCGGCGGCGGCGTAGTCGCCACCGCCGGCGTCCCCGGCGTCACCGCCGCCGTCGCCACCCTCGGCGCCGTCCTGGTAGCCCTCGGCGTAGGCCTCCTCGTCGCCGCCGCCGAACAGGCCGCCGTCACCGAGCCCGGTGTCGAACAGGGCGTCGGCCACCGCGGTGCCCACCACCAGGCCACCGATCGTGCCGAGCAGGCTGCCGCCGAGCGAGCTGCCGAAGCCGCCCATCCGCGAGCCGTAGCCGGGCCCGTAGCCGCCGCCGTACCCGCCGCCGTAGGCCGGGCCGTAGCCGGGGCCGTAGCCCGGCCCGTAGCCGGCGCCGGGGCCCGCGCCGAAGCCGCCGAAGGTCCGCTCGAGGGTCCCCGGCTGGCGCAGCTCGGCGCGGGTGGCCACCCGCGCGAGGGTCTGCGCGTCGTCGGACCGCGGCCGCTCCGACGCCGGGACGGCGGCCGCGAGCTGGGTGAGCACCTCCTGCCGCTGCTGCGGGGTGAGCTGGGAGAACGCCTCGGCGTGCGCCTGCTCGATCTGGTCCGGCGGGGCCGTCCGCAGCAGGTAGCGGTAGCGCTCGACGGCCTGCTGGTCGGTGAGCGGGGCGCGCTGCCCGGCCGCCGGGCGGGCCGGCGCCCGGGGCGGCGGCGGGGGCGGGGGCGCGTAGCCGTCGTACGGTGCGGGCTCCGGCGCGCGGCGTCGGCCGAGGAGCCGGTCGAGCAGTCCCATGACGTCTCCCTCCGGGGTGGCTGGGCACGTGGGTGCCCGCACGGGCGCCGGGCACACCTCCCCTCCGTCCAGGGGACGCGGGCCGGGGACCGCGGGCGTCGGACCTGCACCAACGGTTAGATTCGTTGCGTGCGACCGGAAGGGACCCAGCCGCTGCAGCAGCAGACGTCCGCTGCCGCCGGAGTCCCGCCCGAGGCCCGCGCGGCGGTGGCCAGGACCGCCGTCGACGGCGAGGCGGCCGGCGGGCGGCAGGCCGGGATCGTCACCGCCGCCGAGGCCGTCGTCACCGAGCACGGCGGCGCGGCGGCCTCCCAGGCGCTGCCCGCCGTCCTCGCCGACGTCCCGGTCGCCGTGCTGCTCATCGACCAGAAGTCCGGCGCGGTCACCTACGCCAACACCGCGGCCGTGGAGATGGCCGGCAACGTGCGGCTGCCGGTCGAGGTCGACGCGTGGGGCGCGGCCGCCGGCCTGACCGACCTCGGCGGCGCGCCGCTGGCGCGCACCAGCGGCCCGCTGTCCCTGGTGGCGCAGGGCCAGCCGGTCACCGGCGAGGCGGTGCGGCTGTCGCCGGGCCGCAGCACCGACGCCGGCCGCGCGGGCGACGACGACGGCGACGGCGACCGCCTGCTCTGGGTCACCGGCTTCCCGCTGTCCCAGCCGGGCAGCAGCCAGGCGCTGTCGCTGGTCGTGCTGCTCGAGGTGGAGGGCGTGAGCGGCACCGCGGACGCCGACGCCGAGCTGCAGGCGCTGCGCGAGCGGGCCGTCGTCGCCACCGACATCGCCTTCACCATCACCGACCCCCGGCAGGAGGACGACCCGCTGGTGTGGGTCAATCCCTCCTTCAGCCGGATCACCGGCTACTCCTACGAGGAGTCCGTCGGCCGCAACTGCCGGTTCCTGCAGGGCCCGAACACCGACCCGGCGGCCCTCGCGGAGCTGCGCGAGGCGCTGCAGGAGCAGCAGGCGATCACCGTGACGCTGCTCAACCACCGCCGCGACGGCACCGCCTTCTGGAACCAGCTGGCGATCAGCCCGGTCTTCGACGGCGAGGGGGAGCTGGTCAGCTTCGTCGGCGTGCAGACCGACGTCACCGAGCGCGTGCGGGTGGAGGCCGAGCGGGAGGCCGCCTTCGCCGCGGAGCGCACCGCCCGCGAGGAGGCCGAGCTCGCCCGCGCCGTCGCCGAGCAGGCGCGGTCCGACGCCGAGCGGGCCCAGCGGGAGGCCGAGGGGGCGCAGGCGCGCCTCGCGCTCATGGCCGAGGCCACCAGCTCGCTGGTCGCCACCCTCGACGTCGGCGACCTGCTCGACCGGCTCGCCGTGCTCTGCGTGCCCCAGCTGGCCGACTGGGTGGTGGTCACGCTCGTCGACGAGAGCGGCGAGGTGCGCGAGATGGTGTCCCGCGACCGCGAGCGGGACCGCACCGAGCTGCGCCGCTACGACGCCGGTCACGCGCTGCGGCTGCCGCCGGACTCGCCGAGCCAGCGCAGCATCAGCAGCGGCCGGACCGTCCTCGTCGACCGTCTGCCCGAGCGCCTCGACGGAACCGTGGCCGGGTCCGTCGCGCAGGAGATCGCCGGCCGGCTGGGCGCGGCGTCGGCGCTGGCGGTGCCGCTGGTGGCCCGGCGCCGCACCCGCGGCTCGATCGCGCTGGTGCGCTCCTCGCCGGAGCAGCCCTTCACCCCCGACGACGTGAGCCTGGTCGAGGACCTCGCCCGGCGGGCGGCGATGGCCATGGACAACGTGCGGCTGTACCAGCAGGAGCACGCCGTCGCCGACACCCTGCAGCGCTCGCTGCTGCCCGAGCTGCCCGACATCCCGGGCCTCGAGGTCGCCGCGCACTACGTGAGCGCCTCGACCGCGGCCGACGTCGGCGGCGACTTCTACGACCTGCTGCAGCTGCCCGACGGGTCGGTGGCCCTGGTGGTGGGCGACGTCGTGGGCCACGACGTCGCCGCGGCGGCCGTCATGGGCCACCTGCGCGGGCTCATCCGGGCCTGCGCGTGGGAGGCGCCCGACCCGCACCCGGCGGCGGTGCTCACCCGCATCGACCGGCTCGTGCAGGGCCTGCAGGTCACCCCGATGGCCACCCTGGCCTACGTCCGCGCGCTGCCGCCGGCCGAGCCGGGCGCCCCGTGGACGGCACAGGTGGCCAGCGCCGGCCACCCGCCGCTGCTGCTGCGCTCCCCGGACGGCCGCGTGACGCCGGTCGACGGCGCCACCGGGATGCTCGTCGGCGTCGACGTGGCGGCGCAGCGGGTGGTGCACACCGTGGAGCTGCCGGCCGGGTCGACGCTGCTCGGCTACACCGACGGGCTCGTGGAGACGCCGGGCTCCGACCTCGACCAGGGCATCGAGGACCTGGTCGGGCGGCTGGCCGGCGCTCCGGCCGGCGCGGCCCCGCGGGACCTGTGCGACGCCGCGGTGAGCGGCACCCTGGACGGGCGCGACGACGTCGCGCTCATCGCCGTCCGGTTCGGCCGGCCCTAGTCCGCGGCGGTCTCCGCCCGGCCGTAGCTGCCGCGGTGGAACAGCAGCGGGCGGCGGCCCGGGTCGGCGCCGAGGTCGAGCACGCGCGCGGCGACGATCGTGTGGTCGCCGCCGTCGTACTCCGCCCACAGGCTGCAGTCGATCCAGGCCACGACGCCGTCGAGGACGGGGGAGCCCTGCCGGCTGGGCCGCCAGGCCACGCCGGCGAACTTGTCGGTGCCGGAGCGGGCGAAGGCCGCCGACAGGCCCGACTGGTCCTCGGCGAGCACGTTGACGCAGAACCGGCCGAGCTCGCGCAGCCGCGGCCAGGTCGTGGACGTGCGGGCCGGTGCGAGCGCCACCAGCGGCGGGTCCAGCGACAGCGAGCTGAACGACTGGCAGGTGAAGCCGATCGGCTCCTCGCCGGTGTGGGCGGTCACCACGGTCACGCCGGAGGCGAAGTGGCCGAGGACGTCGCGCATCACCCGGGGGTCGATGACCTCCAGCGGACCGGTCACGCGCCCTCCTCGCTGACGCTCGTCAGGCGCGTGACCCGGGGTGCTGCACCTCTGCGTGACCTCGCGAGCTCGGTCACGAGGGCGCGCCCAGCGCCGCGCGCGGCACCGACCGGCCGCCGGCGCGGTACAGGGAGCTGGGCAGCGGGTGCCCGACGGCCTCCTCGGTGACCCGCGCCGCGGCCAGCAGTGCGTCGAGGTCGATGCCGGTGCGCACGTCGGACTCCTCGAGCCAGTAGACGAGCTCCTCGGTGGCGATGTTGCCGCTCGCGCCGGGGGCGAACGGACAGCCGCCGAGCCCGCCGACCGACGCGTCGAGCTGCGTGACGCCGGCCTGCACCGCGGCCAGCGCGTTGGCCTGGCCGGTGCCACGGGTGTCGTGGAAGTGCACGGCCACCGGCGTCCCGGGGCAGGCGCGGCGGACCGCGTCGAGCAGGCGCACCACCCGCGCCGGCGTCGTCGTGCCGATCGTGTCGCCCAGGCAGAGGGCGTCGGCGCCCGCGGTGACCGCGGCCCGGCAGACGTCGACGGTGCGCGCGATCGGCGTGCGGCCGTCGAACGGGCAGTCCCAGGCGGTGGCGACGACGACCTCCAGCGAGCCGCCGGCGCCGTGCGCGAGGTCGGCGACCTCCCCGACCCCGGCGAGCGCCTCGGCGGTCGAGCGGCCGGCGTTGGCGCGGCTGTGGCCGTCGGAGGCCGACACCACCAGCTCCAGCTCGGCGATGCCGGCGTCGACCGCCCGCACCGCGCCCCGCGGGTTGGCCACCAGCGCCGACCAGTGCACGTCCGGCCAGCGCGACAGCTCGGCGGCGACCCGGTCGGCGTCGGCGAGCGCGGGCACGGCCTTCGGCGACACGAACGACGTCACCTCGATGCGGCGCACCCCGGTGGCCACCAGGGCGTCGAGCATGGCGAGCTTGCCCTCCAGCGGGACCGGCGCCTCCAGCTGGAGGCCGTCGCGCATGCCCACCTCGCGGACGTCGATCTCCGTCGGCAGCACCAGGTCGAAGTCCGACGGCATGACAGCCCTCCCTCTCGGCCACTCTCCCGGGTCATCCTGCCCCGATCAGGGGTTCCACGTGGAACCGGGAGGGAATGAGCAGGTCAGGCGGACCGACGGGGGAGGATCGGAGGTGGTCGGTGGCGAACGCCGGAGGTGCGGGCACGGTGCCCGTCCCCGACCTGGGCAGTGCCTTCACCAACTCGCCCATGGGCGTCGCCCTCAGCACGCCCGACGGCCGGCTCCTCGCGGCGAACCACGCCCTCGGTGAGCTGCTGGGCCGGACGCCGGAGGAGCTGCGCGGGACGACGCTGTTCGACGTCACGCACCCCGAGGACGTCGCGGGCGCGGTGGCGACCTGCACCGGACTGCAGGAGAGCCGCGGCCGTGCCCGGCACGAGTGCCGGTTCCTGCGCCCCGACGGCACCCCGCTCCCCGTGCAGGTGACGACGTCGTGGGTGGACGGGCCGCCCGAGCACCTGGTGATGGTCGTCGAGGACGTCACCGACCGGAAGGCTCTGGAGGCGCGGCTGCTGCACCTGTCGGCGCACGACCCGCTCACCGGGCTGCCGAACCGGCTGCTGTTCCGCGACCGGCTGCGCCACGCGCTCGAGCGGGGGCACCGCGAGCACACGCCCACCTGCGTGCTGGTGCTGGACCTCGACGGGTTCAAGGCGGTCAACGACCGCTTCGGCCACCCGACCGGCGACGCGGTCCTCGTCGCCGTCGCGGCGAAGCTGACGTCGGTGCTGCGGGCCAGCGACACCGCGGCGCGGCTGGGCGGCGACGAGTTCGCCGTCGTCTGCGAGAACACCGAGCGCTCCGCCGCCGAGCACCTGGCCGACCGGCTGCGGGAGGTGCTGCCGGGCACGCTGACGCTGGGGACGACGACCGTCGACGTCGGCCTGAGCATCGGCGTCGGCTCGGTCGACGGCGGCGCCGATCCCGAACTCGCGCAGGAGGCGGTGGTCCGCGAGGCCGACACCGCGATGTACGAGGACAAGGCCCGCCGGCGCTGAGCCCGGCGCGTCAGGTGCGCGCGGCCGCCCAGCCGACGGTCGCGGGCAGGCGGGCGAAGACGGCGGTGAGCACCGGCAGGGGCAGCGCGAGGACGAGGAACACCGACACCCCGACGACGCCGCTGCTGTGGAGCGTGGTGGCCGCAACCACCAGCGTCAGGAACAGCACGACCACCGCCGCGAGCGCCGCGGCGAAGACGAACGTGGGGGAGTGCCGGTTGAGCAGCCGGACGCCGCCGGCGATGAGCGCGGCCCCGACGGGCAGGCCGAGCATGAGGACGACGCTCGGGCCGTCCTCCTCGCCGCCGAGCACCGCGATCGTGAAGACCAGCGCGACCAGGGCGGACAGCGCGCCGGTGACGATGCCCAGGACGCCCGCCGTGGTGGCCACACCCGGCCGCCCGGGACCGGCCGGCCAGACCGGCGTCGGCGGGACGCCCCAGCCGTAGCCCGGCGGCGGGCCGTAGCCGGGCGGGGGCCCGTAGGCGGGCTGGCCGTAGCCGGGCGGCGGGCCGTGGGGGACCGCCCCGGGCTGCGCTCCGTAGGGCTGCGCCCCGTAGGGCTGCGCCCCGTAGGGCTGGGTCCCGTAGGGCTGGGTCCCGTACTGCGGAGCCGCGCCGTACGGCTGCGCGGGCGCGCCGTACGGCTGACCGGCCGCGCCCGAGGACGGCGGGGATCCCGGCGGGACGGCGTCCCACTCCTGCTCGTACGGCTGGTCGGTCATGGCTCCAGTCTGGGGCCGCCGGGGGCCCGTGCCGCCGTCCGGGGGCGTGTCGCCCCCCGCAGGGGTCAGCCGCCCCAGCGGGCGAGCACGGCGGTGTAGGCCTGCGCCGCCTGCTCGAGCTCGGCGAGCTCCACGTACTCGTCGGCGGCGTGCATGACCGCCGGGGTGCCCGGCCCCCACACGACGACCGGGGCGCCGCCGACCACCTGGCCGAGCACCGAGGCGTCGGTGAAGTAGGTGGCCGGGGTGGGCAGCACCGGCGCGGGCAGCGTGGCCACCCACGGGTCGTCGGCCGGGGTGCCCACCGGCGGCAGGTCGACGCGCACCTCGACGTCGGCGGCCTCGGGCTGCTCCCGCCACCAGCGCAGCAGGTCCCCGCCGTCGGCGACGGTGCGCATGTCGACGACGACCTCGGCCCGGTCCGGGACGACGTTGGGCACGGTGCCGCCGCTGACGACGCCGGGGTTCCACGTCTCGGTGCCGAGGAAGGGGTCGGTGCGGAAGGGCAGGCCGGTGGCGGCCCGGCCCAGCAGCGCCGCGAGGTCGAGGACGGCGTTGTGCCCGCGCTCGGGCGTGCTGCCGTGCGCGGCCCGCCCGGCGGTGCGCACGGCGAGCCACAGCGCGCCCTTGTGCCCGAGCACCACCTGGTTGCCGGTGGCCTCGGGGACGACGACGGCGCCCACCGGCAGCTCGGCGACCGTGGCGGCCGCGGCGGCGGCGCCGCGCGAGCCGGTCTCCTCGTCGCTGGTGAGCAGCAGCGCGGCCGGCGTCTGCGGGTCGGCGGCCGCCAGGGCGAGCGCGGCCGCGACCACCCCGGCCTCCATGTCGCTGGCGCCGCGCCCCCACACCCGGCCGCCGTCGAGGTCGGCGCCGAAGGGGTCGCGGGTCCACGCGCCGGGGTCGGGCACCGGGACGGTGTCGACGTGGCAGGCGAGCAGGAGCACCGGCCGGCCGGGGTCGGCGGGGGTGCGCAGCAGCGTCCACGGCTGGTCGCGGTCCCGGCCCTCGGTCACCTGCAGGTGCGGCGCCCGCTCGCGCAGCACCTCGGTGAGCAGGCCGAGGAGGTCGCGCTGGGCGGCGGCGTCGCCGGAGACCGTGGGCCGGCGGACCAGCTCCCGCAGCAGCCCGGCCGCGTCGAGGGTCATGCGCCCAGCGCCGCGGACACGACGGCGCGCGCCTCCTCCTGCACGCGGGCCAGGTGCTCGGCGCCGCGGAAGGACTCGGCGTAGACCTTGTAGACGTCCTCGGTGCCCGACGGGCGGGCGGCGAACCAGGCGTTCTCGGTGACCACCTTGAGGCCGCCGATCGAGGCGCCGTTGCCGGGCGCCTCGGTGAGCTTCGCGGTGATCGGCTCGCCCGCGAGCTCGGTGGCGGTGACGTCGGAGGGCGACAGCTTCCCGAGCGCCGCCTTCTGCTCGCGGGAGGCGGGGGCGTCCACCCGGGCGTAGGCCGACTCCCCGTACCGGGACACCAGCTCGGCGTGCAGTTGCGACGGCGAGCTGCCGGTGACCGCCTGGATCTCGCTCGCCAGCAGCGCGAGCAGCAGGCCGTCCTTGTCGGTGGTCCACACCCCGCCGTCGCGGCGCAGGAACGACGCCCCGGCCGACTCCTCGCCGCCGAAGCCGACGCTGCCGTCGAGCAGGCCGGGCACGAACCACTTGAAGCCGACGGGCACCTCGACCAGCCGCCGGCCCAGGCCCCCCACCACCCGGTCGATGAGCGAGGAGGAGACCAGCGTCTTGCCCACGGCGACGTCGTCCCCCCACTGCGGGCGGTGGCTGAACAGGTAGGAGATGGCGACGGCGAGGAAGTGGTTGGGGTTCATCAGCCCGGCGTCGGGGGTGACGATGCCGTGCCGGTCGGCGTCGGCGTCGTTGCCGGTGGCCACCTGGTACTCCGAGCGCTTCCCGATGAGCGAGGCCATCGCCGACGGCGACGAGCAGTCCATCCGGATCTTGCCGTCCCAGTCGAGCGTCATGAACCGCCACGTGGGGTCGACCAGCGGGTTGACGACGGTGAGGTCGAGCCGGTGCCGCTCGGCGATCGCCGCCCAGTAGTCGACCGACGCCCCGCCCAGCGGGTCGGCGCCGATCCGCACGCCGGCCGAGCGGACGGCGTCGAGGTCGAGGACGGCGGGCAGGTCGTCGACGTAGCCGCCGAGGAAGTCGTGCCGCCCGGCGGCGGCGTGCGCCCGGGCGAAGGGGATCCGCCTGACGCCGTCGAGGCCGGCGGCGAGCAGCTCGTTGGCGCGGTCGGCGATGACCTTCGTGGCGTCGGTGTCGGCCGGGCCGCCCGAGGGCGGGTTGTACTTGAAGCCGCCGTCGCGGGGCGGGTTGTGCGACGGGGTGACGACGATGCCGTCGGCCAGCCCGCCGACCCGACCGCGGTTGGCGGTGAGGATCGCGTGGCTGACCGCCGGCGTCGGGGTGTAGCGACCGGCGGCGTCGACCAGGACCGTCACGTCGTTGGCGGCGAGCACCTCCAGCGCGCTGGCCCAGGCGGGCTCGGACAGCGCGTGGGTGTCGCGGCCGAGGAAGAGCGGCCCGTCGTACCCCTGCGCCGCCCGGTACTCGCAGATCGCCTGGGTGGTGGCCAGGATGTGCGCCTCGTTGAACGCGGTGTCGAACGAGGACCCGCGGTGCCCCGAGGTGCCGAACGACACCCGCTGCGCCGGCTCCGCCGGGTCGGGCACCAGCGTGTAGTAGGCGGTCACCAGCGAGGCGACGTCGACCAGGTCGGACGGGGCGGCGGGCTGGCCGGCGCGGGGATCGGTCACGGGCCCGATCCTGGCCGGTGCGCCGCCGCCCCCGCCAGGCGACGCCCTCCTCCCGGGTCAGGCCGCCGCCCGCGCACCCTCCCGGTGCTCGGCGGCTGGGTCAGCCCACGCGGGCCGTGCCGCGGCGGATCCGCAGGCCGTCGAGCAGCAGGCCCGCGGCCAGCGCGGCGCCGGCGCCCTCCCCGGCGCGCAGCCGGAGGTCCAGCAGCGGCTCCAGCCCGAGCGCCTGGAGCACGAGCTCGTGCCCGCGCTCGCGGCTGCGCTGCCCCGCCACCAGGCAGGCCTGCGCGGCGGGCTCGAGCAGGACGGCGGCCAGCGCGGCCACCGAGACGGCGAACCCGTCGAGGACCACCGGGGTGCCGGCTGCGGCGGCGCCGAGGACGACGCCGGCGAGGACCGCGAGCTCCGGGCCGCCGAGCTCGGCCAGGGCGCGCTCCGGCGCGAGCCCGCCGCCCGCCCGGCGCACCGCGTCCGCCACCACGGCGCGCTTGCGCTCGAGCACCGCGCTGTCGGCACCGGCGCCGAGGCCGGTGACCTCGGCGGGGTCGGCGCCGAGCAGGCCGGCGGCGAGCGCGGCGGCCACGGTCGTGTTGGCCACGCCCACCTCGCCGAGCGCGAGCAGGCCGTCGCGGGCGCCGAGGTCGCGCCCGGCGGTGAGCAGCCGGTCGACGTCGGCGGCGGTCAGGGCGGGCGCCGAGGCGAGGTCGCCGCGCGGGCCGGCCGGGCGGGCGTCCACCGCGCCGGGCAGCGGGCCGCCGTCCACCCCGGCGTCGACGACCACCGTCGTCAGACCGGCCGCGGCGGCCGCGGTGGCGCCCACCGAGGTGCCGGCCAGGGCGGCGCGGGCGACGTCGCGGGTGACGTGCCCGCCGTAGGCGGAGACGCCGAGCGCGGCGACCGGGTGGTCGGCGGCGGCGAGCACCAGCGTGCCGCCGGTCAGGTCCCCGCGGCCGAGCGCCACGAGGCGGTCGACCGCCCGGTCGAGGACGCCGAGAGAGCCGGGCGGGGTGAGCAGCCGGTCGGCCTCGTCGCGGGCACCGACGACGGCCTCGCGGCCGGGCGCGCGCAGGTGCGAGGGGGGCGCGGCGGGGCCGCCGTCGTCGGCGGGCCAGCGGTCCTCGACGACGACGGACTCCAACGGCAACCGCCGCGACCAGCCGGCGCGCTCCAGCCCGGGCGCGGGCGGGCGCTCGTCGGGCCAGCCGAGGCACAGCCAGCCGAGGGTGGCCACGCCGTCGGGCAGGCCGACCAGCCCGGCCAGCTCCTCGGGACGGAACAGCGTCACCCACCCCATGCCCAGGCCCTCGGCGCGCGCGGCCAGCCACAGGTTCTGGATGGCCGCCGCGCAGCTCCACAGGTCGGCGTCGGGGAAGGTGGCCCGGCCCAGCACGCCCGCCGCGGGCGTGCGCCGGTCGCAGCAGACGACGATCCCCAGCGGCGCCTCCCGGACGCCCTCGAGCTGGAGGTCGAGCAGCCGGCGGGCGGCGTCGGGCTCCATCCGGGCGGCCTGCCGCAGCCGCTCGCGGTCGGTGAGGACGGCGGCGCGGTCCCGGACGGCCGGGTCACGGACGACGACGAACCGCCACGGCTGGCTGTGCCCGACCGACGGCGCCGCGTGCCCGGCGGCCAGCACCCGGCGCAGGACGCCGTCGGGGACCGGGTCGGGCCGGTAGCGGCGGACGTCGCGGCGCGCGGCGACGACGGCGTAGAGGCCGCCGGCGTGCTCGGGCATCGCCCAGGCCGCCGGGTCGCCGGCCCGCTCGGCGGCGGAGGTGGCGTCGCCGATGAGCGGGACGGGCCGCGGATACGTCACGGGCGCTGCCTCCGCAGCCGGGCGGGGGCGCGGCGGGTCCAGGCCTCCTCGAGGAGGTCGGCGACGAGCGCCTCGTCGGCCGCGGCGAGGTCGACCTGCACGCCGTACAGGCGCTTCCCCCACCACAGCAGCGAGACCGCGCCGCCCTCGGCCGCGCGCGCCTCCGACTCCCCGAGCATGACGTTGAGGATGCCCGGTGCCCAGAGGGAGGCGAGCACGGCGGTCCCCAGCCGGAAGGACGGGCGGCCGTGGTGGTCGGCCTCGGTGACCTCCGGCAGGGCGAGGGCCAGCGCCCGGGCTTGCTCCTCGTTCACCGGTCCTCCGTCACGTCCGCGGTGCCCCGGCGTAGTCGCCGACGCTCCAGGCGTTGCCCTCGGGGTCGCGCACGCTGAACTCGCGGCCGCCGTGGCCCGGCTCGTGCAGCGGCCGGAGCACTTCGGCGCCGGCGGCCTCGACCCGCTTCCACACGGCCTCGACGTCGTCGGTGACGAGGTAGGCGCCCGTGCTGCCGGGGCGGACGGGCCAGCCGCCGCCGCCGTCGCCGTCGTCGCGGACGGAGCCGAGCATGACGCCGCCGCCGGGCGGCCAGGCGAGCTCGGCGTGGATGACGAGGTCTCCGTCGCGGACGACGAGGGTCTCGGTGAAGCCGAGGACGTCGACCAGCCAGCGGACGAGGGCGGGGGCGTCGGCGGCGCGGAAGGCGGGCCAGACGGTGGGCGGTGGTGTGGTCATGCGGCCGAGCCTGGCCCCTGGGCCGCGGCGGCGTCTTGGACGAATCCGAACTCCGCGGCCAGCCAGCGCATCGGGGACAGGCCGGTGAAGGCGCGCCACTCGCGGGTGAGGTGGGCCTGGTCGGCGTAGCCGGTGCGCGCGGCGAGCGCGGCGAGGCCCGGCCGTGGGGTGGCGGCCAGGGCCCGGCGGGCGCGGTCGAAGCGGACCACCCGGGCGGCCTCCTTCGGCGCGAGTCCCGTCTCGGCTCGGAAGCGGGCGGTCAGGTGCCGCTCGGACCAGCCGACCCGCCGGGCGACGTCGGCCACCCGCAGCCGCCCGCCTCCGGCGACGGTGAGCCGCCAGGCCTCGGCCACCTCGGGGGCGGGGTCGCCGTCGCCTGCCGTGCGCCGCAGCACCTCCTCGGCGGCGGCGAAGCGCTCCGGCCAGGTCCGGGCGGCGCGCACCCGCTCGACCAGCTCGGTGCCGCCCAGGACGTCGGCGAGGTCGACGTCGAGAGCGGCGAGCTCGCCCGCGGGGACGCCGAGCAGCCGGCGGGCGCCGAGCGGGGTCAGCGAGAGCTGGATGCCCGCCTGGCGCCCGGGGTGGCGGATCAGCGCCGGGGTGGTGTGCAGCCCGCCGAGCAGGGCGTCGTAGCGGCCGGGCGGCTGCGCCGGGTCGGGGTGGGCGGCGACGTCGAGCGGGTCGTCGAGGGTGACGACGAGCGTGAGGGTGGGGGAGGGGAGCCCGCGGTGGGTGCCCGGCGCCAGGTCCCGCTGCTCGTAGCCGACGGCGTCGGCGACCAGCCCGCGCAGCGCCGGGTGCGGCCGGTGCGGGACGAACGTGCTGGTCACACGGCCAGGATGGCACCGGCCGCCGACACCGGCCAGGCCCCGGCGGTGGGCACGTCCGCGGAGGTGCTCACCCGGCCGCGGCCGCGACCCGGCGGCGCTCAGACGCTCGAGGCGATGCCGGCGAGGAGACCGAGGCCGATGAAGCCCACGCCCACCCAGCCGAGGACGATCCCGGCGATCGCCATCCCGTCACCGCCTTCACCGCGCTCGCGGATCTGGCTGCGGGCGATGTAGCCGAAGACGAGGGCCAGGATGCTGCCGATCCAGTAGAGCCACAGGATCCCCAGGACCATCGACGCGACGGCGAGGCCGTTGGTGCGCCGCGGCGGGACGGGGTAGCCGTATCCGTACCCGTGGGGCGGGTACTGGCCGGGCCCGTACGCACCGGGCGGCGGCCCGTAGGCCGGCGGCGGCGTGCCCTGCTGACCGGCGCCGGACCCCGGCGCTCCCCACTGCGTCACGTGCGTCCTCTCCGTTCCGGAACCGACGCGATCCCGGTTCCGCTCCGCGCACGGTACGGATCCGCATCCCTCCGGGGCGGTTGCGCCACCCCGGAGGGGTCAGCCCTCGACGGCCTCCAGGAAGCGCCGGACCGTCTCCAGGAAGACCTCGGGCTGCTCGGAGTGCACCCAGTGGCCGGCGTTCTTCACCTTGACCAGCCGGGTCGAGGGGAACAGCGCGTCCATCCGCTCCCGGTCCTCGGGCAGCACGTAGTGGCTGTTCGCGCCGGCGATCCAGAGGACCGGGCCGTCGAAGGTGGCGCCCGGCGGGGGCTCGGGGAAGCCGCGCAGCTCGCCGAGGTCGCGCTCGAGGGTCTCCAGGTTGAGCCGCCACCGCCAGCGCCCCGAGCCCACGCCCTCCCGGACCAGGCTCTGCAGCAGGAACGAGCGCACCATCGTGCTCGGCACGGCCTCGCGCAGCGCCCGGTCGGCGTCCTCCCGGGTGCGCAGGGCGCCGAGGTCGACCGCGCGCATGGCGGCGATGTAGGCCTCGAACGGCGAGGCCTCCTCGTCGGGGTCGTCGGTGCGTCCGCCGGTGAGCGGGTACTCCACCGGGGCGATGTCGACGACGACCAGCCCGCGCAGCAGCTCCGGGCGGCGCAGCGCCAGCGTCATCGCCACCTTGCCGCCCATCGAGTGCCCGACCAGCGTCACCGGCTCCCCGTAGGAGGCCAGCTCGTCGGCCAGCAGCCCGGCCATGTCCGCGTAGTCGACCCGGTCGGTCCACGGCGAGTGCCCGTGGTTGGGCAGGTCGAGCAGGGTCACCCGGTGCCCGCCGGCCAGGCCCTTGGCGATCGTCGTCCAGTTCTTGCCCTGGCCGAACAGGCCGTGGACGAACACCACGCGCGGGCCGGCCTCGCCGACGGTGCGCCCGGCGAGCCGCTCGTCGGAGGTCGCGTCGGCGGTCACCCGGCGATTCCACCAGATCCGCGGGCGACGGCGACCTACCGTGCCGGGGACGACGGGGGAGGTCCCAGCATGCCCGGACGGCGTCGCGCCGCCACGACCACGACGCGCCGGACGACCAGGCGCCGGACGACGGCCCGGAAGCCAGCGGTGCCCGACCTGCCCACCGCGGGTCCGGGCGAGCGGGTGTGGGTGCTCGCCGTGCCGTTCCGCGCCCCCGCGCCGGGCGCCGTCTGGCACCCCGGCCTGCAGGCACACGTGTGGGTGGGCGCGCGGCTGCCCGCGGCGCTGGCGCCCTACGACCCGCCGCCGTACACCCTCGAGCGCTACCTGGAGGACGAGCTCAACGAGGAGCCGCGCCCGCTCCCCGAGGGCCGGCCGATGGTCCCGCGCGAGGAGCAGTGCAGCGGCGCGGAGGCCGTCGTCGCCTCGGCCGCGGCCGGGCACCGGGTGTTCCTGCTCGGCGACGACCCCGGCGTCGGCAAGACCGGCACCGCCGTCCTCGCGGCGCGGGAGATCTGCGAGATGCGCGGCGGCGAGCGGGTGCTCGTCGTCGCCGACCGCCCGGCGGCCATCACCATCCCGCACTGGACCCGGTCGATCGCCGGCTTCGGCGACGGCGGCCTGCGCTGGTGCGTCACCACGTGGGACCGGCTGGCGAAGGTCGCGGGACTCGAGTTCGACGTCGTCATCGCCGACGAGGCGCACATGGTCCGGCACACGACGACGCGGCGCTGGAAGTACTGGAAGGCGGTCTCCGGCGGCGGCCGCGCCAAGGACGTCCCGTTCGTCGTCGCGGCGACGGCCACGCCGGCGCACACGCCCCTGGAGCTGCCCTACCTGGCGCCGCAGTTCGCGCTGGTCCACGGGGAGCCGCTGCGCGCCTGGGCGGACCTGCCCGCCAAGCTCGCCGAGCACGGGTTCCACGTGGAACGCGGCCGCTACGGCTGGGCGTGGACCGAGGACGCCGACGCCCGCCGCACCGACCTCGCCCGGCTGCAGGGCTGGCTGGCCGGCGGGGACGACCCGGCCGACCCGCCCGCGACCCTGCACCGCCCGGCGCCGTGGGGCCCGGTGTCGGTGACCGGGACGCCGGTCGCCCTCACCCCGGCCGAGCAGGCCGCCTACGAGTCGGAGTGGCAGGAGTTCCGCGCCGAGATGCAGCTGGCGCGGCGGGCCCGGCAGAGCGCCCGCGGCCGCGCCGCGCTGCTGCGGTTCCGGCAGAAGGCGGGGCTGATCCGCGCGCAGGCGACCGTCGACTGGGTGCGCGCCCAGGTGGAGGCCGAGCGGCAGGTGGCGGTGTCGGTGGAGTTCGTCGAGACGGCGGCCGACCCGATCCGCGAGGCGCTGCTGGACTCCGGCGTCGCCGTCGCCTCCATCTACGGCCGCGACCGGTTCGACGTCGAGGCCGAGCGGCTGCGCTTCCAGACCGGGCAGGCGCCGGTCTGCGTGTTCACCGTGACCGCCTCCATCAGCCTGCACGCCGGTGAGCTGCTGCCCGGCGGCACGACGGCGTCGCCGACCCCGCGCGTGGGCCTGTTCCACCAGCCGCGGTTCTCCGGCATCCAGGCCCGCCAGGTCACCGGCCGCACCCACCGCGACGGGCAGGTCAGCCCGTGGCGGGTGGCCTACGCGGAGGGGACGGTCGAGGAGCAGGTGGCGCGGGTGATGGTCGAGCGGCTGGCGGTCACCGGGTCGACGGCGGGCGCGGACACCTCGGCGCTGCAGGAGATCGCCGAGCTCCTCGACGCCGACTGGCTGCCGCCCGCCGCCTTCACCGAGGGCTGAGCGCCGGGTCAGCGGCGGGGGAGCGCCCGGCCGTCGGGGAGGGTGCGCCCGGCCAGCAGCGCGACGAGCGAGCCGCCGTCGGCCCGGACGGGCTCGCCGCTGCCCCAGGACCAGCCGGTGTCCGGAGCCTCCAGCCGCACGCCGGTCAGGTCGACGCCGAACCAGGCGCCCTCGACGGCGGTGACCGCGTCGAGGACGGCGGCCACGGCGTCGTCCGGGGCGACCGGCGGCCGCCCGAGCGCGACGGTGACGTCGAGGGAGTGGACGACGGCGTGGCTCAGGGCGCCGGTCGCGCCACCGCCCGGCGGCTGCCAGCCGTGCAGGGCCGGTGAGCGCAGCGCGGCCAGCAGCTCGGCGGCGGGCAGGGCGGCGTCGCGGGCCGCCACGGTGTCGGACAGGACGCCGAAGTCGCCGCGCGCGGCCGCCATCTCGGCGCCGAACTGCTCGGGCGACAGCCGCGCCGGCATCGTCACGTGCGCCACCAGGTGCCGGACCTGCCAGCCCGCGCACAGCGTCGGGTCGTCCCAGGTGGCGGGATCGGCGTCCAGCACGCCGGCCAGGCCCTCGTACGTCCGTCCCACCCAGGCCGCCACCTGGCGCGCGTTCCCGTCGGTCATCGCTCCTCCTCCGTCCGCCCGGTCCCGGGCGCCGGCATGCAGACGCCTGCCGGCGCCGGAACTCATCGGCACGGCCTCCACCGCCATGCGACCGTGACCGCCGTGCCGGGACGCCGGGTCGACGCCGAGACGCTCGCGCGGGACCTCGCGGCCGCCGTGTCGGCGGGAGGGGCCCGCGGGCGGACACTGGTCGCCATCGACGGGCCCGACGCGGCCGGGAAGACGACGCTGGCCGACCGGCTCGCCGAGCGCCTCCCGGTGCCGGCGCTGCGGGCCTCCGTCGACGGCTTCGCGCACCCGGCCTCCGTGCGCCGGCGGCGCGGCAGCCTGTCCGCGGAGGGCTACTACCGGGACTCGACCGACACCGGCGCCCTGACCGATCGCCTGCTGGCGCCGTTCGCGGGCGGGGCCGCCACCGTCGACGCCGCCGTCCGCGACGCCCGCACCGACGAGCCGAGGCGGATGACGGCTGCCGTGCCGGCGGACTGCGTGCTGGTCGTCGACGGTGTGTTCCTGCTCCGCCCCGAGCTCTGCCGCTGGTGGACGCTCGCCTTGTACCTGCACGTCTCCGAGGAGGTGACGCTCGCGCGGGCCCTCCGCCGCGACGTCGCCCTGTTCGGCTCGACGGAGGCCGTCGGGCAGCGCTACCGGACCCGCTACCTGCCCGGGCAGGCGCTGTACCGGGCCGAGGCGCGGCCGGCCGGGTCCGCGCACGTGGTGGTGGACAACGACGACCCGGCCGCCCCGGTGGTCCTGCGCTGGGCGCCCCCGGCCGCCGACCGGACGCCCGCGCGCCACCCGGACGACGTCTCCGGCCACTAGCCTGCCGCCCGTGATCACGGTCGCCGTCGTCGGTGTCACCCTGCTCGCCGCCCTCGCCGTGTTCCAGCTCGCGCTGGTCGGCGGGGCGCCGCTGGGGCGCTTCGCCTGGGGCGGGCAGCACGTGGTCCTGCCGCCGCGGCTCCGCGCGGGCAGCCTGGTGTCGATCGGGATCTACGCCGCCGTCGCGCTGCTCCTGCTGCAGGCGGCCGGCGCGCTCGACCTCCTGCCGGGCGGCGTGGTCGACGTCGCCCTGTGGGTGCTGACCGGCTACTTCGCGCTCGGGGTGGCCCTCAACGCGATCTCGCGCAGCCGCCCGGAGCGGCTGGTGATGACGCCGGTCGCGCTCGCCCTCGCGGTGGTCTGCCTGCTGCTCGCCCTGGGGGGGGGGGGGGGGGGGGGGGGGGGGGGGGGGGGGGGGGGGGGGGGGGGGGGGGGGGGGGGGGGGGGGGGGGGGGGGGGGGGGGGCGCGCGGCGGGCCGCGCGGCG
>NZ_JBJGYL010000015.1:0-103291 GCF_054049975.1 Geodermatophilus sp. SYSU D01119 | reverse complement strand
AGAAGGTGGTGCGCCGCAGGGGCGGCTACACCTTATTACCGGGCGACGGAGGAGGGGCCGCGGGGACGTGGAGGTCCCGGCGGCCGGTCGTCGTCCCGGGGGACGGCCGCTCACCGGCCGGCACGCACCTCCGGCGGGCGCACGGGACGCCGGGCCCGCGCCAGGCCCACCCCGCCCAGCGCCGCGGCACCGAGGCCGGCCGCCGCGGCCAGCAACCCGCCCACGATCCCCGAGCCGGACCCGGGGCCGCCGTCGGCGGCGGCCACGACGACCGCGCCGACGAGCGCGGCCGCTCCCCCGGCGGCGAGGGCCGCGACGGCGGGCGTGCGGCGGGGGCCGGCCCGTGGAGCCAGGGCCCGCGCACCGGCGAGCAGTCCGGCCAGGGCCAGCGCGGCGGCCACCAGGGACCACGACCGGCCGGGAGTGAGGTACGGCGCGGTCTCGGCCAGGACCGCGGGCGGGTGCAGCGAGTGGACGGTCACGGGGCTCCTCCTCCGACGACGGACACCGCCGATCGTGTCCGCCGGCCGCGCCGCCGTCGTCGTCCCGGCGCCGACACCCTCCGCTGCTGCGGACGCCGCGGGACTACTGCCGGCGCAGTAGTCCGGGAAGCCTCCCCGCGCAGGATCCGGGCGGCGGCCGGGACCGCTAGCGTCGCCCGCATGGGCAGGGACCGGGCCGGTCTCCGGGACTGGGGCGCCGCCGTCGGCGTGACGGCCGGCGTCCTCGTCGCCGCCCTCACCCGGCCACTGCCCGAGCCGGCCCCGCTGGTGCTCGCGTGCCTGCTCGCCGGCGGGCTGTCGCTGGCGGCCCGCCGCCGGGCTCCGGGGGCCGTGCTGGCCGTGACCGCGGCACTCGCGGTCGGCCAGCAGGTCCTCGGTCCCGAGGTGCCCGCCGCGGCCTTCGTCGTCGCCGTCTACGCCGCCGTGCGCTCCGGGCGCCGTGTCGCCGCGGTGGCCGCGTCCGTCCTGGTCGTGGTCGCGCTCCCCCTCGCGCTCCTCGCGGTCGCGCCCGACGGTTCCCCCGGCGAGGCGCTCGCCCGCGCCCGGGACGTCCTGCAGGTGGCGTGGCTGGTGGCCGCGGGCGCGGCGGGCGAGGCCCTGCGGCAGGCCGAGCGCCGCGCGGAGGAGGCCGAGCGGACCCGGGAGGAGACGGCCCGCCGGCGCGCCGACGAGGAACGGCTGCGCATCGCGCGGGAGCTCCACGACTCGCTCACCGCGCAGATCTCGGTCATCACCGTCCAGGCCGAGGTCGCCACCCACCTCGCCGCCCGGCGGGGCGAGCAGGTGCCGGAGGCGCTCGTGGCGATCCGGGACGCCGCCCGGGAGGCCACCCGCGAGCTGCGCGCCACCCTGGAGGCGCTGCGCGACGACCCCGCGGACGCCGGGCAGGGCCTGTGGTCGCTCCCGGCGCTCGTGGAGCGGGCGCGGCTCACCGGCCTCGACGCGCGGCTGACGGTCGAGGGACCGGGAGCCGACGTGCCCCTCGCGGTGGAGCGCGCCGCCTACCGCATCGTGCAGGAGTCGCTGACCAACGCCGCCCGGCACGCCGCCGCCGCGACCGCGTCGGTACGGATCGAGCACCGGCCGGGCACCCTCGTCGTCCGGGTCGACGACGACGGCGACGCCCTGCCCGGCACCGCCCCCGTCCCCGGCACCGGACTGCTCGGGATGCGCGAGCGGGTCGCCGCGCTGGGTGGCCGCCTGCAGGCCGCGCCCCGCGACGGGGGCGGCTTCACCGTCCTGGCCGAGCTCCCCGTCGGGCAGCGGCCGTGATCCGCGTGCTGCTGGCCGACGACCAGCCGCTGATCCGCAGCGCCTTCCGCGCGCTGCTCGCGGTCGAGGAGGACATCGAGGTGGTGGGCGAGGCCGCCGACGGCGACGAGGCGGTGACGCTGGCCCGTCTGCACCTGCCCGACGTCGCCCTCCTCGACGTCCGGATGCCGGTCGTCGACGGGATCGAGGCGACGCGGCGGATCACCGCGGATCCCGCCCTCGCCGGCGTGCGGGTCGTCATCCTGACCAACCACGGGCTCGACGAGCACGTGTTCTCCGCGCTGCGCGCCGGCGCGACCGGCTTCCTCGTCAAGGACGTCCGGCCCGACGACCTCCTGCACGCCCTCCGGTCGGCCGCGCGGGGGGACGTGCTGCTCGCCCCCTCGATCACCCGCCGGCTGGTCGACCGGTTCGTGTCCCGGCCGTTCCTGCCGCTGGGCGCGGGCCCGTCGCCGGCCGGCCTCACCGCCCGCGAGCAGGAGGCGGTCGCGCTGGTGGCCCAGGGCCTGTCGAACGACGAGATCGCCGGCCGCATGGTGATCAGCCCGCTGACGGCCCGGACCCACGTCCAGCGCGCCATGACGAAGCTGCACGCCCGCGACCGCGCGCAGCTCGTCGTCCTCGCCTACGAGTCCGGCCTCGTGCCTCCCCGCGACCGCGACCGGTGAGCTAGAACAGGCGCTGCAGCCGCCAGGCCGCGAGCCCGAGGCCGCAGGCGAGCAGCAGGGTGGCCACCCGCACGAACCAGTAGGACACGTCCTGCGGCTCGGTGGTGTAGCCGATCTGGCTGCCCAGGTCGTCGTAGACCGCCTCGAGCTCGGCACGGGTGCGGGCCTCGTTGTACTGGCCGCCGGTCTCGTCGGCGATCAGCCGCAGCGCCTCGCGGTCGATCGGCACCGGCGTCCGCTCCCCGCCGATGTCGATGGACCCGTAGTCGGTGCCGAACGCGATCGTCGACACCGGCACGCCTGCCTCCTGGGCGGCGGCGATCGCCTGGGTGTTCTCCCGGCCGACGGTGTTGTAGCCGTCGGACAGCAGCAGGATCCGCGCCGGCGGCAGCGCGTCCTCCGAGCCGACGTCGAGGGTCGACTGGAAGGTGCTGATCGCGGTCAGCGAGGTGAAGATCGCCTCACCGATCGCCGTCGCCTCCGACAGCTCGAGGTTGGCGATGGCCCCGCGCACCTGGTCGCGGTCGGTCGTCGGGGTCACCAGTGTCGACGCGGTGCCCGAGAACGACACCAGCCCCAGGTTGATCCGCTCCGGGAGGATGTCGACGAAGTCGCTGGCGGCGTCCTTCATCGCCTCGAACCGGCTGGGCTCGATGTCCTCGGCCTGCATCGACAGCGAGACGTCGAGGGCCAGCACGACGGTGGCGGTCTCCCGCGGCACCCGCACCTCGGTGCTCGGCTGCGCCAGCGACAGCACCAGCCCGAGCAGCGAGGCGAGCGTCAGCCCGAAGGCCACGTGCCGCACCCACCCGGCCCGCTGGGGCAGCAGGCTCGCGGCCAGGCCGGTCTGGGAGAACCGCGCGGCGTAGACCCGCCGGCGCAGCTGCTTGACCACGTACAGCGCCGCCAGGGCGACGACGGGGACGAGGGCGATCAGCCACAGCGGTGACTGGAAACTCACGGGCGGGCCCTCCTGGGGTGCGGGGCGCTCACCGCGAGGCCCCGCCGCTGCCGGCGCGCCGGCGGTCGGCGACGAAACGGACGACGTCCATGAGCCAGTCGCGGTCGGTGCGCAGCTGCAGGTGCCCGGCACCCGCGCGGCGCAGGCCGGCGGCGATGGCCTGCCGCTGCTCGGCGGCGCCGGCGGCGAACCGGGCCCGGAACTCGGGGTCGCCGGTGGGCACCTCGAGCGTCTGGCCGGACTCGGGGTCGCGGACGGTGAGCAGGCCGACGTCGGGCAGCTCCAGCTCGCGCGGGTCGACCACCTCGATGGCCAGCAGCTCGTGCCGGGCGCCGAGGCCGCGCAGCGGGCGCTCCCAGTCGGCATCGCCGAGGAAGTCGCTCACCACGACCACGAGCCCGCGGCGGCGGGGCGGGCGGCGCAGGGTCTCCAGCGCCGCGGCGAGGTCGCCGCGCCGGCCGGTGGCCGCCCGCGGGGTGGCGACGACGGCGCGCAGCAGCCGGTCGGCGGCGAGCCGGCCGGGCTGCGCCGGGTAGCGGTCGACCCGCTCGCCGGTGGTGACGACGGCGCCGAGCCGGTTGCCGCCCCGCACGGTCAGGTGGCTGACCGCGGCGAGGCCGGCGATGGCGAGGTCGCGCTTGTCGCACAGGCCGGTGCCGAAGTCGAGGCTGGCCGACAGGTCGACCACCGCCCACGTCTCCAGCTCGCGGTCGGCGATCGTCTCGCGCACGTGCGGCACCTGGGTGCGCGCGGTGACCGGCCAGTCCATCCGCCGGACGTCGTCGCCCGGGTGGTAGGTGCGCGAGTCGCCGGCCTCGCTGCCCGATCCGGGGACCAGCCCCAGGTGGTCGCCCTGCAGCAGCCCGTCGAGCCGCCGGCGGACGGTGAGCTCGAGCCGCTGCAGCAGGACGTCGGCCGGGCCCTCGCCGAAGTGCGGCGGGGAGCCGTCGCCGTCGCGCGGGTCGACGCCGGAGCCCGGCGTGCCGGCGGAGCCCGGGATGCCGCCCACGCCGGCGGCCGGGGCCGTCGCCGTCGCCGTCCCGACCGCGCCCTCGGGGGTGGCGTCCTCCGCCACCCGGGCGCGGCCGCGCCGCCGGATCACGCCTGGGGGGTGCCCGGGCCGTGCCCGTTGCCGGCGGGCGCGCCGGGACCGGGCTGGCCGTTCTGCGGCTGGTGGCCGGGCTGCTGGCCGTTCTGCGGGGCGGGCGGCGGCGGGAACGGCGGGCCGTACTGGGGCGCGCCCTGCGGCGGCCCGTACTGCGGGGCGCCGGGCGGCGGCACCTGCGGGCCGCCGGGCGCGGCGGGGCCGAAGCCGCCCGCCCGCTGGCGCGGGGTGACCTGCGGCAGCGGCACGGTCTGCAGGATCCGCTTGACGACGTGGTCGGCGGGGACGCCGTCGGCGAGGGCGTCGTAGGAGAGCACGAGGCGGTGGCGCAGCACGTCGGCGGTGACGTCGAGGACGTCCTGCGGCAGCACGTAGTCACGCCCCCGGACCAGCGCCAGCGCGCGGCTGGCGGCGATGAGGCCGAGGGAGGCGCGCGGGCTCGCGCCGTAGGACACCCAGGAGGCGACGTCGTCCATGCCGTGGTCGCGCGGCTGGCGGGTGGCGACGACGAGCCGCACGACGTAGTCGACGAGCGCGTGATGCACGAACACCTGGGAGGCGGTGCGCTGCATGCGGCGCAGGTCCTCCGGGCCGAGGACGGTCTCGGCGACCGGCGGCGTCGACCCCATCCGGTAGATGATCTCGCGCTCCTCCTCGGGGCTCGGGTAGTCGACGAGCACCTTCATGAGGAAGCGGTCGCGCTGGGCCTCGGGCAGCGGGTAGACGCCCTCGGACTCGATCGGGTTCTGCGTGGCCAGCACGAGGAACGGGTCGGGCAGCTTGTGCGTGACGCCCCCGATGGACACCTGTCGCTCGGCCATGACCTCCAGCAGCGCCGACTGCACCTTCGCCGGCGCGCGGTTGATCTCGTCGGTGAGCACGAAGTTGGCGAACACCGGGCCGAGCTCGGTGTCGAAGGCGTCCTGCCCGGCCTTGTAGATGCGGGTGCCGAGGATGTCGGCGGGCACCAGGTCGGGGGTGAACTGCAGGCGGGCGAACCGCCCGCCGACGACCCGCGCCAGCGTCTCGACGGCGAGGGTCTTCGCGACGCCGGGCACGCCCTCGAGCAGCACGTGACCGCGGGCCAGCAGCGCCACCAGCATCCGCTCGACCAGCCGGTCCTGGCCGACGATGACCCGCTTGATCTCGAACAGGACCCGCTCCAGCCGCGCGGCGTCGGCCGACGGCGGCACCGGGGCGCCACTCGCGGCGGACGCGCCCGCGGGCTCGTCGAGAGGGGTGCTGGCGGCGGTGGTCACGGGGCTCCCTGGATGCCGGTCCGCGGCCGCCGGGCACCCGTTGGCCGGGTCCCGGGGAGGCCGGTGACGGGCCTCTCGCCCGTCCCGGCGCCAGTGTCCCACCCCGGCCTGGCAGGTCGTCCTGTTCGCCCGCTCGGCGCCCGCGCGCGCCGTCCGCGGCGCGCCCCGGGGGACACGCCGGGCCGCCCGGACGCGCGGAGGCGCCCGGTGCGTCCCCCTGCACCGGGCGCCTCTCGGCTGCTAGCGTGGGCGGTGCGTCGGGCAGCTCCCCCCGTGGCTGCCCGACGCCCCACTCCTCCTCCGGCCGGTGTCCCCCTCCCGGCCCGGGAAGTCCCGTCCTCAGGCGGTCGGACGCACCGCGCCGAAGTAGTCGCTGCCGAACCACATCGAGCCGGTCCGGACGACGTCGCCGCTCTGCGGGGCGTGGACGATCCGCCCGTTCCCGATGTAGAGCGCGACGTGGTAGATCGACGTGTACGAGCTGCCCGAGCCCCAGAAGACCAGGTCGCCGGGGCGCAGGTCGGCGCGGGCCACCGTGGAGCCGCGGAAGCGCCACCACTGGTCGCGGCTGGTGCCGCCGATCTGGATGCCGGCCTGCGCGTAGGCGTACTGGGTGAGCCCCGAGCAGTCGAAGCCCCAGATGCGCGTGTCCGGCGGGATGCCGTAGCTCGGGCCGCTGCTGCCGCCGCCGCCCCAGCTGTAGGGCAGGCCCTGCTGCGACAGGACGGCGTCGATCGCGGTCTCGACCGCCGAGGCCGAGGGCGCGCCGGCGGTGGTGGCCGGCGGCGGGGTCGGGTTGCCCGAGGACGCCGAGCCCGACGAGGACGAGCCGGACGAGGACGAGCCGGACGACGAGCCCGAGGAGGACGAGCGCGACGGCGTCGTCGGGGCGGCGGTCTGCGGGGCGGGCGCGGGCGCCGGAGCCGGGCGGGCGGCGGCCCGCGCGGCGGCGGCCGCGGCCTCGGCGCGGTCCTGCTCGGCCTGCAGCTGCGCGACCTCGATGCCCGCGGCCTCCGCCTGGGCGGCGACGGCGTCGCGCTGCTCGGCGACGGCGGCGGTCTGCTCGCGAGCGGCGGACTCCTGCGCCTGCGCGCCGGCCAGCGTGACGGCGGCCTCGGCCTGCAGCGTCTCGGCCTGCACGGACGCGACCCGCGCCTGCTCCTGGGCGGCGACGGCCTGCTCCTGCAGCACCTCGAGCTCGCCGACGACGTCGACGCGGTGGCTGCCGGCGGCCTCGAGCAGCGCGGCCCGCTCGATGAGCTGGGCGGGGCCGTCGGCCGACATGAGCGCGGCGGCGCCGGGCGCGGTGGTGCCCTGCATGTAGGTGGTGCGGGCGTAGGAGGCGACCTGCGCGCGGCCCTCGGCGACGTCGGCGTCGGCCTGCGCGGCGGCGGCGGTGGCGGCGTCGGCGGCGACGCGGGCGGCCTCGTAGGCGGCCTGCGTCTCCTCGTAGTCCTGCAGCGCGATCTGCGCGTTCTGGTGCGCCGTCGCGGCGGCGGCCTCGGCCTGCGCGAGCTGGGCGCTGAGCACGCCCACCTGCTGCTCGGCGGCGACCCGCTCGGCCTCGGCGGCGGCGATCTCGGCGTCGCTGGGGGCGGCGGAGGCGGTGCCCGGGGCCAGACCCAGGACGACCAGGCCGGCGACCGCCGTGCCGGCGGCGCGGATGGCCCAGTGGTGATGTCGCGTGCGCGTACCCGTTCCCACGTGCCGACCCCTCCCGGTGCGCCGGCACGCTGGCCGGGCGCTCGCTGTGCGGGCACCCGGAACCGGGCGCCACCCAGGCCGGTCATCGACCGGCCCGGGTGACCTCCGGAGTGATCTGCGGGGGATCTCCCCCCACGGGGGGAGGCCTCAGTTCACCTGGCGGCCGCCGGTGGAGGACCAGAACGGCTCGCGCAGCTTGAACTTCTGGATCTTGCCGGTGGCGGTGCGGGCGAGCTCGTCGCGGAACTCGACCCGCTTGGGCGCCTTGTAGCCGGCCAGCCGGGCGCGGCAGTGGGCGATGATCTCCTCCGCCGTCGCCGTCTCCCCCTCGGCCAGCACGACCAGGGCGGTGACCAGCTCGCCCCACTTCTCGTCGGGGATGCCGATGACGGCGACCTCCGCGACCGCCGGGTGGCTGAAGACGGCGTCCTCCACCTCGATCGAGGACACGTTCTCCCCGCCGGTGATGATCACGTCCTTCTTGCGGTCGGAGATGGTGAGGTAGCCGCCGTCGTCGAGACTGCCGCCGTCGCCGGTGTGGAACCAGCCGCCCTCCAGCGCCTCGGCCGAGGCGTCGGGGTTCTCCCAGTAGCCGGCGAGCACGGTGTTGCCGCGCGCGAGCACCTCGCCGGACTCGCTGATCTCGATGCGGGTGCCCAGCGCCGGGACGCCGGCCCGCGACAACCGCTTCGCCCGCTCCTCGGGGTCGAGGTCGTCGAACTCCGCGCGCGGCCGGTTGACGGTGAGCAGCGGCGCGGTCTCGGTGAGGCCGTAGATCTGGTTGAACTCCCAGCCGAGCTCGGCCTCCACGCGGGCGATGGTCCGCGACGGCGGCGGCGCCCCGGCGACGACGATGCGCACCCGGTCACGGCCCGGGACCTCGCCGTCCCACTCGGCGGCGGCGTCGAGGACGGCGTTCCACACCGCGGGCGCGCCGGACATCATCGTGACGCCGTGCCGCTCGACCCGGCGCAGGATCTCCGCGCCGTCGACCTTGCGCAGCACCACCTGGCGGGCCCCGACGCCGGCCATCGTGTAGGGCAGGCCCCAGCCGTTGCAGTGGAACATCGGCAGCGTGTGCATGTAGACGTCGCGGTCGCTCACCTGCATGTGCATGCCGAAGGTGACCGCGTTGACCCAGATGTTGCGGTGGGTCATCTGCACGCCCTTGGGCCGCGCCGTCGTGCCGCTCGTGTAGTTGATCGTGGCGGTGGCGTCCTCGTCGGGCTCGGCCCAGGGCCGCGGCTCGGCGTCGGAGGCCAGCAGCTGCTCGTACTCCTCACCGGTGCCGAACCGGTGCTCGGCCTGCACGCCCTTGAGCGAGGTCTCCAGGTCGGGGTCGACCAGCAGCACCTTCGCGCCCGAGTGGCCGACGATGTAGGAGACCTCCTCGGGGTTGAGCCGGAAGTTCACCGGCACCGCCACGCGGCCCGACGACGGCACGGCGAGCAGGACCTCGAGCAGCCGCGCGGCGTTGTGGCTGACGATCGCCACCCGCTCGCCCTCCCCCACACCGAGGGCGTCGAGCCCGGCCTGCAGCGCGCGGCCGCGGCGGGCGACGTCGCGCCAGGTCACCTCCCCCAGCGAGGGGGCCGGCTGGTCCGGCTCGTCGACGATCCCGACCCGGTCGCCGTAGACGAGCTCGGCGCGGTCGAGGAAGTCGCGGGTGGTCAGGGGCACGCGCATGCCGGGCTCCCGGTGGCAGGGCCGACCGCGGTCGGCCGCTCGACGTGGTCGGGGTCACGCTATCCGCTGACGAGCACCAGCCACCCGGCCACGAGCGTGCCCGCCGTCGCGGCCACCGCCCGGACGGTGTCCACCCGCAGCAGCCGGGCGAGCACCGCCCGGTCGAACGCCTGCGCCAGGTGCCGGTGCAGCGGCACCGCGAGCAGGCCGGTCACGCCCAGCACGACGCCGAGGCAGCCCGCGGCCGCGACGACCCCGGCCACCGGCGCGCCCTCCGGCCGGGCGGCGAGCAGCCACAGCACCGTGACCCCCTGCCCGGCGAACAGCGGTCCGACGACGGCCGTGACCCGCCGCTGGTGCGCCCGCTCGTACGCGGGGAACGCCCCGGGCGGCACCCGCGCGAACTGCGGGTAGACCAGCGCCCGCACGGTCCACTGGAACCCGGCGTAGGCGGCGGTCAGCGCCAGGTGGACGACGAGCAGGGTCACCGTCGCTGCGGCTTGGCAGGCTTGCCGCGCCAGGCCAGGCTCTGCGCGTCGAGCTCGCGCAGCAGCGGGTCGCCCTCGGCGAGCACCCGCTCGCCCATCGCGACCGCCCCGGCGAGCTGCTCGTCGGACAGCTGGGCGAAGGCCGGGGAGCGGCGGCGGTCGAGCACGTCGTACCAGCGCCCGCCGACGGCGTGGTCGAGCACGATCCGGCCGAAGCAGTGGTCGCTGCTCACCACCCAGCGCCCCTCGCGGGCCCGCCGCGGCAGCTCTCGCAGCACCAGCTCGCGGTAGCGGGCCTCCAGGTCGGCGCGGGTCACGCCGTCCCCAGCAGCCGCGGCAGCGCCGTCGAGATGGGCTCGCGGACGACGAGGTCGGCCAGCTCGTCGTAGGGCGTGGGCTCGGCGTTGACGATGACCACGCGGGCGCCGTGCGCCGCGGCGACCTCCACCAGCCCGGCGACCGGGTACACGACGAGCGAGGTGCCGACGGCGAGGAAGACGTCGCAGTCGGCCGCCGCCTCCGCCGCGGCGGCCAGCACCTGCTCGTCGAGCGCCTGACCGAAGCTCACGGTGGCCGACTTGAGGATCCCGCCGCAGACGCGGCACGCCGGGTCGTCCTCGCCGGCGTCGAGGCGGGCGAGGGCCTCGTCCATCGACGTCCGGTCGCCGCAGGACAGGCACTCGACGGCGTGCACGGTGCCGTGCAGCTCCAGCACCGTGCCCGGCGGAGAGCCGGCGGCCTGGTGCAGCCCGTCGACGTTCTGGGTGAGCAGCGCGCGCAGCCGGCCCTGCTCCCCCAGCCGCGCGAGCGCCCGGTGGCCGGCGTTCGGGGCGACGTCGGCGGCGCGCACGTCCGCCCGCATCCGCCACGCCTTGCGGCGGATCCCCGGGTCGGCGACGTAGTAGGACAGCGTCACGAGCTTCTCGGCGTCGGGGTCGCGGGTCCACACGCCGTTCGGGCCGCGGTAGTCGGGGATGCCGCTGTCGGTGGAGATCCCCGCGCCGGTGAGCACGGTGACCCGCCGTGCGCCGGCCAGCCACTCGGGCAGCGGGTCGGGGACGGCGCCGGTCACGCGCCCCACGGTAGGCACGCTGCCCACTCGCCGCCCCCGCGCACGATTGGCCGGACTCACCTCCGCGCGTCCTGGCTCACCGCCGGCCGTGAGCCAGGTCCCGGCACGACCAGGCGGCCTGATCGTGCCGGGACCGGCCCGTCCGCCGTGAGACCGACGTCACCGGGTGAGGGAAGGGTCGCCTCACCAGCACGTCCGTGCGGACGGCTGGGATGATGGAGGGTGGCATTCAAGCCCGATGGACTCTCGAGGGTGAGGCGCAAGCAGTGGCAGCCAGCAAGGACAGCTTCGGGGCCCGGTCGACGCTCAGCGTCGACGGCACCGACTACGACATCTACCGGCTCGACGCGGTCGAGGGCTCCGGGAAGCTCCCCTTCTCCCTGAAGGTCCTGCTCGAGAACCTGCTGCGCACCGAGGACGGCGCCGACATCACCGCCGACCACATCCGGGCGCTGGCGAACTGGGACCCGTCGGCCGAGCCCGACCAGGAGATCCAGTTCACGCCGGCCCGCGTGGTCATGCAGGACTTCACCGGCGTCCCCTGCATCGTCGACCTCGCCACGATGCGCGAGGCCATGGCGGACCTGGGCGGCGACCCGAACAAGATCAACCCGCTCGCCCCGGCCGAGCTGGTCATCGACCACTCCGTCATCGCCGACGTCTTCGGCACCCCGGAGAGCTTCGAGCGCAACGTCGAGATCGAGTACGAGCGCAACGGCGAGCGGTACCAGTTCCTGCGCTGGGGCCAGGGCGCGTTCGACGACTTCAAGGTCGTCCCCCCGGGCACCGGCATCGTCCACCAGGTCAACATCGAGCACCTGGCCCGCGTGGTGTTCCCCCGCAAGGACGGCGACCGCGTCGTCGCCTACCCCGACACCTGCGTGGGCACCGACTCCCACACCACGATGGTCAACGGCCTGGGCGTGCTGGGCTGGGGCGTCGGCGGCATCGAGGCCGAGGCCGCGATGCTCGGCCAGCCGGTGTCGATGCTCATCCCGCGCGTCGTGGGCTTCAAGCTCTCCGGCGAGCTGCCCGACGGCTCCACCGCCACCGACCTGGTCCTCACGATCACCGAGATGCTGCGCCAGCACGGCGTCGTCGGGAAGTTCGTCGAGTTCTACGGCGAGGGCGTCTCGGCGGTGCCGCTGGCCAACCGCGCCACGATCGGCAACATGAGCCCGGAGTTCGGCTCCACCGCGGCGATGTTCCCCATCGACGAGGAGACCATCGCCTACCTGCGGCTGACCGGCCGCTCGGAGGAGCAGGTCGCGCTCGTCGAGGCCTACGCCAAGGAGCAGGGCCTCTGGCACGACGCGTCGCGCGAGATCGCCTTCTCCGAGTACCTCGAGCTCGACCTCTCGACGGTCGTCCCCTCGATCGCCGGCCCGAAGCGCCCCCAGGACCGGGTCGCCATCACCGACGCCAAGCACGCCTTCCGCGCGGCGCTGGCCGACTACGTGTCCGCCGACGAGGTCGGCGGCGACGACCGCAAGCCCGGCGTCCCGCAGAACGCGCAGCCCTTCGGCGTCGAGTCCCGCGTCGACGAGGCGTCGTCGGAGTCCTTCCCGGCCTCCGACCCGGCCACCCCGGCGCCGGGCAGCGAGGGCGGCAACGGCACCGCCGGACAGCCGCACCACTACGAGGACGACCCGGTCTCCGGCCGCCCCTCGAAGCCGACCCGCGTGGTCATGGAGGACGGCACCGAGACGACCATCGACCACGGCTCCGTCGTGATCGCGGCCATCACCTCGTGCACCAACACGTCCAACCCGTCGGTCATGATCGGCGCCGCGCTGCTGGCGAAGAACGCCGTCGAGCGCGGGCTGACCACCAAGCCGTGGGTGAAGACGACGCTGGCCCCGGGCTCCAAGGTCGTCACCGACTACTACGAGAAGGCCGAGCTCACCCCGTACCTGGAGAAGCTCGGCTTCTACCTGGTCGGCTACGGCTGCACCACCTGCATCGGCAACTCCGGCCCCCTGCCGGAGCCGGTGAGCAAGGCCGTCAACGAGGCCGACCTCGCCGTCGTCTCGGTGCTGTCGGGCAACCGCAACTTCGAGGGCCGGATCAACCCCGACGTCAAGATGAACTACCTGGCGTCCCCGCCGCTGGTCATCGCCTACGCGCTCGCCGGGTCGATGGACGTCGACCTCAACAACGACCCGCTGGGCCAGGACGCCGACGGCAACGACGTCTTCCTGCACGACATCTGGCCCTCGCCGCACGAGGTGCAGCGGGTCATCGACGAGGCCGTCTCGGCGGAGATGTTCAGCAACGACTACGCCGACGTCTTCGCCGGCACCGAGCAGTGGCAGGCCCTGCCCACGCCCACCGGCGACACCTTCGAGTGGGACGCGCAGAGCACCTACGTCCGCAAGCCCCCGTACTTCGACGGCATGCAGGACCAGCCGGCCCCGGTCCAGGACATCACCGGCGCCCGCACCCTGGCGGTGCTCGGTGACTCGGTGACCACCGACCACATCTCCCCCGCCGGCTCCATCAAGGCCGACAGCCCGGCCGGCAGGTACCTGTCCGAGCACGGTGTGCAGCGCCGCGACTTCAACTCCTACGGCTCCCGGCGCGGGAACCACGAGGTGATGATCCGCGGCACCTTCGCCAACATCCGGCTGCGCAACCAGCTGGTGCCCGGCACCGAGGGTGGCGTCACCAAGAACCACCTGACCGGCGAGACGACGACGATCTACGACGCGTCGGTCGCCTACGCCGAGGCCGGGGTCCCGCTGGTCGTGCTGGCCGGCAAGGAGTACGGCTCGGGTTCGTCGCGCGACTGGGCGGCCAAGGGGACGGCGCTGCTCGGCGTCAAGGCGGTCATCGCCGAGAGCTACGAGCGGATCCACCGTTCCAACCTCATCGGCATGGGCGTGCTGCCGCTGCAGTTCCCCGAGGGCCAGAACCGGGAGTCGCTCGGCCTGACCGGCGACGAGGAGTTCACCATCACCGGGATCACCGCCCTCAACGACGGCGAGACCCCGCGCACGGTGAAGGTGAAGGCCCAGGCATCGGACGGTCGGACGACCGAGTTCGACGCCCGGGTGCGCATCGACACCCCCGGTGAGGCGAACTACTACCGCAACGGCGGGATCATGCAGTACGTCCTCCGCTCGCTGCGCAACGCCTGACCGGAGGCTGATCCCCCGATGGACCTGGGCCTGGGCGGTCGCGGGTACCTGCTCACCGGCGCGAGCCGGGGGCTGGGCCTGGCGACCGCCCGGGCCCTCGTCGCCGACGGGGCCCGGGTCCTCGTCAGCTCCCGGTCCGCCCCCTCCGTGGACGCCGCCGTCGCCGGGCTCGGCGACGGCGCGTCCGGGGCGGTGGCCGACCTCGCCGACCCCGGGGCCGCCGATGAACTGGTGACGACGGCGCTCGAGCGGCTCGGCCGCGTCGACGGCCTGCTGGTCAGCGTCGGCGGCCCCGCGCCGGGCAGCGTGCTCGAGACGCCGGAGGACGCCTGGCGCGCCGCCGTCGACAGCGTGCTGCTCGGCCCCCTGCGGCTGGTCCGGGCGCTGGTGCCGCACCTGTCCGAGGGGGCGGCGATCGCCTTCGTCCTGTCCACCTCGGTGCGCCAGCCGATCGGGCACCTGGCCATCTCCAACGGACTGCGGCCGGGCCTGGCCATGACGGCGAAGGCGCTGTCCGACGAGCTGGGCCCGCGTGGGATCCGGGTGGTCGGGCTGATGCCCGGCACGATCGCCACCGACCGGATCACCGAGATCGAGGCCGCCTCCGGCGATCCCGCCGCCGCGCGGGCCCGCACCGAGCGCGGCATCCCGCTGCGCCGCGTCGGGCAGCCCGAGGAGTTCGGCCGGGTGGCCGCCTTCCTGCTCTCCCCCGCCGCCAGTTACGTCACCGGCACGATGGTGGCCGTCGACGGCGGCGTCCTGCGCACGCCGTGAGCGGGGCTCCGGTCGCCGCCCCGGTGCTCGTCGCCTGCGCGCACGGCACCCGCAACCCCACCGGGCGCCGGCTGGTCGCCGAGCTCGCGCTCGCCGCGCGCCGGCTGCGCCCGGGCCTGGTCACGACGGCGGCGTTCGTCGACGTGCAGCCGCCGACCGTCGTCGACGTGGTCGCGGAGCTCGCCGCGGACCGGCGGCCGGCCGTCGTCGTGCCGCTGCTCCTGTCCGGCGGCTACCACGTGCACGTCGACATCGCGGGCGCGGTGGCCGCGCACGAGTCCGCCGTCGCCGCCCGCCCGCTGGGTCCCGACCCGCGGCTGGCCGCGGTGCTCGCCGACCGGCTGGCCGAGGCCGGCGCCGACCCGCGCGACCCGCTCACCGCCGTCGTGCTGGCCGCCGCCGGCTCGTCGGACCCCCGCTCGGTCGCGGACGTCGAGGACACCGCCGACCTGCTGCAGCGCTCCTGGGCGGGCCCGGTGACCACCGGCTACGGCTCGGCCGCGCAGCCCCCCGTCGCCGACGCGGTCGCCGCCGCGCGGAGGGCCGGAGCCGAGCGGGTCGTGGTCGCCTCCTACCTGCTCGCCCCGGGCCACTTCCACGGGAAGCTCGCCGAGGCCGGCGCCGACCTGGTCACCGCTCCCCTGCTGCCCGACGAGCGCATCGCCGCCGTCCTGCTCGACCGCTACGACGCCGCGCTGGGCTGACCGGGCGCGGACAGCCCACCGACCCGCGCCAGGACGGCTCCGCTCCGGTCGCACGCCCGGACGAGCTCGGTCTCACAGCAGGTGGCGACCGCTCGCACCTGCGCCGGCTGGCCTCCGCGCGGGAGCCGGTCCTCGGCCCGCGGTGGCCGCAGAGGCGCGGCGCGTCCTCGGCTGACCGGCCCGGGCCGCCACCGGTGCGGGGACGGCCCGGGCCCGGCTCCTAGACCGCGCCGGCGGCCGCGGGGAGCGCCTCGGCGGCCTGCTCCCTCGAGACCCGCACGAGCAGCGCGGCGACGACGCCGGCCGCGGCCAGGAACCCCGCCGCGACGACGAACCCGACGCCCCAGCCCTCGACGACGGCCGACACGTACCCCGGCGTCGTGGGCGGCCCCGAGGGCGCGATCGCCTCGGTGCGCGCCGTGCTGACCGCCGTCAGGATCGCCAGTCCGAGCGCGCCGCCGACCTGCTGCCCGGCGTTGAGCAGCGCGCTCGCCACGCCCGCGTCCTCCTGCGGCACCCCGGCCACGGCCGCGCCGGTCAGCGCCACGAACGTCAGGCCCATGCCGAGCGCGACCGTCACCAGCGACGGCAGCACGATGGTCAGGTAGGAGGCGCCGGGGTCCAGCCGCAGGCCGAGGACGAGCATGCCGACGGCGGCCAGCGCCGGACCGCCGACGAGCAGCGGCCGGGGGCCGACCCGCCCGAGCAGCTGGGAGGCGATCGCGGCGCCGATCACGATGGCGACGGTCATCGGGAGGAACGCGAAGCCCGCCTCCAGGGGGGACCAGCCCCTGACCTGCTGCATCCACAGCACGAGGAAGAAGAAGACGGCGAAGATCCCGGCGCCGACGAACAGCGCGCCGAGGTCGGCCCCCAGCACGGAGCGCGACCGGAAGAGCCGGAAGTCGACGAGCGGGTCGGCCGAGCGACGCTGCACCACGACGAACGCACCGAGCAGGGCGACCGCGAGGGCGAGGGTCCCGAGCGTGCGCGCGGACGCCCAGCCGAGGTCGTTGCCCTTCACCAGGGCGTAGACGAGCGCGACGAGTCCGCCGGTGACCAGGAGCGCCCCGGGGACGTCGAAGCCGCGAGCCCGCGCGTCGCGGCTCTCCGGGACCACCCGCAGCGCCCCGACGACGGCGAGGACGGCGACGGGGACGTTGACGAAGAGCACCCAGCGCCAACTGGCGTACTCGGTCAGGACCCCGCCCAGGATGAGGCCGATCGCGGCACCGCCGGCCGAGATGGCCGCCCAGATGCCGAGCGCGCGGTTGCGCTCCCGGCCCTCCTCGAAGACCACGGTGAGCAGCGACAGCGCCGCCGGCGCCATGAGCGCGCCGGCGAGGCCCTGGAGCAGCCGCGCGGCGACGAGCAGCCCGAGATCGCCGGCCAGGCCGCCGAGCAGGGAGGCGACGGCGAACAGGGCGGTGCCGATGACGAAGACGCGGCGGCGGCCGAGGCGGTCGGCCAGCTTCCCGCCGAGGAGCAGGAAGCCGCCGAAGGTGAGGGTGTAGCCGGTGACGATCCAGGACAGGTCGGCCTGGCTCGCCACGCCCAGGGAGACGGCGATGTCGGGGAGCGCGACGTTCACGATCGACACGTCGAGCACGACCATGAGCTGGCTGATGGCGAGCACGGCGAGGGCGAGGCCCTTGCGGACCTCCCGACCGTCGGGATGTGCGAGGGGACCTGGCCCGGGCGGCGAGGCGGTGGTGGTCACGAGGAACTCCTGGAGGATGGCTCAACGCTCGTGGAGCGACGACTCAACGACCGTAGAGCGACCTCCGGCAACGGTCAACGCCTGTAGAGTGAACCTGTGACCACAGCCGGTACCGAGCCCGTCCCCCGCGACGAACGCCGTCGTCGGACGGAGGCGGCGATCCTGGAGGCCGCCCGCGCGCTGTTCGCCGAGACCGGCTTCGAGCGCACGACCATCCGGGCGGTGGCAGCCGCGGCCGGGGTCGACCCGGCCCTGGTGATGCAGCACTTCGGCAGCAAGGACAACCTCTTCACCGAGGCCACCCGGTGGGCACACGACCAGGTCTCGGTCCTCGACGTCCCCCGGGAGGACGTCCCGAGCGCCGCCCTGGCCGACCTCTTCGAGACCTTCGAGGGCGCCGGTGGCCGGGCCGGCGCCATCGCCCTGATGCGCAGCTGCCTGACCCATCCCGAGGCCAACCGCACGCTGCGCGACGACGTCATGTGCTCGGTCGCCTCCGGCGTCGCGGAGCGGATCGGCGGCGAGGACGCCGAGCTGCGGGCCGGGCTGCTGGCCGCGTGCGTGATGGGTCTGGGCCTGTCCCGCTACCTGCTCCAGGTGCCGGCCGTGGCCGAGGCCTCCCGCGCCGACGTCGAGCGGCTGCTGGAGCCCGCGCTGCGCGCCCTCCTCGACCCGCCGGACCGCACGGCCGGCTGATCAGCCGGGGTCCGGGCCCGTCGCCGTGGGACGGGTCGGGTCGGCCGACCACTGCGACCACGAGCCCGGCCACAACGCCGCCTCGATGCCCGCCTCGGCCAGCGCCGCCACCTCGTGCGCGGCGGTGACGCCCGAGCCGCAGTAGACGCCGACCCGGTCCCCGGGCCGGACCCCGAGCGCGGCGAACCGGCCGGCGAGGTCGTGGCGGAAGGTGCCGTCGGGTGCCAGGTTCGCCGCGGTCGGGGCGCTCACCGCACCGGGCACGTGCCCGGCCCGCGGGTCCACCGGCTCCACCTCGCCGCGGTAGCGCTCGGCGGCGCGCGCGTCGAGCAGCACGCCACCGGACGACGGCAGCGCGGCGGCCTCGTCGGCGGTCAGGGTCGGCATGCCGCCGCCGCGGAGCACCACGTCGCCGGGCTCCGGGACGACGTCGCCGGTCTCCAGCCGCCCGCCCGCGTCCACCCACGCGTCGAGGCCGCCGTCGAGCAGCCGCACGTCGGCCAGCCCGCCCCAGCGCAGCAGCCACCAGGCCCGCGCCGCGGCGAGCCCGCCGGTGGCGTCGTAGGCCACGACGGCGTCGCCGGCCCGGATCCCCCACCGCCGGGCCGCGGCCTGCAGGCCGGCCACCGCGGGCAGCGGGTGCCGGCCCTCCGCGGGCGAGGGCGGCGCGGCGAGCTCGGTGTCGAGGTCGGCGAACGCCGCGCCGGGCAGGTGGCCGGCCAGGTACCGCTCGCGGCCGTGCGGGTCGCCGAGCGCCCAGCGGACGTCGAGCAGCACCGGGCGCGGGCCGGCCAGCAGGTCGGCGGCCCGCACGAGCACGCTCACCGGGGGGCGGCCAGCAGCCCGCGCAGCTCGGCGGTGAGGGCGTCGCGGGCGTCGCGGCGGCCCAGCCACGCGGCCGGCGTCGCCTGGAACAGCGTCGTCTTCCACCGCCCGCCGCCCTCGTCGACGGCGACCAGCGTGTGGATGCTGTGCAGCCCCGGGTCGATGTCGTCCTCGCCCGGCGGGATCATCCCGGCGTGCGCGTGCAGCACCGCGACGCCGGCGGCCACCGCGCGCACCGACCGGACCAGCGCCACGTAGCGGGCGGTCGGGTGGCTGCCGAAGACGCGCCGCAGGTCCGAGGCGATCGACAGCCGGCCGTTCACCGTGGTGCCGTCGTAGCCGACCATGTCGCCGTCATCGGCGAACACCGCGGCGACCGCCGCCCCGCTGCGCTGGTTCCAGCCCTCGATGAACGCGGCGTAGAGCGCGCGGATCTGGGCGTCGTGCGGGTGGGCGGACGTCACGGAGCTCCTCCTGGTGCAGCTGGGGCAGGAGGAACGCTAGTTGCTACGCGACGGGGACCGTTCGACGCTCGCCGTCGGCGAACTGGGTCCGGTAGAGGTCGGCGTAACGCCGCCCGAGCGCCAGCAACTCCTCGTGAGTGCCCGACTCCACGACGCGACCGTCGTCGACCACGAGGATCTGGTCGGCGCTGCGGATCGTGGACAGCCGGTGCGCGATCACCAGCGACGTCCGTCCGGCCAGAGCGGTGTCCAGCGCGTGCTGCACCGCCACCTCCGACTCGCTGTCGAGGTGCGCGGTCGCCTCGTCGAGGATGACGATCCCCGGCGCCTTGAGCAGCACCCGGGCGATCGCCAGCCGCTGCTTCTCCCCGCCGGAGAGGCGGTAGCCGCGGTCGCCGACGACGGTGTCCAGCCCGTCGGGCAGCGAGGCGACCAGCGCGGCGATCCGGGCGCCGGTCAGCGCCGACCACAGCTGCTCCTCGGTGGCGTCGGGCCGGGCGTAGAGCAGGTTGGCGCGGATGGTGTCGTGGAACAGGTGCGCGTCCTGGCTGACGACGCCGATCGCGTCGCGCAGCGAGGCCAGCGTGGCCTGCCGGACGTCGACCCCGCCGACCCGCACGGCGCCGCCGGTGACGTCGTACAGCCGCGGCACCAGGTTGACGATCGTGGACTTGCCGGCGCCGGAGTGTCCGACCAGCGCGACCATCTGCCCGGGCTCCACGCGGAACGAGACGTCGTGCAGCACCGCCGTCGGCCCGCCGTGCTCGGGCAGCGACACGTCCTCCAGCGACGCCAGGGACACGTCGGCCGCGGCCGGGTAGCTGAACGAGACGCCGTCGAACTCGACCGACCGGTCCCCGGCCGGCACCGGGACGGCGTCGGGCGCCTCGGCGATCATCGGCGGCAGGTCGAGCACCTCGAAGACGCGGTCGAAGCTGACCATCGCGCTCATCACGTCGACCCGGACGTTGGACAGCGCGGTCAGCGGCCCGTACAGCCGCGACAGCAGCAGGGCCAGCGCGACGACGTCGCCCGGCGACAGCGACCCGTCGAAGGCCAGCCACCCGCCCAGGCCGTAGACCAGCGCGGTGGCCAGCGCCGCGACGAGGGTGAGCGCGGTGAAGAAGGTGCGGCCGTACATCGCCGACAGCACGCCGATGTCGCGCACCCGCGCCGCGCGGCCGCGGAAGCTCTCGGCCTCGGCGTCGGGCCGGCCGAACAGCTTGACCAGCAGGGCGCCGGCCACGTTGAAGCGCTCGGTCATCGTCGCGTTCATCGACGCGTTGAGCCCGTAGGACTCCCGGGTGATCTCCTGCAGGCGCCGGCCGATGCGGCGGGCGGGCAGCACGAACAGCGGCACCATGACCAGCGACAGCAGGGTGATCTGCCACGACAGGGAGAACATGACGCCGGCGGTGAGCACCAGGCCGATCACGTTGGACACGACGCCGGACAGGGTCGAGGTGAACGCCTGCTGCGCCCCGACGACGTCGTTGTTCAGGCGGCTGACCAGCGCGCCGGTCTGCGTGCGGGTGAAGAACGCGACCGGCATGCGCTGCACGTGCTCGAAGACGCGGGCGCGCAGGTCGTAGATGACGCCCTCGCCGATGCGCGCGGAGTACCAGCGGGTGGCCACCGAGATGAACGCGTCGACGACGGCGAGGCCGGCGATGAACAGCGCGATGCGGACGATCCCGCCCGCGGTGCCGTCGAGCCGGGCGATGCGGTTGACGATGTCACCGGCCAGCAGCGGGGTGACCACCCCGATGACCGAGGACAGCACCACGAGCAGCAGGAAGCCGGTGAGCTCCCGCCGGTAGGGCCGGGCGATGCCCAGGATGCGGCGCACGGTGCCCTTGGGCAGCTCGCGCGAGGTGACCGACGGGTCGCGGCGGAACGAGCGCATCGCCGCCATGGAGGTCATGGGACTGCTCATGCGGTGACCTCCTCGGGCAGGGACGGGGAACCGGCGGCAGCGTCAACAGCCACCGGTCCCCCGCTGTTCCGGTCGCTCAGCCCCCGGCCAGCTCGGTGAGCCGGCGCACCTGGGCCGCGCGCTCGGCGGCGTCCTGGGTGTCGGGGTCGTTGCGGACGGCGGCGCGCACCAGCGCCGCGGTCTCCCGCACCGCGCCCGCGGGCGGGGCGGTGACCGCCGCGACCAGCGCGGCGACCGCGCCGTCGAGCTCCGCCGCCGGGACGACGGCGTTCGCGAGCCCCCACGACAGCGCCTCGGGCGCCGTCACCGGCCGGCCGGTCACGCACATCTCCAGCGCCCGCCCGTAGCCGACGAGCTCGGCCAGCGTGCTGGTGCCGGTGAGGTCGGGCACGAGGCCCAGCGTCGCCTCCGGCAGCCGGATGGAGGCGTCGTCGGTGAGCACCCGCAGGTCGCAGGCGAGCGCCAGCTGGGCGCCCGCCCCGATCGCGTGGCCCTGGACCGCCGCGATCGAGACGATCCCCGGCGACCGCAGCCAGCGGAAGCCGGCCTGGTAGCCGCGGATGCGCTCCTGCGCACCCTCGGCGCCGAGCCCGCTCAGCTGGCCGAGCCCGCCGGGCGTCGACGGGTCGGTGCTGAACAGGCTGCGGTCGAGCCCGGCGGAGAAGGAGCGGCCCTCGCCCCGCACGACGACGACGCGGACGTCGTCGTCGAGGGAGTCGCCCACCGCCTGCAGCGCCGCCCACGTGGCCGGCGTCTGCGCGTTGAGCTGGTCGGGCCGGTCGAGCGTGACGGTGAGGACGGCGCCCTCCCGGCGGGTGCGGACCCAGCCGTCGGCGTCGGCCGCCGTCACGCGGTCTTCTTGCTGTTCCGGTTGGCGCCGCCACGGCTCCGCAGGGTGGCACCGGACTCCGACAGGAGCCGGTGCACGAACCCGTAGGACCGGTTGGTCGAGGTGGCCAGGGAGCGGATGCTCTCGCCGCCGTCGTAGCGCTTCTTCAGCTCGTCCGCGAGGGACGTGCGGTCCCCTCCGGTGATCCGCTTGCCCTTGCCCAGGTCCGCCGTGCTCGAGTCGGCCATGACTCCCCTCCGTCGCCGCCGTCGCGCCGGCCGGAGCCGGCGTGCCCGGTGCTGGTCCGCGTGGTGCCGCCGTCCCCGTGACGCCGGCCTCCCACAGCGATGATCACCCAGCCCCGGCGACCCGGCCACGCGAATGACAACTTCCCTGGCGAGCCGGGCGGAGCACCTCGAGACGGTGAGCGGCAGGCGATCCGCCCCTGCGGAGGACGGCGAACCGGTCGCGGGGCCGCAGGCTCCCGACCGGCACGCCGTGGCAGGGCTCCACGCCACAGGGGGACGGCACCCGGCCGCGGTGCGGTCCGGTAGGACCGCGGTGACTACGCCAGCTCGACCAGGTCGGCGAGGTCCTCGCTCCAGGCGTCCTCGGTGCCGTCGGGCAGCAGGATCACCTTGTCGGGGTCGAGGGCGCGGACGGCGCCCTCGTCGTGGGTGACCAGCACGATCGCGCCGGTGTAGGTGCGCAGCGCCTCGAGGACCTGCTCGCGGCTGGCCGGGTCGAGGTTGTTGGTCGGCTCGTCGAGCAGCAGCACGTTGGCCCCGGAGACGACGAGCGTCGCCATGGCCAGCCGGGTCCGCTCGCCGCCGGACAACGTGCCCGACCGCTGGTCGACGGTGTCGCCGGAGAAGAGGAAGGCGCCGAGGATCCGCCGCAGCTCGGTGTCGGTGCTGTCGGGGGCGGCCGAGCGCATGTTCTCCAGCAGCGACCGGTCCATGTCGAGGGTCTCGTGCTCCTGCGCGTAGTAGCCGATGCGCAGGCCGTGCCCGGGCCGGACCTCGCCGGTGTCGGGCATCTCGGTGCCGGCCAGCATCCGCAGCAGCGTCGTCTTCCCCGCGCCGTTGAGGCCGAGGACGACGACCCGCGTGCCCCGGTCGACGGCGAGGTCGACGTCGGTGAACACCTCGAGCGAGCCGTACGTCTTGGACAGACCCTCGGCGGTGAGCGGCGTCTTCCCGCACGGCGACGGCGTCGGGAACCGCAGCTTGGCCACCCGGTCCTGCTGGCGCACCGCCTCCAGGCCCGAGGCCAGCCGCGCGGCCCGCTTGTCCATGCTCTGCGCGGCCTTGGCCTTGGTGGCCTTGGCGCGCATCTTGTCCGCCTGCGAGGTCAGCGCGTCGATCTTGCGCTCGGTGTTGGCGCGCTCCTGCTTGCGGCGGCGCTCGTCGGTCTCGCGCTGGGCCAGGTAGGCCTTCCAGCCGAGGTTGTAGACGTCGACCGTGGCCCGGTTGGCGTCGAGGTGCCACACCTTGTTGACGACGGCGTCGAGCAGCTCGACGTCGTGGCTGATGACGATCAGGCCGCCCTTGTGCGACGCGAGGAAGGTCTTGAGCCAGGCGATCGAGTCGGCGTCGAGGTGGTTGGTCGGCTCGTCGAGCAGCAGCGTCTCGGCGTCGGAGAACAGGATGCGGGCGAGCTCGACGCGGCGGCGCTGACCGCCGGACAGGGTCCGCAGCGGCTGGCCCATGACCCGGTCGGGCAGGCCGAGCGCGGTGCAGATGCGGGCGGCGTCGCTCTCCGCGGCGTACCCGCCCAGCGCGGCGAACTGGTCCTCCAGCCGGCCGTAGCGGCGCACCGCGCGGTCGCGCTCGGCGTCGTCGGCGGGCTCGGCCATGGCCACCTGGGCCTTGACCAGCTGTGCCTTGAGGCTGTCCAGGCCGCGACCGGACAGCACCCGGTCGGTGGCGGAGATGTCGAGGTCGCCGCTGCGCGGGTCCTGCGGCAGGTAACCGATCTCGCCGGTGACCTCCACCTTGCCCGCGTGCGGCAGCCGCTCGCCGGCCAGCGTGGTGAGGGTGGTGGTCTTGCCGGCCCCGTTGCGCCCGACCAGGCCGATGCGGTCACCGGCCTGCACCCGCAGGCTGATGTCGCTGAGGAGGATGCGGGCGCCGGCGCGCAGCTCCAGGCCGGTCGTCGTGATCACTGATCCCAGGATAGGCGCTCCGAGGACGGATCCCGAGTGGATTACCGGGTGACGTCCACAGCAGCCCCGTCCGTCCACAGCCGGGGTGAGATCGGTTCCGCGGACGCCGGAGGCAGGTCACCATCCCGGCATGAGCACGCCGACCTGGGCACCGCCCTGTCCCGTCTGCGGCACCCCGGCGGTCCCGGCGCCCGCGCCGTGCCCGGTCTGCGGGCTGCCGGCGGTGGCGCAGGCCGCCTCCGTGGTGGCCCGGATGGGTGCCACGATCGACGAGTTCGCCCGCGAGCGGGACGCGCTGCTCGCCACGCTGCGTGCGGCGGCCCGCCCGGGGACGACGACGGTGCCCGCGCCGGCGCCGCCGGTCGTGTTCCCCGCCGTGCTCCAGCCGGTCCCCGTCCCCCCGTCCCCCGCGCCGCCGGCACCCCCGCGCGTCCCGCCGCCGTTCCCGCCGCCGTTCCCGTCGCCGTTCCCGTCCGCCGCGGGCCCCCTCCCGCCGCCTCCCCCGCCGCCTCCCCCGCCGCCGCGTCCGCGCCGGCGGTTGAGCCCGCAGCAGGTGCTGCTCGGGTTGGGCGCCCTGCTGGTGGTCGCGGCCGGCGTGGCGTTCGTGGCGGTCGCCTGGACGCGCCTGGGCGTCGGCTTCCAGGCCGCGGTGATGGCCACGGTCACCGCGGCGGCCGGAGGCGCGTCGGCCTGGGCGGCGCGGCGCGGCCTGCGGGCCACCGAGGAGGCGCTGGCCGCGGCCGGTGCGGCGCTGCTCGCCGTCGACCTGGCCGCCGCGCACGCGCTGGGGCTGGCCTCCGCCGACGCGGTGCCGCTGCGGCTCTGGGCCGGGCTGTCGTGCGTCGTCGTCGCCGCGGTCGCCCTGGTGGCCGGCCGGGCCACCCGCAGCACCATCGCCTGGCCGCTCGTCGCGCTGCTCGCGGTCCAGCCGGCCGGCTGGCTGCTGCTCCCCGCCGGGCTCGGCGAGGCGCCCGCGGCGGTGGCGGTCCTGCTCGGCACGGCACTGCTCGACGTCGTGCTGCTGCTGGTCCTGCGCCCGGAGCTGCACCGGGTCGCCAGCGCGCTCGCCGCCCTCGCCACCGTGGCGGGCGCGCTGCTCGGGATCCCACTGGCCTGGTCCGGCGGCCCGGCCGACTCGTGGGTCGCCACGGGTGTCCTCGCCCTCGCGGCGGGCGGCGCGGTGGCGCTGCTGCGCGAGCCGCGGCTCGCTCCGCGCCTGCCGGAGCCCTCCGTGGTGGCTCCGGTCGCCGCGGGCATCGCGGCCACCGCCCTCACCGGGTCGCTCACCGGCGCCGGCCTCGCGGGCACCGTGCTCGCCGGCGGGCTCGGCCTGGTGCTGCTGACCGCGGCGGCGCCGACCACGGGAACCGGCCCGGTCGCGGGCGCGCTGACGGCCGCCGGCGCCGTCCTGGCCGGCGGCGGCGCCGCGGTGCTGACCGACGGGGAGCACGTCGCCCCCCTGGCCCTGCTGGTGCTGGCCGCCGCGGTCCCCGCCGGCCTGGCGGCGGTCCTGCGCCCGGTCCTGCGACCGGCCGCCACCGCGGCGGCCCTCGCGGCGCCCCCGCTGGCGGCGCTGGTCGCGATGGCGGGCGGGCTGCTCGGCGAGGTCCCGGCCGCGCTGCTGATAGCGCTCGCCGGTGCCGCCGCCTTCGCGGTCGCCGCGCTGCGCGCCGGGCACCCCGAGGAGTGGGCCGCGGCGGTCACCGGGACGCTGGCCGGCGTGGTGGCCGGCCTGGTCACCGTGGAGGTCGGCGCGTGGGGTCAGGTCGCGGTCGACCTCGCCGTCGTCGGTGCCGCGGCCGGCTGCTACGCCGTCGTCGCGCGGCGCCGCCCGGTGGCCGTGCTGGCGGTGGCCGACCTCGTCGCGGCCGGCTGGATCGCCGCGGCCGGGGCGGAGATCACCACGCCCGAGGTCTACACGCTGCCCGCGGCTGCGGGGCTGCTGCTGCTCGCGGTCCCGGCACTGCGCACCGGCGCCGCCTCCTGGGCCGCCGAGGGCCCGGCGGTGGCCGTGGCGCTGCTGCCCTCGGCGCTGGCGGTGGTCGACGAGCCGACGGCGCTGCGCCTGGCGCTGGTGGTCGCGGCCGCGGCCGGGCTGACCGTCGGGGGCGCGCTCACCCACCGGCAGGCGCCCTTCCTCGTCGGGGCCGGGGCGCTGGTCCTGGTGGTGCTCGGCCGGCTGGCGCCCTACGCGCCGCTGGTCCCCCGCTGGGTCACCCTGGCCACCGCCGGGCTGCTGCTCCTGGTCGTCGGCGCCACCTACGAGCGACGGCGCCAGCAGGCGCGGGAGGCGGTCGCCTGGGTCGCGCAGATGCGCTGACCTGCCCCTAGCGTGAGAGCGCAGGCCGAGTGGAGGGGGACGGCGATGACCGGTGCACCGCGGCCGCCGCTCCCCTACGCCGGTCCGCCGGCGCCCGTGCCCGCGGGGCCGGTCGCCACGTCGCTGGAGGCCCGGCTGCGCCCGCCGCAGGTGCTCCTGGGCGTCGGCGTGGTGTTGCTCGTGGCGGCGGGCCTGGCCGGGCCGTCGCTGGCCGGCGGCGCCGCCCGCCTCGGCGTGCTGCTGCTCGCCCCGGTCGCCGGGTGCGCCTCGGCCTGGGCGGCCCACGCGCGGCTGCGCAGCACCGAGGAGGCGTGCGCGGCGGCCGCGGCGGCGCTGGCCCTCACCGGCGCCGCGTCCGGCGACCGGCCGCTCGAGGGTGGACCACTCGGGGCGCTGGTCGTGGCAGCCGTGTTCGTGTGCCTGCGGGTGCTGCTCCCCCGCCCGCTGAGCTGGCCGCTCGCCGCGTGGGCGGCGGTCCAGGTGGCCGCGCTGCGCTCGCTGGAGCTCGCGCCGGCCGGGCTGCCCCGCACCGCATTGCTGCTCGGCGTCGCGCTGGCCGGGATCGCCGTCGCCCTGGCCGCGCGCCGGCCGCTCGCGCGCGTCGCCCTGGTCACCACCGCGCCGTGGCTCGCCGCGGGGGTCCTCGGCGGGCTCGGGACCGCGGCCGGCGCGGACGGCCCGGTCCGCTGGGTGTCGGCCGGGCTCACCGTCGTCGCGGCGGCCGCGCTGCTGCTGGTCCGGCTGGAGCGGGCGGTCGAGCCACTGCTCGGGCCGCCGCGGCTGGTCCCGGTGGTCGCCGGGCTGGTCGCCGGCGGGGCGGTGGCCGCGGCGCTGTCCACCGACGGTCCGGTACCGCTGCCGCTGGCCGGCTGGCTGGGCGTGCTGCTGATGAGCGCCGCCGCGGCGCTGCTCACCGGCTGGCGGCGCGGGCTGCTGCTGCCCGCCGCGTACGGCGCCGGAGGCGTGCTCGTGGGGGCAGCGGTGGCGCAGTTGGTCGCGTCCGCGCGGTGGCAGGCGCTGGTCGTGCTCCTGGTGCTCACCGCGCTGCCGGCCGCCGGGGTCGCCGCGGTCCGCCGCGACGAGCGCCCGCAGGCGGTGCCCTCGGCGGTCGCGTGCGTGGCGGGAGCCGCGCTCCTCGCGATCCCCGCCGGACTGCTCTCCCCGGGGGGCTCGGCCGCGGCGCTCACCGGCCTCTACGCCGTCACGCTGGCGGCGCGTCCCGGGATGGCCGCCGACCTGCGGGGGCCCACCGGCACGGTCGGCGCGCTCTCGGCGGCCGCCGCCCTCGTCGTGGCCGCCGCCGGTGCCGAGTGGGGCCTGCTCGCCACGCACCTCGCCGTGCAGGGCGGCCTCACCTGCGGGTGGGCGGCGTTCCTCACCCGCGCGCGGGGAGACGCCCGCGAGGAGCGGGTCGCCTGGCGCACCGGCGCCGCGGAGCTCGTGGCTGCCGCCTGGACCGTGGCCGCGCTGACCGGCGCGCCCGCGGTGGAGGCCTGGACGCTGCCGGCCGCGGCGGGTCTGTGGCTGGCGGCCGGCCCGCGACTGCTCGACGGGCCGTCCTGGCCGGCGTGGGGCCCGGGCCTGGTGGTGGCGGCCGCGCCGTCGACGGTGGCCGCCGTGGTCGCGCCCGGCGCGCTGCGGCCGGTGCTCGTGCTCGTCGTGGCCGCGCTCGCCATGGCGTTGGGCGCCCGGACGGCGGTGCGCGCGCCCCTGCTCACCGGCGCGGTCACCGCGGTGGCGCTGGCCGCGGGGCTCGCCGTCCTCGCGCTGCCGCTGCCGGTCGTGGGCGCGCTCGCGGTCGGGGCGGCGCTGCTGGCGCTCGGGGCCCGGCGGGAGCTGCGGCCGGTGGCCGGCTTCGGGGCGCGGCTGTCGGAGATGCGCTGAAGGGTCAGGCGCCGAACAGCGACTCCGCGCCCACCGGCCGGTAGCCCGCGCCGAGGAAGGCGCGCAGCGAGGCGGTGTTGGCCGGCGCCACCTGCGCCCACAGGGGCGCCCCGCCGGGCACCAGCGACGGCGCCGCGGCCACCAGGGCCGTGCCCAGGCCCCGCCCGCGGGCGGACGGGTCGACCTCCACGCTGACCTCCCACCGGCGGGCCACGCCACGGCCGAGCACCAGCACGCCGCAGCCGTCGGGCGTCGTCCACACGCGCACGTCGGTGCGGTGCAGCAGCGCCCGGTCCACCCGCGGGTGGTCGACCTCGGCGGGCGCCAGCTCGAGCCCGGGCCCGGCGGCGGCCGCGGGCGGCGCCACCAGGACGGCGTCGACCACGCCCGGCTCGACGCCGGTCCGGTCGGCCAGGGCGGCGAGGAACCGGGCGCCGAGCGGCGCGGCCAACGGGTCGTGTGCCGTCCGCGCGGCCACCCAGTCGGGGTCGACGTCGGCGGCCACCACGTGCCACGCGGTGCCCCCGACGACGACTGCCCGCGCCCCGGGGGGCGCGGGCAGTGTCACGACGCTCGCGTCGGCCGGCGGGTCGTCCCCGGCGGCCAGGCGATCGAGCAGCTCGGCGAGGGTCCCGTTCAGACCCGGAAGCCGAGCGCGCGCAGCTGCTCGCGCCCGTCGTCGGTGATCTTGTCCGGGCCCCACGGCGGCATCCAGACCCAGTTGATGCGGATGTCGTCGACCAGGCCGGGGCCGGGGCCGCCGGTGAGCGCCTGGCGGGCCTGGTCCTCGATGACGTCGGTCAGCGGGCAGGCCGCCGAGGTGAGCGTCATGTCCAGGATCGCCACGTTGTCGTCGTCGACGTCGATGCCGTAGACGAGGCCCAGGTCGACGACGTTGACGCCGAGCTCCGGGTCGACGACGTCGCGCATGGCCTCCTCGACGTCCTCGAGCAGCGCCGACTTGTACGGCGGCAGCTCCGGGGTCGCGTTCTCCGTGGTCTCGCTCATGCCTGTCCTCCAGTGGGGGTGGCGGCCAGCGCGCGGGCGGAGGCGTCCTTGAGGGCCATCCAGCTCATCAGCGCGCACTTGATGCGGGCGGGGTACTTCGACACCCCGGCGAAGGCGATCGCGTCCTCGAGCTCGTCCTCCAGGCCCTCGGCCACGGCCGCGTCGCCCTTGGACTGCATGAGCGTCATGAACGAGTCGCCGGTGGCGAGGGCGTCGGTGACGGAGCGGCCGACGACGAGGTCGTACATCGCCGAGACCGAGGCCTGGCTGATCGAGCACCCCATGCCCTCGTAGGACACGTCGGCGATGGTCTCGCCGTCCAGGTGCACCCGCAGGGTCACCTCGTCCCCGCAGGTCGGGTTGACGTGGTGCACCTCGGCCTCGAACGGGTCGCGCAGGCCGCGGCCGTGGGGGTTGCGGTAGTGGTCCAGGATGATGTCCTGGTACATCGACTGCAGCTGCATCAGGCGGTTGCCTCCTCCGGCGTCACTCCGAAGAAACGCTGCGCGGCCCGCACACCTTCCACGAGCGCGTCGACGTCGTCGTAGCCGGTGTGCACGTAGAAGGTGGCCCGGGTGGTGGCCGGCACGCCGTAGCGGCGGACCACCGGCCACGCGCAGTGGTGGCCCACCCGGACGGCGATGCCGAGGTCGTCGAGGACCTGGCCGACGTCGTGCGGGTGGATGCCCTCGACGGTGAAGGAGACCGCGCCGCCGCGGGCGACGGTGTCCGGCGGGCCGATCACCGTGACGCCGGGGATGGCCTGCAGCTGCTCGAGGGCGTAGGCGGTCAGCGCCTCCTCGTGCGCCTGCACCTTCTCCATGCCGAGCGCCTGCAGGTAGTCGACGGCGGCACCGAGGCCCACGACCTGCGCGGTCATCGGGACGCCGGCCTCGAAGCGCTGCGGCGGCGGCATGAAGGTGCTGCCCTCCATGCGCACGACCTCGATCATCGAGCCGCCCGTCAGGAACGGCGGCAGCGCGTCGAGGACGTCGTAGCGGCCCCACAGCACGCCGACGCCGGTGGGCCCGAGCATCTTGTGGCCGGAGAACACGAGGAAGTCCGCGCCGAGGGCGGTCACGTCGACCGGCTGGTGCGGCACCGACTGGGCGCCGTCGACCAGGACCAGCGCGCCGACCTCCCGCGCGCGGGCCACGATCGGCTCGAGCGGGTTGATGGTGCCCAGGATGTTCGACTGCTGGGTGACGGCGACCAGCTTCGTCCGCTCGGTGACCACGGTGTCGAGGTCGGAGAGGTCGAGCCGGCCGTCGTCGGTGAGGCCGAGCCACCGCAGCGTGGCGCCGGTGCGCTCGCACAGCTGCTGCCAGGGCACCAGGTTGGCGTGGTGCTCCATCTCGGTCACGACGATCTCGTCGCCCTGGCCGACGGCGTACCGGCGGAAGGACGGCTCCTTGGCCGTGGCGGCGTTGGACAGCGCGTAGGCGACGGTGTTGACCGCGTCGGTCGTGTTGCGGGTGAACACGACCTCCTCGACGGCGGCGCCGATGAACCCGGCGATCTTCGCCCGGGCCGCCTCGTAGAGACCGGTGGCCTCCTCGGCGAGCTGGTGCGCGCCGCGGTGCGGGGCGGCGTTGTGGTTCTCGTAGAAGTCGCGCTCGGCGTCGAGGACGCTGCGCGGCTTCTGCGAGGTGGCCCCGGAGTCGAGGTAGACCAGCCGCTTCCCGTCGCGCACGGTGCGCGACAGGATCGGGAAGTCCGCCCGGATCGCCTCGACGTCCAGTGGCAGGGGCGTGTGCGCCCCGGCACCGGGACGCGAGACGGTCTGGGTCATGCCTTCGCGGTCTCCTTCGAGTCCTTCACGTAGGCCGCGTAGCCCTCGGCCTCGAGCTTGTCGGCCAGCTCCTTGCCGCCCTCGTCGACGACGCGGCCGCCCACGAACACGTGCACGAAGTCCGGCTGGATGTAGCGCAGGATCCGCGTGTAGTGCGTGATCAGCAGGACGCCGACCTCGCCCTCGGCGCGGGTGCGGTTGACGCCCTCGGAGACGACGCGCAGGGCGTCGACGTCGAGGCCGGAGTCGGTCTCGTCGAGGATCGCCACCTTCGGCTTGAGCAGCCGCATCTGCAGGATCTCGTGGCGCTTCTTCTCACCGCCGGAGAAGCCCTCGTTGACGTTGCGCTCGGCGAACGCCGGGTCCATCTCCAGGGCCGACATCTCCTCGCGGACGTCCTTGACCCAGGTGCGCAGCTTCGGCGCCTCGCCCTTGACGGCGGTGGCGGCGGTGCGCAGGAAGTTCGACACCGAGACGCCGGGGACCTCGACCGGGTACTGCATGGCCAGGAACAGGCCGGCGCGGGCGCGCTCGTCGACGCTCATCGCGAGGACGTCCTCGCCGTCGAGGGTCACCGTGCCGCCGGTGATCGTGTACTTCGGGTGCCCGGCGATCGAGTAGGCGAGGGTGGACTTGCCCGACCCGTTGGGGCCCATGATCGCGTGGGTCTCGCCCGACCGGACGGTCAGGTCGACGCCGCGGAGGATCTCCTTGACGTCGTCGCCCTCACCGACCGTGACGTGCAGGTCGCGGATCTCCAGAACCGACACTTCTTCTCTCGCTCCTCAGTTGCCGGACGCCAGGGGCAGGCGGCCGTCCGCGTCGATGTCGACGAGCACGTCCTCCCCCTCCACGCGCACCGGGTAGACGTCGACCGGCTCGGTGGCCGGCAGGTTGGTGGGCTCGCCGGTGCGCAGGTCGAAGCAGGACCCGTGCAGCCAGCACTCGATCGTGGGGGCGCCGTCGAAGGTCTCGACGTCGCCCTCGGAGAGGGGCACCTCGGCGTGGGAGCAGAGGTCCTGCAGTGCGTAGACCTGCCCCTCGAACCGGACGACGGCGACGTCGACCTCCGCGAGCTCGACGCGCAGGGCGCCGTCCTCGGGGACCTCGGACAGGCCGCAGACCCGCTCGAACGCCATCGGTCAGGCCACCTCGACCGGCTGCTCGTCGAGGCCGGGCAGGGCGCCCAGGCGCGTCTCGATGGAGCGCATGATCCGGTCCTGCAGCGCGTCGACGCCGATGAGCTGGACGACGTCGGCGAAGAAGCCGCGCACGACCAGGCGGCGGGCGGTCTCGGCGTCGATGCCGCGCGAGCAGAGGTAGAACAGCTGCTCGTCGTCGAAGCGGCCGGTGGCGCTGGCGTGGCCGGCGCCGACGATCTCGCCGGTCTCGATCTCGAGGTTGGGCACCGAGTCGGCGCGGGCGCCGTCGGTGAGCACCAGGTTGCGGTTGAGCTCGTAGGTGTCGGTGCCGGTGGCCGCCGGGCGGATCCGGACGTCGCCGACCCACACCGTGCGCGCACCCTCGCCCTGCAGCGCGCCCTTGTAGAGCACGTTGCTGGTGCAGTTCGGGACGGCGTGGTCGACCCAGAGCCGGTGCTCCTGGTGCTGCGTCTCGTCGGAGAAGTAGACGCCGAACAGCTCCGCGGTGCCGCCGGGGCCGGCGTACTGCACGTTGCTGACCAGCCGGACGAGGTCGCCGCCGAGGGTGACCACGACCTGCTTGTAGCTGGCGTCGCGGCCGACGACGGCGTCGAACTGGCCGCCGTGCACCGCGCCGGGCGCCCAGTCCTGCACCGACACGACGGTCACCTGGGCGCCGTCGCCGACGAGCACGGACACGCCGCCGGCGTAGCGGGCGAGGCCCGAGTGGTCGAGGACGACGGTCGCCTTCGCGAACGCGCCCACCTCGACGACCAGGTGGCCCCAGACGACGTCGTCGGACCCGGTGCCGGCCAGGCCCAGGGTGAGCGGGCGGTCGAGCTGCGCCTCGGCGGCCACGCGGACCACCGCGGCGCCGCCGCTGCGCGCCCGGGCGAGCGCGGCGAGCCGGTCGACCGGCTCGGGCAGGCCCTTGAGCAGCGGGTCGTCGGCGTCGACGCTGGTGAGCTCGGCGCCCTCGGGCAGGTCGGTCGTCCAGGCCAGGTGCGCGTCGGACGCGGCGCCGTCGAGCAGCGCGCGGACGCGGCGCAGCGGGGTGAACCGCCACTCCTCCTCGCGACCGGTGACCGCGCCGAAGGCGTCGGGGTCGGTCGAGGTGAACCGCTCGGCCGGCGAGCCGGTCGGGGCGGTGCCCCCGTGCGAGTGCGACCCGGGGCCGGCCTGCCCGGCGGTGCCCGTGCCGGCCGCGGGGACGGCCGGCGGGCCCGCCTGGGTGCCCACCCCCTCGCCGAACAGCTCGCCGGCGAGGGTGGCGGACTCCGTGGTGAGACCGGTGGTGCTGGGGGTGTTCTGCTCCGGCATCAGCCGACGGCACCTTCCATCTGCAGCTCGATGAGCCGGTTGAGCTCGAGGGCGTACTCCATGGGCAGCTCGCGGGCGATCGGCTCGACGAAGCCGCGCACCACCATCGCCATGGCCTCGTCCTCGGACAGGCCGCGGCTCATCAGGTAGAAGAGCTGGTCCTCGCTGACCCGGGAGACGGTCGCCTCGTGACCCATGGCGACGTCGTCCTCGCGGACGTCGACGTAGGGGTAGGTGTCCGAGCGGCTGATCGTGTCGACGAGCAGGGCGTCGCACTTGACCGTCGACTTCGAGCCGTGCGCGCCCTCGTCGATCTGCACGAGACCGCGGTAGGACGTGCGGCCACCGCCGCGGGCCACCGACTTCGACACGATGGTCGAGGAGGTGTTGGGGGCGGCGTGCACCATCTTGGCGCCGGCGTCCTGGTGCTGGCCCTCGCCCGCGAAGGCGATGGACAGGACCTCGCCCTTGGCGTGCTCGCCGGTCATCCAGACGGCCGGGTACTTCATGGTGACCTTGGAGCCGAGGTTGCCGTCGATCCACTCCATGGTCGCGCCCTCGTGGGCGATCGCCCGCTTGGTGACCAGGTTGTAGACGTTGTTCGACCAGTTCTGGATGGTCGTGTACCGGCAGCGCGCGTTCTTCTTGACGATGATCTCGACGACCGCGGAGTGCAGCGAGTCCGACTTGTAGATCGGCGCGGTGCAGCCCTCGACGTAGTGCACGTAGGCGCCCTCGTCGACGATGATCAGCGTCCGCTCGAACTGGCCCATGTTCTCGGTGTTGATCCGGAAGTAGGCCTGCAGCGGGATCTCGACCTGCACGCCCTTCGGCACGTAGATGAACGAGCCACCCGACCACACCGCGGTGTTCAGTGCGGCGAACTTGTTGTCGCCGGACGGGATGACCGAGCCGAAGTACTCGCGGAACAGGTCCGGGTGCTCCTTGAGGGCGGTGTCGGTGTCGAGGAAGACGACACCCTGCTCCTCGAGGTCCTCGCGGATCTTGTGGTAGACGACCTCGGACTCGTACTGGGCCGCGACGCCGGCGATGAGCCGCTGCTTCTCCGCCTCGGGGATGCCCAGCTTGTCGTAGGTGTTCTTGATGTCCTCGGGCAGCTCGTCCCACGAGGCGGCCTGGGCCTCGGTCGAGCGCACGAAGTACTTGATGTTCTGGAAGTCGATCCCGGACAGGTCCGAGCCCCAGTCGGGCATCGGCTTGCGGTCGAAGAGCTTGAGCGCCTTGAGGCGGCGCTCGAGCATCCACTCGGGCTCGTTCTTCCGCGCCGAGATGTCCCGGACGACGTCCTCGTCCAGGCCGCGGCGGGCGGAGGCCCCGGCGACGTCGGCGTCGGCCCAGCCGTACTGGTAGCGGCCGAGCTGCTCGATCTGCTCGTCCTGCGTCAGCGGCGTGCCGGTCACCGGCTGCTGGGTGCTGGTCATGCGGGCGTCCTCTCCCGGTCGCTCGTGGGGGTGGTGCTGGTGGACGGGGCGGGGCCGGGTCGTGGTCGGACGACCCGCGCTGCTCGCTCACCGGGTACAGGGCGCGCGGGGGTCGTTCTGTTCCCCGCACGGGTGTGGTCCCGGACGCCGTGGGGCGGCCCGGGGATGTGGGTGGTGCAGACGCCGTCGCCGTGGGCGATCGTCGCCAGCCGCTGCACGTGGGTACCCACCAGCCGGCCGATCACCGCCGTCTCGGCCTCGCACAGCTGCGGGAACTCCGCGGCCACGTGCGCCACCGGGCAGTGGTGCTGGCACAGCTGCCCGCCGCTGGCGATCGCGGAGGCCGAGGCAGCGTAGCCCTCGGCGGTCAGCGCCCCCGCCAGCGCCCGGGCCCGCTCGACGGGTGCCCCGCTGGTGCGGGCCACGGCGTCGGAGGCCCGCCGCTCGAGGCCCGCGAGCTGGGCCTCGGCGACGGCGCGGACGGCGTCGGGCCCGCCCGAGGCGGCGACGTAGCGCAGCGCGGTGAGCGCCAGGTCGTCGTAGGCGTGCGCGAAGCCCGAGCGGCCGGCGTCGGTGAGGTGGAAGCGCCGGGCGGGCCGGCCCCTCCCCCGCTGCGTGCCGGGCGCCGCGCGCTCCTCCACGCGGCCGCGGGCGGCGAGCGCGTCGAGGTGGCGGCGGACGGCGGCGGGGCTCACGCCCAGCCGTGCGGCGAGCTCGCTCGCGGTCTGGGGACCGTGCTCGAGCAGCAGCGCGGTCACGCGGTCACGGGTGCGGACGTCGTCGGCCCGCACCGCCCCCGCCTGTCCCGCGCTGGTTTCCACAACACGATTGTGTCCTATTTCGGGGCGCCCGCAAGGAAGGTCGCCCTAAGTCACCCGGCCCCTGACCACGCAGGTCAGGGGCCGGGTGAGGGAGATCACCAGCCGGTGGTCAGGCCTGGCCGGCCGGGACGGCCGCCTCCTCGACGCGGAGGTCCAGCGCGCCGTCCCGGACGTCGACGACGACGGACCGGCCGGGGCCCGCGCGGCCGTCGAGCAGCAGCCGGGCGAGCGGGTTGTCGACCTCGCGCTGGATGGCCCGGCGCAGCGGCCGCGCCCCGAACGACGGCTCGGAGCCGCGGTCGGCGATCCAGGCGACGGCGTCGTCGGTGAACTCCACCGCGATGTCCTGGGCCGCCAGCCGGCGCCGCGTCTCGTCGAGCAGCAGCCGGGTGATCTGCTGCAGCTGCTCGCTCTCCAGCTGCTGGAAGACCACGATCTCGTCGATCCGGTTGAGGAACTCCGGCCGGAAGGACTCCCGCAGCCGCCGCATGAGCCGCTCGCGCAGGCCGGCGTCGGCCGAGGCCGCGTCCCCGGTGCCGAAGCCCAGCGGGGTGTTGCGGCCCTGGATCAGCTCCGACCCCAGGTTGCTGGTCATGATCAGCACGGTGTTCTTGAAGTCGACCGTGCGGCCCTGGGAGTCGGTGAGCCGGCCGTCGTCGAGCACCTGCAGCAGGGTGTTGAAGACGTCGGGGTGCGCCTTCTCGATCTCGTCGAGCAGCACCACCGAGTAGGGCCGGCGGCGCACCGCCTCGGTCAGCTGCCCGGCGTCCTCGTAGCCGACGTAGCCGGGCGGGGAGCCGACCAGGCGGCTGACGGTGTGCCGCTCCTGGAACTCGCTCATGTCCAGCCGGATCATCCGGTCCTGGTCGCCGAACATCGCCTCGGCCAGGGCCCGGGCCAGCTCGGTCTTGCCGACCCCGGTCGGGCCGAGGAACAGGAAGCTGCCGATCGGCCGGTCGGGGTCACCGAGGCCCACGCGGGACCGCCGGATCGCCTCGCTGACCACCCGGACGGCGTCGTCCTGGCCGACCACCCGCTCGTGCAGGCGCCCCTCCAGGTCGAGCAGCCGCTGCATCTCCTCCTGGGTCAGCTGCGCCACCGGGATGCCGGTCTGCCGCGACACCACCTCGGCGATGTCCTCGACGCCGACCTCCGGGACGCCGGGCTGGCCGCCGCCGCTGCGGGCCTCCTCCAGGCGGGCCTGCGCCTGCGCGAGCTGATCGCGCAGCTCGACGGCGCGCTCGTACTGCTCGGCGGCCACCGCCTGGTCCTTCTCCCGCTGCAGCCGGTCGACCTCCTGCTCGAGGCCGCGCAGGTCGGTCGGCGGGGTCTTCACCCGCCGGCGCACCCGGGCGCCGGCCTGGTCGATGAGGTCGATCGCCTTGTCGGGCAGGTGCCGGTCGGTCACGTAGCGGTCGGACAGCTCGACGGCGGCGCGCACGGCGTCGTCGGTGAAGCGCACCTGGTGGTGGGCCTCGTAGCGGTCCCGGAGGCCGCAGAGGATCGACACGGTGTCCTCGACGCTCGGCTCGGACACGAGGATCGGCTGGAAGCGCCGCTCGAGGGCGGCGTCCTTCTCGATGTTGCGGCGGTACTCGTCGAGCGTCGTGGCGCCGATGATGTGCAGTTCGCCGCGGGCCAGGGCCGGCTTGAGCATGTTGCCCGCGCCGCCGGAGCCCTCGGACGCGCCCGCGCCGACGACGGTGTGCAGCTCGTCGATGAAGACGATCACCTCGTCGGAGTGCTCGCGGATCTCGTCCATCACCTTCTTGAGCCGCTCCTCGAAGTCACCGCGGTAGCGGGTGCCCGCCACGAGGCCGGTGAGGTCGAGCTCCACGAGGCGCCGGCCGCGCAGCGTCTCGGGGACGTCGCCCTCGACGATCTGGGCGGCGATGCCCTCGACGATGGCGGTCTTGCCGACGCCGGCCTCGCCGATGAGCACCGGGTTGTTCTTGCGGCGCCGGGAGAGGACCTCGACGGTCTGCTCGATCTCGGACTCGCGGCCGATCACCGGGTCGATCTGGCCGTTGCGGGCCATCGCCGTCAGGTCGCGGCCGTACTCGTCGAGCGTCGGCGTGTTCGACGGACCGCCCTGGCCGGGGCCGCCGGGACGCCCGCCGGCGGGCTGCGGGGCGCCGGTGGCGGCCTGCTGCAGGGCCTCCGGGGTGACGCCGCGCTCCCGCAGCACCCGCCCGCCGGGCGAGTCGGGGTTCACGGCGAGGGCGAACAGCAGGTGCTCGGGGCCGATGTAGGTCGAGCCGAGAGCCCGGGACACCCGGTGGGCGTCGAGCAGCGCCCGCTTGGCGGCGGGGGTGAGCGACGGCGCCTCGTCGCGGGCCTCGCCGCGCAGCATCTGCTCCCCGAGCTCGGTGCGCAGCCGGTCGGGGTCGGTGCCGGTGCGGGACAGGAAGGTGCGCGCGGTCTCGTCGCCGGTCATCGCCCAGAGCAGGTGCTCGGTGTCGAGGTCCGCGCTGCCGGTGGCCACGGCCTGGTGGGCCGCGGCGTTCACCAGCTCGCGGGCCTGCTGGCTCAGGAACTGCGTGATGTCGACCCGCTGCCGCGGCGCGCGCTGCTCGCCGCCGAGGTACCGGGCGAAGAAGTCGTCGAACGGGCTCCCGTAGGGGCCCGGGAAGAACGGGCTGGTCATACCTCACGTCCAAGGGGGAAGTCGGGGCGTCGGACGGCTCCGCGGAGGGCTCCCGCTGGGGGCTCCGGTACCCGCGGGGCCGTTCCGACACCAGGTCGGCGCGTCGGCCGCCTGCGTCCTGCTCAGCGCCGGACGCCGTCGCCGGCTTCCCCCGCCCGCTCCGCCCTGAGCGAACCGGACGGGTCGCTCCCCGCGGCTAGCATCGGGCCGTGCAGGTCCTGCCCCGCTCGTTCTCCCCCGCCGTCATCAGCCGCCTGGCGCTGGCGAACGTGGTCGCCAACGGCGCGATCGTCGTCACCGGCGGGGTGGTCCGGCTGACCGGCTCGGGCCTCGGCTGCCCCACCTGGCCGCGGTGCACCGAGGAGAGCTTCGTCACCACGCCGGAGATGGCCGGCCACGGCCTCATCGAGTTCGGCAACCGGCTGCTCACCTTCGCGCTGACCGCCGTCGCGATCGCCACGCTCGTCGCGGTGTGGCGCTCGGCCCGGCGCGACCTGCGCCCGCTGGCGGTGCTCACCTTCCTCGGCATCCCGCTGCAGGCCGCGATCGGCGGCGTCACCGTCCTCACGGGCCTGAACCCGTGGACCGTCGCCGTCCACTTCCTCGTGTCGATCGTGCTGGTCGCGCTGTCGACGGTGCTGTGGCTGCGCTCCCGCGAGCCGGGCGTGGGACAGCCGCTGGTGCGCCGCCCGCTGGCCCCGCTCGTCGGCGGGATCGCCGCGGTCACCGGCGCCGTGCTGGTGCTCGGCACGCTGGTCACCGGCAGCGGGCCGCACAGCGGCGACGTCGACGAGGACGACGTGCCGACCGGCGACCGGATGGGCTTCGACCCGGAGACCGTGAGCCAGGTGCACGCCGACGCGGTGTTCCTGCTGGTGGGCCTGACCATCGCGCTGCTCGTGGCGCTCCACGCCACCGACGCCCCGGGCCGGGTGCGCCGGGCCGCGCGCGACCTGCTGGTCGTGCAGCTGCTGCAGGGCGTCGTCGGCTTCGTGCAGTACTTCACGCACCTGCCGGTCGTGCTGGTGCTGCTGCACATGCTCGGCGCGGTGCTGACCACCGTCTACACCGCGCGCCTGGTGTGGTCGGTCCGCGGCCCGGCCAGCGAGCAGCCCCTGGACGCCCCCTCCGCCCAGGTCCCCGCCGCCCGCTGACCCACCGGCCCGGCCAGATGCGCCGGACGGTCGTCACCGCACCCCTGATGACGACCGCCGTCCGCGGCTCGGCGCGCTGACCGCCGAACGTCGACCCGTGGCGGTCCCATCGGCCCCGGGAGAGCAGCAGGTCGGCGACGGACACACACCGCCCGCGCCACCGGCGAGACCCGCTCGCGCGCGGGTCCGGGCTCGCGGCGGACCAGCGGTCGGACGAGGACGGACGGCGGAGATGCGCCGGAGGGTCGCCACCGCATCCCGGATGACGACCACCACCCGCACCTCAGCGCCCCCGGGACCACTCGACGCGCTGACGACCCCACGAACGCCCGCGAGCCCGGACCCCGGGCGGGGGTCCGGGCTCGCGGCCGGAGCGGGCGGGTCAGACGAGGACGTCGATGGCGATGGCGATCGACAGCAGCGTCATGTGCGTGATCGACACCGAGAACAGCTTCATCGGCCGGTCGGGCACGCCGGCGCGGATGCGGTCGAGCCACTGGTGGGACTCGGCCACGTACCAGGCGCCGAGCAGCCCGCCGCCGATGGCGAAGGCCCAGTCGAGGACCGGCGTGATCGAGCCCATGAGCAGCGTGGCGCCGAGCGTCGCCCAGGCCCACGCGACCGACTGCCGGCCGACGCTCTCCGGCCCCGCGACCACCGACAGCATCGGGACGCCGGCGCGGGCGTAGTCCTCGCGGAAGCGGCTGGCCAGCGCCCAGAAGTGCGGCATCTGCCAGCAGAAGACGACGGCGAAGAAGGCCAGCGCCGGCCAGTCGAGCGAGCCGGTCACCGCCGCCCAGCCGATGAGCACCGGCGCCGCGCCGGGGAACGCCCCGAAGACCGTGTTGTGCCGGGTCCGGCGCTTGAGCACCATCGTGTAGACGACGGAGTAGGCCAGGATCGCGACCGCCGCGAGGGCCGTGGCCAGCGGCGTGGTGGCCACCCAGAGCAGGGTCAGCGACGCCGCGGCGAGCAGCAGGCCGAAGACCAGCGCCGCCCGCGGCGACACCACACCCGACGGGATGGGCCGATCGGCGGTGCGCGACATGAGCCGGTCGATGTCGCGGTCGTACCAGCAGTTGAAGACGTTGGCCGCGCCCGCGGCGAACATCCCGCCGACCATCGTGGCGCCCACGAGCCGCCAGGACGGCCAGCCGTCGGCGGCCATCATCATCGCCGGCAGCGTGGTGACGAGCAGCAGCTCGACCAGCTTGGGCTTGGTCAGCGCGACGTAGGCCCCGACCAGGCCGGACAGCCGGCGGGCGGAGACGGCCGGTCGCTCGGCGAGCGCCGTCACCTGGCGGCCTCGCCCGCGTGTGCGCGCGGGCGGCAGGGCACCACCGGGCACGAAGACAGCACGGGGGTCCCTTCGAACCGTGGATGAACGGACCCACTGTAGCCCTCGGGCACACCGTCGACCGGCCGGGATGACTAGGGTCTGATCACGTTGACGCCGCGCGGACAGCGGGTAGGGCCGTCGCCGACGACGGAGGGTCTCGGGCCATCGACGCCCCGGGGGCACCCGGGCCCAGCCGACCACCGCGCCCGCGTCGCCCGCCCGGGAGCACGGGACACCGGTCCCCGGACGGCCCCGCAACGGCCGATCCTCGAGGAGCAGCGCCCGACATGACCAGCGACACCAGGAGCACGGAGTCCGAGGCCCCGGCCGAGGCCGCCACCGACGCCCCCACCGGCGACCCCCGCCAGCCGCACCCCACGCTGCCGGACGACTTCGGCGACCTCGACCGCCGCGCCATCGACACCGCGCGCGTGCTCGCGATGGACGCGGTGCAGAAGGTCGGCAACGGCCACCCCGGCACCGCGATGAGCATGGCGCCGACCGCCTACCTGCTCTTCCACAAGTGGCTCACGCACGACCCGAGCGCCCCGAACTGGGTCGCCCGCGACCGCTTCGTGCTCTCGATGGGCCACTCCAGCCTGACCCTCTACGTGCAGCTGTTCCTCTCCGGCTACGGCCTGGAGGTCGAGGACCTGCAGGCGCTGCGCACCTGGGGCTCGAAGACCCCGGGCCACCCCGAGGTCAACCACACCCCCGGCGTCGAGACCACCACCGGCCCGCTGGGCCAGGGCGTGGGCAACGCCGTCGGCATGGCCATGGCCGCCCGCCGCGAGCGCGGCCTGCTCGACCCCGACGCCCCCGAGGGCGAGAGCCTGTTCGACCACACCATCTGGGCCTTCGCCTCCGACGGCGACCTGGAGGAAGGCGTCAGCGGCGAGGCGTCCTCGCTGGCCGGCACCCAGAAGCTCGGCAACCTGGTCCTCGTCTACGACGACAACCGGATCTCCATCGAGGACGACACGACCGTCGCCTTCACCGAGGACGTCGGCAAGCGCTACGAGGCCTACGGCTGGCACGTGCAGCACGTCGACGACGGCGAGGACCTGGCCGCGGTCGACGCCGCGTTCGCCGCCGCCAAGGCGGAGACCTCGCGCCCGTCGATCATCGTGCTGCGGACGATCATCGCCTGGCCGGCCCCGAACAAGCAGAACACCGGCGCCTCCCACGGCTCGGCGCTCGGCGACGACGAGGTGCGCGCCACCAAGGAGGTGCTCGGCTTCGACCCCGAGCGCACCTTCCAGGTCGACGACGACGTCCTCGCCCACGCCCGCTCCGTCGTCGAGAAGGGGCAGCAGGCGCACGCCGAGTGGCAGCAGCGCTTCGACGCCTGGGCGCAGGCGAACCCCGAGCGCGCGGACCTGCTGGCGCGCATGCGCGAGCGCCGCCTCCCCGAGGGCTGGGCCGACGTGCTGCCCTCCTTCGACGCCGACCCCAAGGGCGTGGCCACCCGCAAGGCCTCGGGCAAGGTGCTCGCCGCGCTGTACCCGGCGCTGCCGGAGCTGTGGGGCGGCTCGGCCGACCTCGCGGAGAGCAACAACACCGCCGTCGAGGGTGAGCCGTCGTTCCTGCCCGCCGACCGCCAGACGAAGATGTGGAGCGGCGGCCCCTACGGCCGCACCCTGCACTTCGGCGTCCGCGAGCACGCCATGGGCGCGATCATGAACGGCATCGCGCTGCACGGCGGCACCCGCGTCTACGGCGGCACGTTCCTCACCTTCAGCGACTACATGCGCGGCGCGGTCCGCCTGGCCGCGCTCATGCAGCTGCCGGTCACCTACGTGTGGACGCACGACTCGATCGGCCTGGGCGAGGACGGCCCGACGCACCAGCCGATCGAGCACTTCGCCGCGCTGCGGGCGATCCCCGGCCTCGACGTCGTCCGCCCGGCCGACGCCAACGAGGTCTCCGTCGCCTGGCGCACGATCCTGGAGAACAACGACCGGCCCGCCGGCATCCTGCTGTCGCGGCAGAACCTGCCGGTGTTCGACCGCGGCGAGTTCGCCTCGGCCGAGGGCACCGCGCGCGGCGCCTACGTGCTGGCCGACGCCTCGAACGGGCAGCCCGAGGTCATCCTGCTGGGCACCGGCTCGGAGGTGCAGATCGCCGTCGCCGCCCGGGAACGGCTCGAGGCCGACGGCGTCCCCACCCGCGTGGTCAGCGTGCCCTGCGTCGAGTGGTTCGCCGACCAGGACCAGGCGTACAAGGACGAGGTGCTCCCGCCCACGGTCCGCGCCCGCGTCAGCGTCGAGGCCGGCGTGCCGATGGGCTGGCGCGAGTTCGTGGGCGACGCCGGGCGCATCGTGGGCCTGACCCACTACGGCGCCAGCGCGGCCTACTCGGTGCTCTACGAGGAGTTCGGCCTGACCGACGAGGCCGTCGTGGCCGCCGCCCGGGAGAGCATCGAGGCCGCCCGCTCCGGGAACGCCGTCCCCGCCGGCCCGGTTGCAGCCACCGGCGGGCTCCCCCACCCCACCGGCGACCGCTGAGGCCCCGGCCGGTTCCAACGGAAGGCACTGACATGGCACAGAACGAGAAGCTGGCCGAGCTGTCGCAGGCGGGGGTCGCCGTCTGGCTCGACGACCTCTCCCGCGACCGCATCCGCACCGGCAACCTGCAGTCGCTGGTCGACGAGCGCTCCGTCGTCGGCGTCACCACCAACCCGACGATCTTCGCCGCGGCGATCAGCGGGTCGGAGTCCTACGACGACCAGCTGCACGCCCTCGCCGTGCGGCAGGTGAGCGTGGAGGAGGCGCTGCGGACCATCACCGCCGCCGACGTCCGCGACGCCTGCGACCTGCTCGCCCCGGTCGCGCAGCGGCAGCCCGGCGACGGCCGGGTGTCGCTCGAGGTGGCCCCGGGCCTGGCCCACGACACCGACGCGACGGCGGCCGAGGCGGCCCACCTGTGGTGGCTCGTCGACCGGCCCAACCTGTTCATCAAGATCCCGGCGACCGTCGAGGGCCTGCCGGCCATCACGACGTCGATCGCGCGGGGCATCAGCGTCAACGTCACCCTGATCTTCAGCCTCGAGCGGTACCGCGCCGTCATGGACGCCTACCTCTCCGGCCTGGAGCAGCGGCTGGCCGACGACGCCGAGGCCGACCTGTCCCAGATCGCCTCGGTCGCGTCGTTCTTCGTGTCCCGCGTGGACACCGAGATCGACAAGCGGCTGGAGAAGCTGGGCGCGGAGGGCCTCAAGGGCAAGGCGGCCCTCGCCAACGCCCAGCTGGCCTACCAGGCCTACGAGGAGGTCTTCTCCTCCGACCGCTGGAAGGCGCTCGAGGCCAAGGGCGCCCGTCCGCAGCGGCCGCTGTGGGCCTCGACCGGCGTCAAGGACCCGTCCCTCCCGGACACCCTCTACGTCAGCGACCTCATCGCCCCCGGCACCGTGAACACGATGCCGGAGAAGACGCTGCAGGCCTACGCCGACCACGGCGCCGCCGGCACCCCGGTGCAGCAGACCTACGACGACGCCGCCGCGGTCATGAAGGCCGTCGCCGAGGCCGGCGTGGACCTCGACGACGTCTTCCGCGTCCTCGAGGAGGAGGGCGTGCAGAAGTTCGTCGACTCCTGGGACGAGCTCACCGCCTCGGTGAAGAGCGAGCTCGAGGACAAGGCGTGACGCTGCTGGTCCAGGGCTCCTTCGACGCAGACCCCTTCGACGCAGACCCCTTCGACGCAGGCTCCTTCGACGCGCTCGGCTGACAGTCCGCCCGGCCGGCACACCCGTGCCGGCCGGGCGGCTGCGTCCCCCACAGGAGGGCACATGATCCCCAACCCGCTGCGCGACCCGCGGGACCGGCGGCTGCCCCGCGTCCCGGAGCCCTGCGCGCTCGTGGTCTTCGGCATCACCGGCGACCTGGCCCGCAAGAAGCTGCTCCCCGCGGTGTACGACCTGGCCAACCGCGGCCTGCTCCCCACCAACTTCGCCCTGCTCGGCTTCGCCCGCCGGGACTGGGGCGACCAGGACTTCGCCGAGCTGGCCCGCGACGCCGCCCGCAACGCCGCCCGCACCCCGTGGCGGGAGGAGGTGTGGGAGCGCCTGGCGAGCAGCGTCCGCTTCGTGCAGGGCTCCTTCGACGACGACAACGCCTTCGACGAGCTCGCCGCCGCACTCGGCGACCTCGAGAGCAGCCACGGCATCGGCGGCAACGCCGCGTTCTACCTGTCGATCCCGCCGGCGATGTTCCCGGTGGTGCTCAAGCAGATGCAGCGCACCGGCATGGCCGAGAGCACGCCCGACCGCTGGCGCCGCGTCGTCGTCGAGAAGCCCTTCGGCACCGACCTGGCCTCCAGCCGCGAGCTCAACGAGCTGGTCGACTCGGTGTTCAGCGCCGACGACGTCTTCCGCATCGACCACTACCTGGGCAAGGAGACCGTCCAGAACCTGATGGCGCTGCGGTTCGCCAACGAGCTGTTCGAGCCGGTCTGGAACGGCCACCACGTCGACTCGGTGCAGATCACCATGGCCGAGGACGTCGGCATCGGCGGCCGGGCCGGCTTCTACGAGAAGACCGGCGCCGCCCGCGACGTCCTGCAGAACCACCTGCTGCAGCTGCTGGCGCTCACCGCCATGGAGGAGCCGGTCGAGTTCTCCGCCGACGAGATCCGCACCGAGAAGCTGAAGGTGCTGCGGGCGGTGTCGCTGCCGGAGGACATGCGCAGGTTCGCGGTCCGAGGCCAGTACCAGCAGGGCTGGCTGGCCGGGCAGCGCGCCAAGGGCTACCGGCAGGAGGAGGGCGTCGACGAGGCGTCGCTCACCGAGACCTACGCCGCCGTCCGCCTCGGCGTGGAGACCCGCCGCTGGGCGGGCGTCCCGTTCTACCTGCGCACCGGCAAGCGGCTGCCGCGCCGGGTCACCGAGATCGCGCTGGTGTTCAAGCGGGCGCCGCACCTGCCCTTCGCCGACACCGACACCGAGGAGCTGGGCAACAACCAGCTCGTCGTGCGCGTGCAGCCCGACGAGGGCGTGACCCTCAAGTTCGGGTCGAAGGTGCCCGGCAGCGTGATGGAGGTCCGGGACGTGTCCATGGACTTCCTCTACGGCGAGCAGTTCACCGAGACCAGCCCCGAGGCCTACGAGCGGCTGCTGCTCGACGTCCTGCTGGGCGACGCCACGCTGTTCCCGCGCAACGCCGAGGTCGAGGCCTCCTGGGCGGTCATCGACCCGCTCGAGGAGTTCTGGGCCGGGACCACGCCGGAGCCCTACCGGGCCGGTGAGTGGGGGCCGCGCGCGGCCGACGACATGCTCGCCGCCGAGGGCCGCCGGTGGCGGCGTCCGTGAGCGGCACCCGACAGGAGGGAACCCCGTGACGACCCTGTGGGACACCACCGGCTCGGCCGTGGTCAAGGAGCTGGCCGCCCAGCGGCGGACCGGCGGCGCGGTGCTCTCCGGCGTCGCGCTGACCCTGGTCGTCGTCGCCGACGAGGCACGGGTCGCCGAGGCCGAGGAGGCCGCGGCCAACGCGTCCGAGCAGCACCCCTGCCGGATCCTGGTCGTGGTGCGCCGGCAGATCGACGCGCCGGTCCCCCGCCTGGACGCCGAGGTGACCATCGGCGGGCGGCTCGGCCCCGGCGAGGCCGTGGTCATGCGCATGTACGGCCGGCTCGCCCTGCACGCCGAGTCGGTGGTGCTGCCGCTGCTGGCCGCCGACGCCCCCGTCGTCACCTGGTGGCACACCGACCCGCCGTCGCGGCTGACCACCGACGCGCTCGCGGTCATCGCCGACCGGCGGATCACCGACAGCGGCTCGGCCACCGACCAGATCGCCGCGCTGCGCACCCGCGCGCACGACTACGCGCCCGGTGACACCGACCTGGCCTGGACCCGCGCCACCGGCTGGCGGGCGACGCTCACCTCGGCGCTGGACTCCGTCCACGGCCGCCGCAGCGACGCCGTCCGCGTGCTCGGCGGCCGGATCGAGGGCGACCCGGGTGCCGCCACCGCCCAGCTGCTGGCCGGGTGGATCGAGTCGCGCTCGGGCGCCCGGCTGGAGGTCGTGCAGTCCGCCCGCCACGCCGGCCCGAGCGGCGTCGACTCGGTGGTGCTGCAGCTCGACCAGGACGAGGAGGTGCGGGTGCACGCCGACCGCCGCGGCGGCGCGGTGATCAGCCAGCCCTACCGGCCCGACGCCACCATGGCCCTGCCCGAGCGTTCCCTGGGCGACCTGCTCGGCGAGGAGCTGCGGCGACTGGACCCGGACGAGCCCTACGCGGAGGCGCTGGAGGTCACCACGGGGGTCACCGGCCTGGCCGGCCGCGCCTCGGTGCGCTCGCACGTCTGGGTCGACCCGGCGGAGCCGCACGGCACCGCGGCGGCCACGGCGGACGTGGGCGCGGGCAGCCCGCACGGCGAGGCACCGACCGTCCCCGCCGACTCCGAGGGCGCCGACGAGGTGGCCGAGCACGGGGAGCACGACACCCCGGACCCGACCGCGCCGGAGAGCCAGCCGGAGCAGCCGGAGGCCGAGTCCGAGGCGGTCCGGTGACGCTCACCCCCGGCGACCGGATCGTCGAGCGGCTCGCGCAGACCACCGACGGCCCGGTGCCCGACGTCGTGGTGGAGCGCGATGCCGAGATGCTGGCGCGGGCCGCGGCGTCGGCGCTGGTGGCCCGGCTGGCCGCCGCCCAGGCGGTGCACGGGACGGCGTCGGTGGTGCTCACCGGCGGCGGCGTGGGAACCGCGGTGCTGCGGCACGTCGCGGAGCTGGCGCAGGAGCCCGCGCCCGGCCAGGACGTCGACTGGACCGCCGTCGACGTGTGGTGGGGCGACGAGCGCTTCGTCCCCGCCGACGACGACGAGCGCAACGAGAAGGGCGCCCGCGACGCGCTGCTCGACCGGGTCGGCGTGCCGGCCGGCCGGGTGCACGCGATGCCCGCCTCCGACGCCGGCTTCGCCGAGCCCGAGGAAGCGGCCGAGTGGTACGCCGGGACGCTGGCCGACGCCGCCCGGGACGCCGGCACCGACGGCCCGCTCCCCCGCTTCGACGTGCTGCTGCTGGGGATGGGGCCCGAGGGCCACGTGGCCTCGATCTTCCCCGGCTCCCCCGCCGCCTCCGACGAGCGGACGGTGGTGGCGGTGCGCGACTGCCCGAAGCCGCCGCCGACCCGGGTGAGCCTCGGCTTCCCCGCGATCACCGCGGCCGAGGAGGTCTGGCTCCTGGTGTCCGGGGAGGGCAAGGCCGGGGCGGTGGCGCGGGCGCTGGGCGGCGCCGACCGCAGCGAGGTCCCGGCCGCCGGGGCGCGCGGCCGGCAGGCCACCCGGTGGCTGCTCGACGCGGCCGCCGCCGGGCAGCTGCCCGGCGCCGGGGACTGACGGCACGGGCCCGGCACCGCCCGTGGGCGGTGCCGGGCCCGGGAGCTCAGGCGCCCCGGCGGGCCCGGAGCTTGGCGAGGGCCTCCTCGAGGAGGGCGTCGCCGTCGGCGTCGCTGCGCCGCTCGCGCACGTACGCGAGGTGGGTCTTGTAGGGCTCGGTGCGCGGCGCCGGGGGCGGCGACGCCGCGTCCTGGCCGGCCGGCAGGCCGCAACGCGGGCAGTCCCACAGCTCGGGCACCTCGGCGTCGGCGGCGAAGGCCACCCGCGTCTCGTGGCCCTGGCTGCACCAGTAGCCGATGCGGTGCCGCGGCGCTGCCTCGCCGCGCTCGGCCTCTCCCATCGGACCCGCACCGACCCGCGTACCCCGGATCGCGTTCCCACCAGCCACGAGCGCCCCCCTCAGGACCCAGCTGCACGCGGTGCGGGACGCACCGCCCGGGCAGTCTATGGCCTCGCGGGTGTTCTCTCGATCACGATTTCGCGGCGGGCGGGCAGGGGCCCGGGCTCACACCTTGAGCAGGATCCCCAGGGTCACGATGCAGACCACCCAGATGACACCGGTGAAGACCGTCAGGCGGTTGAGGTTCTTCTCGACCACCGAGGAGCCGGCCAGCTGGGAGGAGACGGCGCCGCCGAACATCGAGGACAGGCCGCCGCCCTTGCCCCGGTGCAGCAGGATCAGCACCACGAGCAGCACGCTGGTGAGGACCAGCAGCACGTTGAGGACGAGCTCGACCATGGCACCAGCGTAACCGGTGGCCTCCCGGCCTCCGGTCAGCGCACGCCGGCGGTGGCCAGGTCGTAGCCCACGTAGGGGCGCATGACGACGGCGTTGCGCAGCCGCTGGCCGGCCAGGAGCTGCACGCGGGACTCCACGAGCGGCACGTAGGCGCCGGTGGCGCGGGCGGCGGTGGCGACGTCGCGCCAGGCCGGAGCGGCCGCCGAGGGGTCGGCGGCGGAGCGGGCGGCGTCGACGGCGGCCGACAGCGCCGGGTCGGTGAGCCGCGCGTAGTTGGTGTTGCCGACCAGGCTCACCGAGCGGCCGTCGACCAGCGGCACGAGGAACGAGCCGGGGGTCGGGAAGTCGGCGGTCCAGGTGGCCAGCACGATGCCGAAGCCGTTGCGCGCCACGTTGTCGGGGCTGCCGACGTCGGTGGCGTAGAAGCTCGCCGCCGGCAGCGGGCGCACCTCGGCGGTGATGCCGACCTCGGCCAGCTGCGCCGAGACGGCCTCGGCCACCGCCACGCTCGCCTCCGCGTCGGGCACGGCGAGCACGGTGCTGAAGCCCTCGGGCTGACCGCAGGCGGCCAGCGCCTCGCGCGCGGCGTCCGGGTCGGGGCCCGGGTCCTCCTCCTCGGGGCCGTCGGGCAGCGCGGCCGGCCACAGCCGGGAGGTGCGCACGGTGCGCTCGGGGCCGCCGGCGACCTCCTGCACGGCGGTGCGGTCGACCGCGGCGGCCACTGCGGCCCGGCAGTTCGGGTCGTTCATGGGCACGACGTCGGTGGGCAGGGCCAGCAGCCGGACCGCGCCGCTGGTGACGTCGTCGACCCGGTCGGCGAGGGGGACCTCTCCCCCGGCCCCCTCGGCGAGCCGGGCGCCGGTGGCCGGGTGCACGCCGGAGCCGGAGACGTCGAGGTCCGCGGAGCCGGCGAGCAGCGCCTGGTCGCGCTCCAGGCTCGACAGCCCCGTGCGGACCACGACGCGGTCGGGCAGCGCGGTGCGCACCTCGTCGGTGGCCGGGTCCCACTGCGGGTTGCGGTCGAGCACGATGCCGGTCTCGGCGTCGACCGTGGTGATCGCGTACGGGCCGGAGGACACCGGGTCGGCGCCGTAGGCCGCGCCGGTGTCGTTCTCGATCGGCACCGGGCTGCTCGAGGGCAGCGCCAGCACGTACGGGAAGTCGGGGCGGGCGGTGCGCAGCCGGAAGACGATGGTGGCGTCGTCGGGGGTCTCGATCGCGGCCAGCGACAGCTTCGCCGGGTCCTCGTCCTGGTAGGGCCCGGCGTAGGGGTTCGCGGGGTCGTCGAGCAGCTCGACGGTGTAGGTGGGCCCGCCGACGATCACGTCGGAGGCGAAGGACCGCTCGATGCCGTACTTGACGTCGCGGGAGGTGATGGCCCGGCCGTTCTCGAACCGCGCGCCCTGCCGCAGGGTGAACGTCCAGGTCAGCCCGCCGTCGGGGGTGCTGCCGAGGTCGGTGGCGAGGTCGGGGGCGAGGTCGCCGGTGGCGCCGGGCTCGGAGGAGTAGGTGACCAGCGTGCGGGCGTAGAGCCGCATCAGGTTCCACACGCCCGGCCGGTAGGAGCGCTGCGGGTCGAGGCTGTCGATCTCCCCCGCGACCACGCGCAGGGTGCCGCCGCTCTCGTCCGACGGCGAGCGCACGTCCTGCACGCCGGCGTCGGGCCCGTCACCGAGGACGGGCACGCCGGTGTCGCCGTCGTCGCCCCGGCTGCAGCTGACGGCGATCGCGACCACGAGGGCGACGACCAGCGCCAGGCCGAGGACGCGGCCGGCGGTGCCGGTGAGCCACCCCGGCAGCCGGGAGGACCGGGGCGGTCGCTGCAGCGTGCTGCCCACCCACCCCACCCCCGCTCGGCCGCCGGGGCTGCTGCTCAGCTGCTCCCGGCGGCGGTCCGACAGATCCGCGCGAACTCGTCGGCGTCGAGGCTCGCGCCCCCGACGAGTGCACCGTCGACGTCCGGCCCGGCCAGGATCCCGGCCGTGTTGGCGGCCTTCACCGACCCGCCGTAGAGGATACGGACGACGGCGGCCGTGGCCGCTCCGAAACGCCCGTCGAGGCGCGACCGGAGTGCGCCGCACACCTCCTGGGCGTCGTCCGGGGTGGCGACCTCGCCGGTGCCGATGGCCCACACGGGCTCGTAGGCGACGACGACCCGCTCGACCTGCTCGGCGGTGAGCCCCTCGAGGGCCGCGTCGAGCTGGGCGGTGGTGTGCGGGACGTGCTGCCCGGCGCGGCGGACGTCGAGGCCCTCCCCCACGCACAGGATCGGCGTGAGGCCGTGCCGCAGCGCGGCCTGCACCTTGGCGGCCACCGCGGCGTCGTCCTCGCCGTGCAGCGCGCGCCGCTCGGAGTGGCCGACGACGACGAAGCCGCAGGCCAGCGCCGCGAGCATCGCGCCGCTGACCTCGCCGGTGTAGGCGCCGGAGTCGTGCGCCGAGAGGTCCTGCGCGCCGTAGCCGACCGCGAGCTGGTCGCCGTTGACCAGCGTCTGCACGCTGCGCAGCGCGGTGAACGGCGGGAGCACGACGACCTCGGCGTCGTCGAGCTCCTTCTCGGTGAGGCTGAAGACGAGCTTCTGCACCAGGCCGATGGCCTCCAGGTGCGTCATGTGCATCTTCCAGTTGCCCGCGATGAGCGGGCGGCGGCCCTCCCGGCGCGGGGCCGGCTGCTGCCGACGCGCCATCAGCCCTCGCCCCGGTCGGCGAGCACCGTGAGGCCCGGGAGCTCCCGGCCCTCGAGGTACTCCAGGGACGCGCCGCCGCCGGTGCTGATGTGCCCGTAGGCGGACTCGTCGAGGCCGAGCTGCCGGACGGCGGCCGCGGAGTCCCCGCCGCCGACCACCGACAGGCCGTCGACGGCGGCCACGGCCTCGGCCACGCCGCGTGTGCCGGCCTGGAAGGGCGCCAGCTCGAACACGCCCATGGGGCCGTTCCAGAACACCGTGCGGGCGTCGGCGAGCTCGCGGCCGAACGCCTCGACCGTGCGCGGGCCGACGTCGAGGCCCATCCGGTCGTCGGGGATGGCGTCCACCTCGACGACGGAGGTCTCGGCGTCGGCGCTGAACGCGCTGGCCGCGACGACGTCGACCGGCAGCACGATCCGGTCGCCGGCCTCGGCGAGCAGCCGCCGGCAGGTGTCGATCTGGTCGGCCTCCAGCAGCGAGGTGCCGACGCCGTGGCCCTGCGCGGCGAGGAAGGTGAAGCACATCCCGCCGCCGACGAGCAGCCGGTCGACCTTCGGCAGCAGCGCCTCGATGACCGCGAGCTTGTCGCTGACCTTGGAGCCGCCGAGCACGACCACGTAGGGCCGCTCGGGGTCGGTGGTCAGGCGGGTGAGCACCTCGAGCTCGGCGGCGACGAGCCGGCCGGCGACGTGCGGCAGCCGCAGCGCCACGTCGTACACCGACGCGTGCTTGCGGTGCACCGCGCCGAACGCGTCGTCGACGTAGACGTCGGCCAGGGCGGCGAGCCGGTCGGCCAGCGCGCCGCGCTCGGCGTCGTCCTTCGAGGTCTCCGCTGCCTCGAAGCGCACGTTCTCCAGCAGCAGGACGTCGCCGTCGCCGAGGGCGCCGGCGCGCGCGACGGCGTCGTCGCCGGCGACGTCGGCGGCCAGCGGGACCTCGGTGCCGAGCAGCTCGCCGAGCCGCGCGGCCACGGGGGCCAGCGAGTACTGCGGGTCGGGCGCGCCCTTGGGCCGGCCGAGGTGCGCCGCGACGACGACGCGGGCGCCGCCGTCGCGCAGCGCCTGCAGCGTCGGCAGGCTGGCCCGGATCCGCCCGTCGTCGGTGATCGCCCGGGTCTGCTTGTCGAGGGGCACGTTCAGGTCGGCGCGCACGAGCACGCGCCGACCCGAGACCCCCTCGGCGAGCAGGTCGTCGAGGGAGCGTGCCATCAGAGGGAGCGGCCCACGAGCTCGACGGAGTCGACCAGGCGGTTGGAGTAGCCCCACTCGTTGTCGTACCAGCCGAGCACCTTGGCCATCGGGCCGAAGACCTTGGTCAGCTTGCTGTCGTAGATGCAGCTGGCCGGGTCGGTGACGATGTCGGAGGAGACGATCGGCGCGTCGGTGTACTTGAGGATGCCGGCGAGCGGGCCCGCGGCGGCCTCGCGGTAGGCGGCGTCGATCTCGTCGGCCGGCACCTCGCGGGACAGCTGCACGGTGAGGTCGGTGGCCGAGCCGGTGGGCACCGGGACGCGGACGGCGTAGCCGTCGAGCTTGCCCTGCAGCTCCGGCAGCACCAGGCCGATGGCCTTCGCGGCGCCGGTGCTGGTGGGCACCATGTTGAGGGCGGCGGCGCGGGCGCGGCGCAGGTCCTTGTGCGGGCCGTCCTGCAGGTTCTGGTCGGCGGTGTAGGCGTGGATCGTGGTCATCAGGCCGCGCTCGATGCCGAAGCTGTCGTTGAGCACCTTGGCCAGCGGGGCCAGGCAGTTCGTGGTGCACGACGCGTTGCTGATGATCGTCTGGCTGCCGTCGTACTTCTCGTGGTTGACGCCCATGACGATGGTCAGGTCGTCGCCGGTGGCCGGTGCCGAGATCACGACCTTCTTCGCCCCGCCGGCGTCGACGTGCTTGCGCGCGTCGGCGGCCTTGGTGAAGAAGCCGGTGGACTCGACGACGACGTCGACGCCCAGGTCGCCCCAGGGCAGGTCGGCCGGGTCGCGCTCGGAGAGCACCTTCATGGTGCTGCCGCCGATCTTGATGCCCTCGCCGTCGGCGGCGACGTCCTCGCCGAGGACGCCCAGGATGCTGTCGTACTTGAGGAGGTGGGCCAGGACCTCGTTGCTGGTCAGGTCGTTGACCGCCACGATCTCGATGTCCTTGCCGCTGGCGGCCGCAGCCCGCCAGAAGTTGCGGCCGATCCGGCCGAACCCGTTGATCCCCACCCGTACCGTCACTGCTGACCTCCACGGATCCGCGGTGCCGTCCGGCACCGTCGCGTGCGTCGGCCGCGCGGCGCGCGGCTCCGTCGGCGACGACCCTATCGGCCGCGGCACGCAGGTGTCCGGACGAGTCTCAGCCTCCGGGAACGAGCTGCGCCCCGTCGTCCTGCGGGGTGGCGGGCGCGGGGACGAACGCGGCCGGGCCTGCGGCGACGACGCGGTCGCGGCCGGTGGCCTTGGCGGTGTACAGCGCCCGGTCGGCGGCCTCGAGCAGCGCGGCGGCACTCGCCCCGTCGGCGGGGCAGACGGCGACGCCGATGCTCACCGTGACGGTCAGCGGCCCGCCGTCGACGTCGTGCCGGGTCGCGGCCACCGTGCGGCGGATCCGCTCGGCGCGGGCGAGCGCCTGCTCCCGGCCGGCGCCGGGCAGCACGAGCACGAACTCCTCACCGCCGAGGCGGGCGGCGGTGTCGCCCTCGCGGACGGCGCCGGCGAGGATGCCGGCGAGGGCGGTGAGGACGACGTCGCCGGCGGCGTGGCCGAGGCGGTCGTTGACCCGCTTGAAGTGGTCGACGTCGACGACGAGGACCGACAGCTCGCCGGTGCGCGGGCGGGCGGCGAGCCCGGCGCCGAGCGCGCGATCGAGGTGGCGGCGGTTGTGCAGCCCGGTGAGCGGGTCGCGGACGGCCTCCTCGGCCAGCTCCGCGCGCAGCCGCTCGATGACCTCGACCTGCTCGGCGAGCCGCTGGTTGAGCCGCTCGACGGCGGCCTGGCGCTCCTGCTGCTCGCTGACGTCGCGGACGACGAGGATGCGGCCGAGCGGGCGCCCGCGCGGGTCGCTGACGGCGGAGTCGCGGACGTCGAGCCACACGCCCGGGCGGACCTCGGCGACGCGGTGGCCGTCGCGGCGCTCGGTGCTGTCCAGCACGGCGACCGTGGCGGGGCCGGCGACGGCGCCGAGCTCGAGCCCGATCACCTCGCCGGCGAGGTGGGGGCGCAGCAGGCGCAGCATGCGGTCGGCGGCCGGGTTGACGTCGATGAGCACCCCGGCGGGGTCGACCACGAGCACCGCGTCGGGGACCGTGTCGACGACCTGGTCGCGGGCGACGGGAACCAGGCGCAGCAGGCCGCCGCGGAAGATGGCCCAGCAGTCGACGAGCCCGGTGACCAGGAAGAACAGCGGGGTGACGTCGGTGCCGACGCCGTCGAGCTGCGAGCCGACGGCCACCACGTTGCCGACGGTGGACAGGACGGCCGAGCCGAGCAGGATGGCGACCTGACGCCTCAGGACCCCGGTGACGCGGCGGAAACAGCGGACCAGGTGTGTGTAGGCGACGGCGACGAGGACGTAGGAGTAGGCGGTGTGGGCCAGGAACAGCGGCCCGAAGGTCACCCGGGACTCGCCGGCGCCGTCGCCCGCGCCCAGGTCGGCCATCACGAGGTCCCGGGTGTCGGGCAGCGCCGCGGCGACGACCAGGCACAGCGGCTCGACGGCGAGCAGCAGCGCCGTGCGGCGGGCCGGCCGCCAGGAGGGATCGGCGACGGTCCGGGCGAGCACCCAGGTGCCGACGACGACCAGGCCGACGGAGGCCAGCAGGACCGGCGGGTAGAGGCGCTGGGCGGTCTCGGTGCCGAGCGAGTAGACCAGCGCGTCGGCGGTCGACCAGGTGGCGACCCCGGACATCGTGACCGCGAGCGCGGTGGCCGCAGGTGTGCGGGAGCGCCGGCGCCAGGCCAGCAGACCGGTGCACGTGGCGACCAGCGCCGCGCAGGCGAAGACCAGCGCCCACCACTCCGCCGTCATCACGCGCTCCTCGTCCCGCAGGCGGGCGTGGGTCGCCTGCCGCTGGTCCGGGCATCGGCGCGGGACCCCTGGAACTGGAGGAGCCCCCCACCCGGACGGGTGAGGGGCTCCTCCGGTGCGCTGCCGGTGGGCCGGCCGCTGCGCTACTGGGCGAGCATGTCGTCGGTGACGACCGACTCCGTGTCGGGGATGCCGAGGTCCTTGGCCCGCTTGTCGGCCATCGCCAGCAGGCGCCGGATGCGGCCCGCGACGGCGTCCTTGGTCATCGGCGGGTCGGCCCGCTGGCCGAGCTCCTCGAGCGAGGCCTGGCCGTGCTCGAGGCGCAGCCGGCCCGCGACCAGCAGGTGCTCGGGGGCGTCGTCGGCGAGGATCTCCAGCGCCCGCTCGACCCGCGCGCTGGCCGCGACCGCCGCCCGCGCCGAGCGGCGCAGGTTGGCGTCGTCGAAGTTGGCCAGCCGGTTGGCGGTGGCCCGGACCTCGCGGCGCATCCGCCGCTCCTCCCAGGCCAGCACCGCGTCGTGGGCGCCCATGCGGGTGAGCAGCGCGCTGATCGCGTCGCCGTCGCGGACGACGACCCGGTCGGCCCCGCGGACCTCGCGGGCCTTGGCGGCGATGCCGAGCCGGCGGGCGGCGCCGACCAGCGCCATCGCGGCCTCCGGGCCGGGGCAGGTGACCTCGAGCGAGGACGAGCGCCCCGGCTCGGTGAGCGAGCCGTGCGCGAGGAACGCGCCGCGCCAGGCGGCCTCGGCGTCGTTGATGCTGCCCGACACCACCGACGGCGGCAGGCCGCGCACCGGCCGGCCGCGCTGGTCGACCAGCCCGGTCTGGCGGGCCAGGCCCTCGCCGTGCTTGGCGATGCGGACCAGGTAGCGCACCCCGCGGCGGATGTTGCCGCCGGCGAGCACGCTGACCCCGCTGGTGTAGCCGTACACCTCGCTGATGTCGCGGCGCAGGCGGCGGGCGACCGAGCCGGTGTCCAGCTCCGCCTCGATCACCACCCGGCCGCCCACGATGTGCAGCCCCCCGGAGAAGCGCAGCAGGGCCGTCACCTCGGCCTTGCGCTCGGAGGTGCGCGTGCACTCCACCCGCGACAGCTCGTCCTTGACCATGGCCGTCATCGCCATGACGACCACCCCCTCTGCTGCGGCGCCATCCTCGGCGTCACCTCTCCCCCTCGAACGGTCCGGGTCCATCCGGTCCCGGCGCACCGGCCGGGACCCCTACCCCGTCCCCCGCGACGACCACCGGTGCCAGCGCTGCCGCCAGCCGTGCGGGGTCGTGGCGGGGTGCGCCGCCGGGCTCGGCGACCGGGGCCAGCACGAGCTCGGCGCCGCACGCGCGCGCCGCAGACAGGAGACCACAGCGGTCAACCACCGAGTCAACATCCGCGATCACGGTGTGCAGCGCCACTCCGCCGAGATGCGCCTGCAGCACGCGCAGGTGCTCCTCCGGCGAGAAGCCGTCGGTCTCCCCCACCTGCGGCTCCAGGTTGAGCACGACCACCACGCGGGCGCTGCTGGCCGCCAGGGCGGCCCGCAGCCGCGGCACGAGCAGGTGCGGCAGCACGGAGGTGTACCAGGAGCCGGGGCCCAGCGACACGACGTCGGCCGCGGCGATGGCGGCGAGCACGTCGGGGTGCACCGGCGGGTCGGGCGGGGAGACGAGGATGTCGCGCACCCGGCCCGGCGTGCCGGCGATCGCCGCCTGCCCGCGGATGGTGCGGGTGCGCGCGGGGTCGTCGGGGTCGACGGTCTCCACCCGCGCGACGAGGTCCAGCGGCACGTCGGCCATCGGCAGCACCCGCCCGCGGGCGCCGAGCAGCTCGCAGACGGTGTCGAGGGCGCGCACGGTGTCGCCGCCGTGCAGCTCGACCAGGCCGGTGAGCACGAGGTTGCCGACGGGGTGGCCGGCGAGCACGCCGGTGCCGCCGAGGCGGTGCTGCAGCAGCCGGGCCATCTCGGCGCGGTCGTCGTCGGCCAGGGCCGCCAGCGCCATGCGCAGGTCGCCGGGCGGCAGCACGGGCATCTCGCGGCGGATGCGGCCGGAGGAGCCGCCGTCGTCGGCGACGGTCACGACGGCGGTGAGCTCGGGGGTGATCCGGCGCCAGGCGGCGAGCGCCGCCGCCAGGCCGTGGCCGCCGCCGAAGGCGACGACCCGGGGGCCGCCGGGCCCGGGCGCCGTGTCGCCGGCGCCCACTACTCGCGGCCCAGGTCGCGGTGGCGCGCGACCGCGTCGATGCCGTCGGCGGCCAGCCGGCGGGCGAACTCCTCGGCGATGGCGACGCTGCGGTGCTTGCCGCCGGTACAGCCGACCGCCAGCGTCAGGTAGCGCTTGCCCTCGCGCCGGTAGCCGGGGATGAGCAGGCGCAGCACCTCGGTGTAGCGGTCGAGGAACGGCCCGGCGTCGGACTGGCCGAGCACGTAGTCGCGCACGTCCGCGTCCTGGCCGGTGTGCGGGCGCAGCTCGGGCAGCCAGTGCGGGTTGGGCAGGAAGCGGGCGTCGACGACGAGGTCGGCGTCCAGCGGCAGGCCGTACTTGAAGCCGAAGCTCAGCACGGTCGCCGTCAGCGGCGGGGTGCGGCCCTCGCGGGCGAAGGCGTTCTCCAGCGTGGCCCGCAGCTGGTGGACGTTGAGGTCGCTGGTGTCCACCCACAGGTCGGCCTCGCCGGCGATGCCGGCGACCAGCGCCCGCTCGGCGGTGATGCCGTCGAGGATGCGGCCCGAGCCCTGCAGCGGGTGCTCGCGCCGGTTGGACTCGTAGCGCCGCACGAGCACCTCGTCGCGGGCGTGCACGTAGACCACGCGCGGCCGGTGGCCGGCCTCGGCGAGCACCCGGATGGCCTCCAGCAGGTCGCTGGAGAACGCCCGGCTGCGCACGTCGACGACGGCGGCGAAGCGACGGACGTCGCCGCGCGCGCCGAGCTCCACCATCGGCAGCAGCAGCGCGGGCGGCAGGTTGTCGACGACGTACCAGCCGAGGTCCTCCAGCACCCGGCCGGCGCTGTTCTTGCCGGCGCCGGACAGGCCGGTGACGACGACGACCTCGACCGGCGGCGTCTCGGTGCTCGCGGCGTCGAGGCCGGCGGGGACGTCGGCCTGCGGGCCGGCCTGGCCCTCGCGCGCCGCGGTATCGGCGGTGGGCGCCGAGGCGTCCGCCCCGGTCAGCTGCTCCTCGCTCACGAGGCGACCCGGCCCACCTCGGCGGTGGCGCCGGCCCCCGGGCCGGGGGTGCCCCGCTCCGCCGGGCCGGCCGGCGCCGTGGTGCTCTCCACGACGTCCTCGGCCGGCGCGGCGCCGTCGGCCCCCGCCCGGTCCCCCGCGGGCTCCGCCACCGCCGCGAGCACCGCCTCGGCGGTGCGCCGGCCGATGCCGGGCACGGCCATGAGCTCGTCGACCGTGGCCGCGCGCAGCCGCTTGAGCGACCCGAACTGCTTCATCAGCGCCTTCCGCCGCGTCTCCCCGAGACCCGGGACGTCGTCCAACAGCGAGACCAGCATGCTGACGGACCGCTTCTGCCGGTGGTAGGTGATCGCGAACCGGTGGGCCTCGTCGCGCACCCGCTGGAGCAGGTACAGCGCCTCGGAGGTGCGCGGCAGGATGACCGGGTCGGACTCGCCCGGCAGCCACACCTCCTCCATCCGCTTGGCCAGCCCGCACACGGCGACGTCGACGATGCCCAGCTCGTCCAGGGAGCGGGCCGCGGCGGCCACCTGCGGGGCGCCGCCGTCGACGACGAGCAGGTTGGGCGGGTAGGCGAACCGGCGCGGCCGGCCCTCCTCGGCGGCGACGCCCTGCTCGTCGCGGCGGTCGGCCTCCTCCTCGAGGTGCCGGGCGAAGCGGCGGCGGACCACCTCGGCCATGGCCGCGGTGTCGTCGGTGCCGTGCTTGACGGAGAACCGCCGGTAGTCGGACTTCTTCGCCAGCCCGTCCTCGAACACGACCATCGAGGCGACGACGTTGGTCTGCTGGACGTGGCTGACGTCGATGCACTCGATGCGCAGCGGCGCCTCGGGCAGCTCGAGTGCCTCCTGCAGCTCGCTGAGGGCGAGGGACCGCGCGGTGAGGTCGCTGGAGCGCTTGACCCGGTGCCGGGCGAAGGCCTCCTTCGCGTTGCGCTCGACGGTCTCGAGCAGGCTGCGCTTGTCGCCGCGCTGGGGCACCCGCAGCGACACCCGCGAGCCGCGCAGCTCGGTGAGCAGCTCCTCGTAGACGTCGGCGTCGTCGGGCAGCTCGGGCACGAGCACCTCCCGGGGCACCGACTCGCCGGCCTCGGTGGAGCCGGTCTGCTCGTCGACGCCGCCGTAGACCTGCAGGAGGAACTGCTCCACCAGCTCGCCGGTGGTGACCTCCTCGACCTTGTCGATGATCCAGCCGCGCTGGCCGCGCACCCGGCCGCCGCGGACGTGGAAGACCTGGACGGCGGCCTCGAGCTCGTCCTGGGCGAAGGCGACGACGTCGGCGTCGGTGCCGTCGCCGAGGACGACGGCCTGCTTCTCCATGGCCCGCTTGAGCGCGCCGAGGTCGTCGCGCAGCCGGGCGGCCCGCTCGTACTCCATCGCCTCGGCGGCCTCGGCCATCTCGCGCTCGAGGCGCTTGACCATGAGGTCGGTGCGGCCGGCCATGAAGTCGCAGAAGTCGTCGACGATCGCGCGGTGCTCCTCGGCGCTGACCCGGCCCACGCAGGGGGCGGCGCACTTGCCGATGTAGCCGAGCAGGCAGGGCCGGCCGATCTGCCCGGCGCGCTTGAAGACGCCGTTGGAGCAGGTGCGGGCGGGGAAGACGCGGGTGAGCGTGTCGAGGGTCTCGCGGATGGCCCAGGCGTGGGCGTAGGGGCCGAAGTAGCGGACGCCCTTCTTCTTCGGCCCGCGCATCACCTGCAGGCGCGGGTACTCCTCGTTCAGCGTCACGGCCAGCGACGGGTAGCTCTTGTCGTCGCGGTAGCGGACGTTGAAGCGGGGGTCGAACTCCTTGATCCAGTTGTACTCGAGCTGGAGGGCCTCGACCTCGGTGCCGACGACGGTCCACTCCACGCCGGCCGCCGTCGTGACCATCTGCCGGGTGCGCGGGTGCAGCCCGGCGACGTCGGCGAAGTAGCTGTTCAGCCGTTGCCGCAGGCTCTTGGCCTTGCCGACGTAGATGACCCGCCCGGTGGGGTCGCGGAACTTGTAGACCCCCGGGCTCTCCGGGATCGAGCCGACCGCCGGTCGGTAGGTGGACGGGTCGGGCACACCTCCACACTAGGTGGACACGCCGACGGTCTGCCGGGGAACTCCACCGGTGTGATTCGGCTCCTCCCGCTCAGGACACGCGGGCCTCGAGCCAGGCGAGCAGGTCGGCGGTCACCTCGTCGCGGTTGGTCTCGTTGAACACCTCGTGCCGGGCGTCGGGGTAGACGCGCAGGTCCACGGGCAGCCCGCGGTCGCGCAGCAGGCCGGCGAGCGCGACCACCTGGGCGGCGTCCTCGCCGCCCACCGGGTCGCGCTGCCCGGCCAGCAGCAGCACCGGCAGGCCGGCGGGCAGCTCGGCCACGGCCTCCTCGCTCGCCGCCCGGGCGGCCAGGGCGAACATCGCGGCGCCGTAGGCGTACGTGGGCGGCACGTCGTCGCCGCACAGCGGGTCGGCGAGGTAGGCGTCCACCTCGGCCGGGTCGCGGGTGAGCCAGTCGTAGGGGGTGCGGGCGGGCTCGAACGGCGCGTTGAAGGCGCCGAGGGCGTCCATCGGCTGCTCCCCCATCCCGGCGGCGACGGCGGCCTCGAGCTGCTCGGCCGCCGCGGCGAGGTGCGGTGCGACGCCGATCGGGCCACTGAGCACCAGGCCGTCGAGCTCCTCCTGCTCGCCGTCCTGCTCGGCCGAGGCCAGCGCCACGACCGACCCCAGCGAGTGGCCGAGCAGGAACCGCGGGACGCCCGGGTGGTCGGCGGCCAGCCGGCGGCCGAGGTCGCGGACGTCGTCGAGGACGGCGGCGCTGGTGGCCCCGGGCCCGAAGCCGCCCTTCCCGGTGGAGGCGGCGGTGAGCCCGTGGCCGCGCTGGTCGAGCGCGCCGACGGCGATGCCCCGGGCGGTGAGGGCGGCGGCGAGGCGCTCGTAGCGGCCGGCGTGCTCGGACAGGCCGTGGACGACCTGCAGCACGGCGCGGACCTCGCCGTCGGGGGTCCAGCGGCGCTCGGCGAGCCGGACGCCGTCGGCCGCCTCGACGTGGGTGGGTGCGGTCACGCACCGCACCCTGCCGCCCGGGCGGGCCGGGCGCCAGGGGACGGGTCAGCCGACGGGGCGTGACCGGTGCAGCGCGGGCAGGCGCACGGCGGCGACGGCGCGCTGTCCGAGGCGGACGACCCGTGCGGTGAGCGCGACCGCCGCCATCGCCCCGACACCGCCGGCCAGGACGGCCACCACGCCGGGCACCGCCCCGCCGGTGACGGCGAGGGCGCCGAGGGTCACCAGGCCGACGAGGACGAGCGTGGACGTCAGGCCGTGCCCGGACCGTGGCTGGCCGCAGTGCGCGAGGTCGGGGTCGCAGTCGGGCGTGAGCGCGCTCATGGGCGTCTCCCTCGTCGAGGCACCGCCACGCCGGACCGACGGCGTGACGTCCGTCACACGGACGATACGGCGCGGGGCCGGTTCCGCTCAAGTGGTGGTCGCGGGCGGGCCCTTCACGGCGAGGACCGGGCAGTCGACGGTGAGCAGGATCCGCTGCGCGGCGCTGCCCATGAGCAGCTTCCCGACGGCGCTGCGCCGGCGCAGCCCGATGACCAGCACCTCCGCGGCGGTCTCGGCGACGGCGTCGGCGAGCTCCTCGGCGACGTCGCGGCCGATCGGCTGGCGCAGCTCGAACGGGACGCCGGAGACGGTGAGCTCGTCGTGCAGCCGGCGCAGTGGGTCGCCCTGCAGGTACTCCTCGTCGACGAGGGCGTCGCCGCGGCTGCTGTTGACCACCACCAGCCGCGCGCCGCGCCGCTCCGCCTCGGCGAGGGCGTGGTCGAGCGCGGCCCGCCCGCGCGGGGTGGGGACGTGGCCCACCACGACCACCGGCTGCTGCTGGGTCACCGTTCCTCCTCACCGGGGCCCGCGCCGACGCTCTCGCGGTGACGCAGGCCCTCCCCCGCCTGGACCTCCTCCGGGGTGGCCCGCCGGCCGCGCACCGCCCGCAGCACGATCGGCACGACGAGGGCCACCAGCGACAGGCCGAGCACGATGCGGCTGAACCAGGTGTCGAGCAGCACGCCCAGGTCGCCGCTGCTGATGGCCAGCGCGCGCCGCAGGTTCGTCTCGGCGACCGGGCCGAGGATCAGCCCGACGATCGCCGGCGCGACCGGCCACCCGTAGCGGCGCATGGCGAAGCCGAGCAGGCCGAGCACCAGCAGCAGCACCAGGTCGAGCGGGTCGGCGTTGACCGCGTAGCAGCCGAGCGAGGCGAACAGCAGGATCCCGGCGTAGAGGTAGGGCCGCGGGACGCGCAGCAGCTGCACCCACACCCGCGCGAGCGGCAGGTTGAGCACCAGCAGCATGAGGTTGCCGACGAGCAGCGCGGCGATGAGCGTCCAGACGAGGGTGGACTCGGTGGACAGCAGCGTGGGCCCCGGCTGGATGCCGTAGCTCTGGAACGCGACCAGGATGATCGCCGCGGTGGCCGAGGTGGGCAGGCCGAGGGTGAGCAGCGGCACCAGCACGCCCGCGGCCGCGGCGTTGTTGGCCGCCTCCGGCCCGGCGACGCCCTCGATGGCGCCGCGGCCGAACTCCTCGGGGTGCTTGGTGAGCTTCCGCTCGGTGGCGTAGGAGAGGAACGTCGGGATCTCGGCGCCGCCGGCGGGCAGCGCGCCCAGCGGGAAGCCCAGCGCCGTGCCGCGCAGCCACGGGCCCACCGAGCGGCGCAGGTCGCGGCGGGTGAACCACGGCCCGGAGGCGGCCATCACCTGCACCGGCCCGCGGCGCAGCCGGGACGCCACGTACAGCGCCTCCCCCACGGCGAACAGCGCGACGGCGACCACGACGACGTCGATGCCGTCTGCGAGTTGCGGGATGCCGAGGGTGAACCGCTCCTGCCCGGTGAGCACGTCGGTGCCGACGAGGCCGAGGTACAGGCCGACGCCGAGGGAGGCCAGCCCGCGCAGCGGCGAGGAGCCGAGCACGGTGGCCACCGCGACGAAGGCCAGCACGGTGAGGGCGAAGTAGTCGGCGGCGGTGATGCCGATGACCAGGTCGACGACGGTCGGCGCGACGAGGGCCAGCAGCAGCGTGGCGATCGTGCCGGCGACGAACGAGCCGAGTGCGGCGGTGGCCAGCGCCGCGGCCCCGCGGCCGGACTTGGCCATCGCGTTGCCCTCGAGCGCGGTCATGATCGAGCTGGACTCGCCGGGGGTGTTGAGCAGGATCGACGTCGTCGACCCGCCGTACATGCCGCCGTAGTAGATGCCGGCGAACAGGATGAGCGCCGCCGTCGGCTCGAGCGCGTAGGTGATCGGCAGCAGCAGCGCGACGGTCATGGCCGGGCCGATGCCGGGGAGCACGCCGACCGCCGTCCCGAGCACCACGCCCAGGAGGGCGAAGAGCAGGTTGACCGGGGCGAGGGCGTCGGCGAGACCGCCGGCCAGGTCGCCGAGGGCCCCCATCAGAACCAGTCCGTCGCGAGCTCGAGGAGGATCCCGCCGGGGAGCGCGACGTCGAGCGCCTTGACGAACACGAGCCAGACGACGACCGACAGCACCCCGCCGGTGAGCAGCGGCCGGACGACGCCGCGGGCACCGAGCGCCCAGGCCACCAGCGCGAACATCAGCGTCACCGCGAGCGGCCAGCCGATGACGTTGATGAGCAGCGCGTGGGCGAGGAAGGCGACGGCGACGACGCCGACGTTCGCCCACGACGTCGGGGCGTCGGGGTCGACGTCCTCGCTCTCGTCGGAGGGCCCGCGGTCGCCGCGCAGGACCCGGAACCCGAGGGCCAGCGCGGTGGCCAGCACGACGCAGCCGACCAGGTAGGGGAAGAAGCGCGGGCCGATGGTGTTCGCCGAGCCCGGGACGGCGATGTTCGCGGCGTCGAGCAGCAGGTAGAGACCCAGGGCGCCGAGCAGCACCACCATGGCCAGCTCGCCGCGGCTGATCCCGGTGCGCGGGCGCGGCGGGTGCCGGTGCTCGGCCGCGGCGTGCGAGCCGGTGGCGTCGGTGGTCGAGACGTCCGGGTCGGGCGACACACTCACCGGACCAGCCCGATCTCGCGCAGGATCGCCAGCACCCGCTGCTCCTCCTCGGCGAGGAACTCGCCGTACTCGTCGCCGGTCAGCAGCAGGTCCTCCCAGCCGTTGTCCTCCAGCGCCTGCGCCCACTCCTCGGTGTCGTGGGTGTCCTGGACGAGGGCGATGAGGTCCTCGCGGGCGCCCGCGGACATGCCGGGCCGGGCCATGAGGCCGCGCCAGTTGTCGACCTCGACGTCGAAGCCGGACTCGACCAGCGTGGGGACGTCGGGCACCTGCTGGGAGCGCTCGGCCGTCGACACCGCGAGGCCGACCAGGTCGCCGTTGCGCACCTGCTCGCCGTAGTCGGCGGTGCCGGAGATGCCGGCGGCCACCTGCCCGCCGAGGAGGGCGGCCAGCGACTCGCCGCCGCCGGAGTAGGCGATGTAGTTGACCTGGGCGGGGTCGATGCCGGCGGCCCGGGCCAGCAGGCCGGCGAGGATCTGGTCGGTGCCGCCGGCCGAGCCGCCGGCGATCGGGGTGCCGGCCGGGTCGGCCGCCCAGGCCTCCACGAAGCCCTGGATGTCGGTGTAGGGCGCGTCGGGCGGCGCCACGATCAGCTCGGTCTCGCCGATGAGCCGGGCGATCGGCGTGACGTCGGTGAGGCGGGTGGCGGAGTCGTTGGTGTCGACGGCGCCCACCATGACCAGGCCCATCATCATGAGCAGCGCGTCGTCGGTCTCCCGTGACAGCTGCCCGAGGCCGATGGTCCCGCCTGCGCCCTCCACGTTGAACACCTGCACGTTGCGGGCCAGGCCGCTGCTCTGGATGACCCGCTGCAGCACGCGGGCGGTGGTGTCCCAGCCGCCGCCGGGGCTGGCCGGCGCCATGAGCCGCAGCCGGGACAGGTCACCGGGCTGCACCACCGTGCCCGCGCAGCCGCCCAGCGCCCCGGTGGCCGCCGCCAGCGCCGGGGCGGCCACCGCCCCGGCGAGGAACGACCTCCGGCTGAGCGGCACGGCGGCCTCCCCTCGGGGCGGTGGCGTCGGTCACACCGGACGCTAGACCCGGCCGAACTCCCGGTCCAACGCGAGGTTGAGCGCGAGGACGCGCACGTGCGGCGCCCCGATGACGCCCAGGTCGCGGCCGGCGGTGGCGTCGTCGACCAGCGCCCGCACCTCCTCCTCCGGGACGCCGCGCGCCTCGGCGACCCGCCGCACCTGGATCGCGGCGTACTCCGGCGAGATGTCGGGGTCGAGGCCGGAGGCGGAGGCGGTCAGGGCGTCGGGCGGCACGTCGGCCGGGTCGACGCCCTCGAACGCGGCCACCGCGGCGCGCCGCTCCCGCACCTGCGCGACCAGCTCGGGCGCGTTCGGGCCGAGGTTGGACCCGCCGGAGGCGGCGCCGTCGTACCCGGACGCCGAGGGACGGGTCCGGAAGTACTGCGGCAGCGGGTCGCCGTCGGCGTCGGTGGTCGCCTGCCCCACGAGCGCGGAGCCGACGACCTCGCCGTCGACGGTCACGAGCGACCCGCCGGCGCGGCCGGGGGCGACCAGCTGCGCGAGGCCGGTGACGAGCAGGGGGTAGGCCAGGCCGAGGACGACCGTGGCGACGAGCAGGGCACGGACGGCGGCCAGCAGCTGGCGGCCGGAGCGGAGCCGGGAGACGGAGCGGGCGGACATCAGGCGATCCCGGGGAGGAGGGAGACGAGCAGGTCGACGAGCTTGATCCCGGCGAACGGGGCGACCACGCCGCCGACGCCGTAGACCAGCAGGTTGCGGCGCAGGACCGCCTCGGCCGAGGCCGGCCGGTACCGGACGCCGCGCAGCGCCAGCGGCACGAGCGCGACGATGACGAGCGCGTTGAACACGACGGCGGAGAGGATCGCCGACTCCGGCGAGGCCAGCCGCATGACGTTGAGCGCGTCGAGGCCCGGGAAGGTCCCCGCGAACATCGCCGGGATGATCGCGAAGTACTTCGCCAGGTCGTTGGCGATGGAGAACGTGGTCAGCGAGCCGCGGGTGATGAGCAGCTGCTTGCCGATCTCGACGATCTCGACGAGCTTCGTCGGGTCGGAGTCGAGGTCGACCATGTTGCCGGCCTCCTTGGCCGCCGTCGTCCCGGTGTTCATCGCGACGCCGACGTCGGCCTGGGCGAGCGCGGGGGCGTCGTTGGTGCCGTCGCCGGTCATCGCGACCAGCCGGCCGCCCTCCTGCTCCCGCTTGATCAGGGCCAGCTTGTCCTCGGGGGTGGCCTCGGCGAGGACGTCGTCGATGCCGGCCTCCTCGGCGATCGCCCGGGCGGTGCGCTCGTTGTCGCCGGTGACCATCACCGTGCGGATCCCCATCCGGCGCAGCTCGGCGAACCGCTCGCGCATGCCGTCCTTGACGACGTCCTTGAGGTGGATGACGCCGAGCACGCGGGCGCCGCCGGGGCGGTCCTCGGCCAGGACGAGCGGGGTGCCGCCGGAGGCGGAGACGCCGTCGACGACCTCGCCGACCTCGGGCGGCACGACGCCGCCGAGCGCGCGCACCCACCCGGTCACCGCGCCGGCCGCGCCCTTGCGCAGCTGCCGGCCGCCGGGGAGGTCCACGCCGCTCATCCGGGTCTGCGCGGTGAACGGCACGAACACCGCGCCCGGCAGGTCGTCGCGGCCGGGCAGCCCGTACCGGGTCCCTGCCAGGAGGGGCGCCGCCAGGACGACGACGCTGCGGCCCTCGGGGGTCTCGTCGGCCAGCGAGGCGAGCCGGGCGGCGTCGGCCATGTCCTGCTCGGACACCCCGCGCACGGGGACGAACTCCGCCGCCTGCCGGTTGCCGAGCGTGATGGTGCCGGTCTTGTCGAGCAGCAGGGTGTTCACGTCGCCGGCGGCCTCGACCGCGCGCCCGCTCATCGCCAGCACGTTGCGCTGCACCAGCCGGTCCATGCCGGCGATGCCGATGGCCGACAGCAGCGCCCCGATCGTCGTCGGGATCAGGCAGACGACGAGCGCGATGAGCACCGTGACCGACTGCCCGGCGCCGGACCACAGCGCCAGCGGCTGCAGGGTGACGACGGCGAGCAGGAAGGCGATGGTCAGCGCGCTGAGCAGGACGTCGAGCGCGATCTCGTTCGGCGTCCGCTGCCGCTGCGCGCCCTCGACCAGGGCGATCATCCGGTCGACGAAGGTCTCCCCCGGCCGGCTGGTGATCTCCACGACGATCCGGTCCGACAGCACCGTGGTGCCGCCGGTGACCGCCGAGCGGTCGCCGCCGGACTCGCGGATGACCGGCGCGGACTCGCCGGTGATGGCCGACTCGTCGACGCTGGCGATCCCCTCGACGACGTCGCCGTCGCCGGGGACGACCTGCCCCGCGGTGACGACCACGCGCATGCCGGGACGCAGGTCGGCCGCGGCCACCTCCGTGCCGTCGAGCAGGTGCGCGACGGCGGTGGTGCGGGCCCGGCGCAGCGTGGCCGCCTGGGCCTTGCCGCGGCCCTCGGCGACCGCCTCGGCGCCGTTGGCGAACAGCACGGTGAGCCACAGCCACGCGGCGACCAGCCAGCCGAACACCGAGGGGTCGGCGACGGCCAGGACGGTGGAGAACACCGAGCCGACCCACACGACGAACACGACGGGCTGGCGCACGAGGGCCCGCGGGTCCAGCTTGCGCAGCGCCCCGGCCAGGGCGGGTCCCCACGCGATCCGGGAGCGCCGCGGCGGCCGCGGGCCGGGGGGCGAGACCGGCGCGCGGTCCGGTGCGGTGTCCGTGAGTGCGCCGGTCATGACAGTCCTTCTGCGAGGGGCCCCAGGGACAGGGCGGGGAAGTAGGTGAGGCCCACGACCACGAGCACGGTGACGGCGAGCAGGCCGACGAACAGCGGTTTGTGCGTCGGCAGCGTCCCGGCGGTGACCGGGGTGCGGCCCTGGGCGGCGAGCCGGCCGGCCAGCGCGAGGACGAGGAGGATCGGCAGGAAGCGGCCGAACGCCATCGCCAGGCCCAGGGCGGTGTCGTAGAAGGGCGTGTTCGCCGACAGCCCGGCGAACGCCGAGCCGTTGTTGTTGCCGGCCGAGGTGAAGGCGTAGAGGACCTCGGTGAGGCCGTGCGGCCCGGTGTTGAGCATCCCGGCGCGGCCGGCGTCGGCGCCCATGGCGACGGCGGTGCCGACGAGCACGACCGCCGGCGTGACGAGGACGTGGAGCGAGGCGAGGGTCATCTCGCGGCGGCCGAGCTCCTTGCCGAGGTACTCCGGCGTGCGCCCGACCATGAGCCCGGCGACGAACACCGCGACGACGGCGAGCACGAGCATGCCGTAGAGGCCCGAACCGACCCCGCCGGGCGCGATCTCGCCCAGCATCATGTTGAACAGCACCAGCCCGCCGCCGGCCGGCGTGTACGAGTCGTGCATCGAGTTGACCGCGCCGGTGGAGGTCAGCGTGGTGGCCGCGCCGAACAGCGCGGACAGCGGCCCGCCGAAGCGCACCTCCTGCCCCTCGGCGGCGGCACCCGCCAGCTGCAGGGCCGCGCCACCCGCTCGGGCCTGCGCCCAGCTGGTGAGGGCGACCGAGGTGGCGGCGAGCCCGCCCATGACGCCCAGGATCGCGAGCCCCTGCCTGCGGTCGCCGACCATCCGGCCGAAGGTGCGCGGCAGCGCGAAGGGGATCAGCAGGATCAGGAACACCTGGAAGTGGGAGATCCAGGCGCTCGGGCCCTCGAAGGGGTGCGCGGAGTTGGCGTTGTAGAAGCCGCCACCGTTGGTGCCGAGCTCCTTGATGACCTCCTGGGAGGCGACCGGGCCGCCGGGGAGGTACTGGGTCGCGCCGGCGAGCGTCGTCGCCTCGGTGCCCGCCGACAGGTTCTGCACGACCCCGCCGAGCACGAGCACCAGCGCGCCCACCACCGACAGGGGCAGCAGCACGCGGCCGATCGCGCGGGTGATGTCGACCCAGGCGTTGCCGAGCCGGTCGGTGCGGGTGCGGGCGAAGCCGCGGACCAGGGCGACCGCGACGGCGATGCCCACGGCGGCCGACACGAAGTTCTGCACCGCCAGCCCGGCCATCTGGACCAGATGGCCCATGGTCGACTCGCCGGAGTAGCCCTGCCAGTTCGTGTTGGTCACGAAGCTGACCGCGGTGTTCCACGCCGACGACGGCTCGACCGCCGCTCTCCCGTTGTCCAGCGGGAGCAGCGCCTGCAGCCGCTGCAGGCCGTAGAGGAGGAGCACGCCCACGGCGGAGAAGGTCAGCACGCTGCGCGCGTACACGGGCCAGCGCTGCTCGCCGGCGGGGTCCACCCCCACCGCCCGGTACACCAGCCGCTCGGCCCGCCCGTGCGTCTCGCTGGTGAACGCCCGGGCCATCCAGTCGCCCAGGGGCCGGTACGTCACCGCCAGGGCCGCGACCAGCAGCGCCACCTGCAGCCAGCCGGCCGCCGTGTCCCCGAGGAGCGGAGCGCTCATCAGAACCGCTCCGGGAAGAGCAGGGCGGCGAGCAGGTAGAGGACCAGCCCGGCCGCCACGGCCAGGCCGATCCAGACCTCCACCCCGGCCCCGGTCACCTGCGCTCCAGTCCGCGCAGCGTCAGCGCCAGCAGGCCGAAGACGGCCAGTGTCAGCGCGATGTAGAGCACGTCGCCCACGACGTCGATCCCTCGATCCGGTCCGAGCGGACGACCCGTCGTCGTCCGCACCGGGCGGCGACGCTAGGAGCGCGCCGGAGGGGGACCGCCGTTCCTTGACGGCTCCTTGACGGCCGGGCCCGCGGACCTTGACGGGTTCCTGACGGGCCCGGCCGGCGGGCCTCAGGCGCCGGGCGGCGGCGTCATCTGCGCGATGCGCACGGAGTTGCCGAACGGGTCGCGCAGGCCGAAGTCGATGCCGTACGGCTGCACCACCGGCTCCTCGGGCAGGTCGACGCCCCGCTCCTTGAGCGTGGCGTGGGTCTTGTGCGCGTCGTCGGTGGTGAAGAACAGGTGCCCGCCGCCGGCGCCCTTGGTGACCAGGTCGCGCACGGTCTCGGCGATCTCCGGGCTGACCGACGGCGGGGCGGGCAGCTCGAGCAGCACGGCGTGGCCGGGGTCGCTGGGCAGCGCGACGGTGAGGAAGCGCATCGGCCCGAACCGCTGGTCGGTCTGCACCTGGAAGCCGAGCTTGCCGACGTAGAAGTCCAGCGCCTGGTCCTGGTCGAGGACGTAGAGGGAGGTGATCGAGATGGTGTTCAGCATGCGCGAGACGCTAGGGGCGGGCGTCGTCGCCGGGCTTCTCCGGAACTGCTGTCCTCTCGCTCGGCTTCCCGCTCGGGCGCAGCCAGCGCATGCCGAAGCAGCTCGGCACCGGCGCCAGCGGGCCGCGCCGCCGGTACACGCTCGGCGGCTCCCCCACGACCTCCGCGAACACCCGGCTGAACGTGCCGAGGCTGGCGAAGCCGACGGCCATGCAGACGTCGGTGACGCTGCGGTCGGTGGTGCGCAGCAGGAACATCGCCCGCTCGACGCGGCGCCGCTGCAGGTAGCGGTTGGGCGTCTCGCCGAAGGTGGCCTTGAACGTGCGGATGAAGTGCGCCTCGGTCACGTGCGCGATCCGCGCCAGGGTGGGGACGTCGAGCGGTTCGGCGTAGCAGCGGTCCATCTCGTCGCGCGCCCGCAGCATCCGCCGGTTGGAGTCCTCGCTCGCCCGGGTCACGCGGGGCAGCATCCCAGGGTCTTGACGCGTTCCTGACGCCGCGCGGCGCCACCCGGCGCCCGAGGAGGGTGATCATGGGCGGCGTGGGTCGCGGGACGTTGCGGGTCTACCTCGGCGCGGCGCCCGGCGTGGGCAAGACCTTCGCCGTGCTCGGCGAGGCGCACCGCCGGGCCGCGCGCGGTGCCGACGTCGTCGTCGGGCTGGTCGAGACGCACGGCCGGCCGCGCACCGCCGAGCAGCTCGAGGGGCTGGAGGTGCTGCCCCGGCGGCAGGTGGCACACCGCGGCGTCGTGCTCGAGGAGCTCGACGTCGACGCGGTGCTCGCCCGCCGTCCGGGGGTGGTCGTCGTCGACGAGCTGGCGCACACCAACGCGCCCGGCTCGCGGCACGAGAAGCGCTGGCAGGACGTCGAGGAGCTGCTGGCCGCCGGGATCGGCGTGCTGAGCACGGTGAACGTGCAGCACCTGGAGAGCCTCACCGACGTCGTCGCGTCCATCACCGGCGTCGTGCAGCAGGAGACGGTGCCCGACGAGGTGGTGCGCCGGGCCGACCAGGTGGAGCTGGTCGACATGTCCCCGGAGGCGCTGCGGCGGCGCATGGCGCACGGCAACGTCTACCCGGCCGAGCGGGTCGACGCGGCGCTCGGCAACTACTTCCGGGTCGGCAACCTGACGGCGCTGCGGGAGCTCGCGCTGCTCTGGCTGGCTGACCGGGTCGACGAGGGCCTGCGCCGCTACCGCGCCGAGCACGCCATCGACGCCGTGTGGGAGGCCCGCGAGCGGGTCGTCGTCGCGCTCACCGGCGGGCCGGAGAGCGAGACGCTGGTGCGCCGGGCCGCGCGGGTGGCGCGCCGCTCGGGCGGGGAGCTGCTCGCCGTGCACGTCGTCGCCACCGACGGGCTCGCCGGCGCCTCCCCGACGGCGCTGCGCGGGCTGCGGGAGCTCACCGAGAGCCTCGGCGGCAGCTGGCACCAGGTGGTCGGCGACGACGTGGCGGCGGCGCTGCTGGAGTTCGCCCGCGGTGCCGACGCCACGCAGCTCGTCGTCGGCACCTCGCGGCGCTCGCGGTGGGCGCGGGCGCTGCGCCGCGGCATCGGCGGGTCGGTGGTCACCGACGCCGGCGACATCGACGTCCACATCGTCCCCCACGCCGCCGCCGGGTCCCGCGGCTGGCGACTGCCGCCGTTGACCGGGGCGCTCACCGCGCGCCGCCGGTGGCTGGGCGCGGCGCTGGCCCTGCTGGGCGTGCCGGCCCTGACCGCGCTGTGCCTGGCCGCCGGGGCCGCGGTGTCCCTGCCGCTGGTGCTGCTCGCCTTCCTGCTGCTGGTGCTGGCGGTGGCCCTGGTCGGCGGGCTGTGGCCGGCCCTGGCCGCGGCGGTGCTCGGCGGGCTCGCGGAGAACTGGTTCTTCGTCTCCCCCACCGGCCGGCTGACCGTCTCCAGCCCCGACGACGTGCTCGCCCTCGGCGGCGGCCTCGTCGTCGCGGTCGCGGTGGCCACGGTCGTGGACCGCTCCGCGCGGCGGGCGACGGCGGCGGCGCGCTCCCGCGCGGAGACGGCGATGCTCGCGTCGCTGTCGCGGGCGGTGCTGGAGGGCGACGGCGACCTGCCCTCGCTGCTCGAGCGGATCCGCGAGGGCTTCGGGCTGGCGTCGGTGACGATGGTCGAGCGGGGCTCGGTGGTGGGCACCTGCGGCCGGCCGGAGGGGACCGCCGTCGACGAGGTCGCCGTCACCGACGGGCTCGTGCTGCGCTGGTGCGGGCGGGTACTGCCCGCGGCCGACCGGCGGCTGCTGGTCGCCGTCGCCGAGCAGGCGGCGGTGGCGCTGCAGCAGGGCCGGCTCGCCGCGCAGGCGGCCGAGGCCGACCGGCTGGCAGCGGGCGACGGGATGCGCCGGGCGCTGCTCACCGCGGTGAGCCACGACCTGCGGACGCCGCTCGCGGGGATCAAGGCGGCGTCGTCGGCGCTGCGCAGCGGGCTGGCGCTCACCGACGACGACCGCGCGGAGCTGGTGGAGACGGTGGACGAGTCGGCCGACCGGCTGACCGCGCTCGTCGACGACCTGCTCGACATGAGCCGCCTGCAGGCCGGCGTGGTGAGCCCGGCGCTCTCGCCGACCGACCTGCCCGCCGTCGTCGCCCGCGCGCTGGACGAGCTGGAGGACCGGTCTCGGGTGACCTGCGGGTGGCCGGCCGACCTGCCGCCCGCGCTCGCCGACCCCGGGCTGCTCGAGCGGGTGGTGGCCAACCTGGCCGGGAACGCGGTGCGGCACGCCCCGACCGGGCCGGTGACCCTGCGCGCCGACGCGCTCGGCGACCGGGTGGAGCTGCGCGTCGCCGACCGCGGGCCCGGCGTGCCGGCGGCCGACCGGGAGCGGGTGTTCGCGCCGTTCCAGCGACTGGGCGACTCCCCGCGCGGGCAGGGCGTGGGCCTCGGCCTCGCCGTCGCCCGGGGGCTGACCGAGGCGATGGGCGGCACGCTGGTCGCCGAGGACACCCCCGGCGGCGGGCTGACGATGGTGGTGTCGCTGCCGGCGGCTGCCGTCCCCCTGCCGGCGCCGGTCCCCGCGTGAGCCGCGTGCTCGTCGTCGACGACGACCCCCAGCTCGCGCGCGCCCTGCGGATCACCCTGCGCGCGGCCGGCCACGAGGTGGTGCTGGCCTCCGACGGCGCGGCGGCGCTGCGGGAGGCGGCGTCGGTGCACCCCGACGTCGTCGTGCTGGACCTGGGGCTGCCCGACCTCGACGGCACCGAGGTGCTGGCCGGCCTGCGGCCGTGGTTCGCCGGGCCGGTGCTGGTGCTCTCGGCGCGGGCGGACAGCACCGACAAGGTGCGCGCGCTCGACGCCGGCGCCGACGACTACGTGACCAAGCCCTTCGACATGGGCGAGCTGCTGGCCCGGCTGCGGGCGCTGCTGCGGCGCGGGTCCGCGGGGCCTGACGAGCCGGTCGTCGTCACCGACGCCTTCACCGTCGACCTCGCGGCGAAGCAGGTCACGGTGGACGGCGTCCCGGTGCGGCTCACGCCGACGGAGTGGGCGCTGCTGGCCGAGCTGGTGCGCTCACCCGGGCGGCTGGTGGGCCAGCGGCAGCTGCTGCAGTCGGTGTGGGGGCCGGCGTACGAGCGGGAGACGCACTACCTGCGGGTCTACCTCAACCAGCTGCGCCGCAAGCTCGAACCGGACCCGTCGGCGCCGCGCTACCTGCGCACGGAGCCGGGGATGGGGTACCGCTTCACCCCGTGAGGCGGTCGCACTCCGGGCAGCGCTCGGCGGTGTCCGGCGGCCACGGCTCGTCGTGGACGGCGACGATGACGCCGCACAGCGCCACCTCGGGCTCGCCGAGCAGCTCCTCGGAGCTGCGGTGCACCTCGACGGCGTGCAGGGCGTCGGCGGCGGCGTCGGGGTGCATCCGACGCGGCCAGCAGGACCGCGGCCGGCCGCAGACGAGACGGGTACCGGCCGCGATGGCTGTTCGGTCCGGGGTCACGTCCTCAGGGTGCACCGGATCCGTCCGTTCCGCGGCTCCGGTGACGCGACCGTGACGGTCCACCCGGGTGGGTGACCTCCCGCCGCGTCACCTGATCGGGTGACGGTCCACCGCTTCTGACCTGCGGTTCCTGTCGGTGGTGGCCCGTAGGTTGCGGGGTGTGGACGACGTGCTGACCGCCGCGGCGCCCGCGCCGCCGGTCGGGTGGGCGCGGGGTCCGCTGGGGCTGGTGCAGGCCGCCGATCGTGAGGTGTCGCGGCAGTCGGCGCTGCGCTACCGGGCGGTGGCGGCGTTCGCGCTGTCGCGTCCGGCGTCGGCCGATCGGCCGCAGGGCACGCGGGGTGCGATGGCGGCCGAGCGGTGGGCGGTGCGGCCGGAGCTGCTGCGGTCGGTGAGCGAGTGGGCCGCCCAGGAGCTGTGCGTGGCGCTGTCGCTGACCGCGACCGCGGCCGAGGCGCTGCTGGTGCGGTCGCTGACCCTGGTGCACCGGCTGCCGGCCACCCTCGCCGCGCTGGAGACCGGGGCGGTGCACGCCGGTCACGTGAGCGCGCTGGTCGACCACGTCGCCCCGGTCGCCGACGACACCGTGCGGGCCGCGCTGGAGCGGGACCTGCTGGCCTGGGCGTCTCGGCGGGGGACGGTGTGCACGCCGGCGCAGCTGCGGGACAAGGCCCGCCGCGAGGTGCTCGAGCGGAAGGCCCGCTCCGCGGCCGACGACCTGGCGCGGGCGGTCACGCGGCGCGGGCTGTCCTGCCGCCCCGACAGCTGCGACGGGATGGCCGTGGTCACCGCGCTGCTGACCACCCCGGAGGCCGCCGCGCTGATGGCCGCGCTCGGCGCGTACGCCGACGCGCTGCCCGACGACGGGCGCACCCGCGGGCAGAAGATGGCCGACGCGCTGCTCGACCTGGTGCTGCGGCCCGGGCAGAACGGGCTGTCCCCGGTCCAGGTGGTGCTCACCGTCGTGGCGCCGGTCGGGGCGCTGCTCGGTGGGGACCAGCCGTGCGAGATCGACGGCCAGGTCGTCCCCGCCGAAGTGGTGCGCGCCCTGCTCGCCGCCCTCACCGGCGTCCGCGTCACGGTCACCGAGGAGACCGCCGCCGAGGACAGCACGGCATCCGCCGGGGGCACCGCAACCGATGAGGCCGCGACCGACGGCACCGCGACCGGCGAGGCCGCAACCGCCGGCACCGCGACCGCCAGCACCGCCGCCGAGGACGCCGCCCCCTCCGACACCGCGCCTGCCGGCGCCGGGACAACCGGCGCGGACACCAAACGGGACGCCGTCACTCCCGCTGACGACACCGCACCCCAGGAGCCGACGACCGCCGGCACCGGCACTTCCGGCACCGCGATCCCTGGCACCGCCGGCGTCAGCCTCGTCAAGGGCGAGGACCCGCTGCGCGGCCTGAGCGACGCCGCCATCGCCCAGCACGTCACCGAGATGGAGGCCGATGCCGCCTGGTGGGCGCAGATCGAGCGCCGCGTCGCCACCGGTGAGCTCTACGCCGGCCTCGACCCGGCCTTCGACGACGACCCCTGGCCACCGCCCGGCTGGTCACCACCGTGCGGCGACCTCGACCTCGACCTCGGCGACCCGGCCGGTCCCCGGCCCGGCACCCCGCCGGCACCCCAACCCGTGCCCGACGGGTGGTGGGCGCGCGCTGACGACGCGGTGACCGCCGCCGGCACCGCCCTGCTCACCGCCGAGCAGGCGGTCGGCCACGCCCGCCGCCTGGTGGCCACCGCCGAGCGCGCCGACGCGAGCGATGAGGGCGCCTGGGCGGACGGTCCGGCCGGCCGCGTGACCGCGGCGGCCGACGCCCTGGACGCACTGGCAGCGGCCACCGACGACACCCGCCTGGACCTGGCGGACCTCCTCGATCGCACCACGGGCGGCGGGCTCGCCGACCGGCCGCGGATCGCGGTCACCGACGCTCTCACCGGCGCCCTGCTCAGCCTCACCGACCTGCCGGAGCTGCGCCGCACCGCCCGCGCCGGCACCGGCCTCGCCGCACCCGGGGAGACCGACGGCTACCGGCCCGGCGCCGCTCTCGACCGGCACGTCCGCGCCCGCGACCGCCGCTGCCGCCTTCCCAGCTGCCGCCGCCCCGTGCCGAGAAAGGGCGAACTCGACCACGGCACCCCCTGGCCGCTCGGCGCCACCTCCGCCGCCAACCTCACCGGCTTCTGCACCGGCCACCACCGCGGCAAGCACCAGGCCCCCGGCTGGACCCACACGTTGCAGCCCGACGGCACCCTCACCGTCACCACCCCCAGCGGACTCACCGCGAGCACGGATCCGCCGCCCTTCTGAGGCAGCACGGGAACCCCGGGGGCGCCGCGGACGACCAAGGACGTGACGCCTGCAGACCTGGAGATCCCGTGCCACCGCTCGCCGCCCGTCCCGCTCCCGTGCTCCCGCGGCTGGCCGCCGTCCTGCTGCTCGGGCTCGGGCTGCTGCTGCTCGCGCCCGGCACCGCCTCCGCGCACACGGGTCTACGGACCACCGACTCCGCCGCCGACAGCACCGTCAGCACCACGCCGCAGGCGGTCACCCTGACGTTCAACGCGAGCGTCCTCGGCGGCGACGTGACCGTCACCGGGCCCGACGGCTCCCCGGTCGGCACCGGACCGGTCGCCCACGACGGCGCCGTCCTCACCGCACCGGTCACGCTCACCGCGGCCGGGCGGCACACCGTCACCTGGTCGGCCGTGTCCGACGACGGCCACGCCCTCGACGGCACCTTCGCCTTCGAGCACGCGCCACCGGTGGCGGTGACGCCCTCGCCCACCCCGGCGCCGGCCCCGACCGGCACCACGCCGACTCCCGGGAGCGCCGAGCCGAGCGCGGCCACGCCTCCCGCGGAGCGGACGGAGGCGGCCGACCGAGCGGCCGACGAGGCAGCCGAGGACGGCGGCACCCCCGGCTGGCTGCTGCCCGGCGTCGGAGCGGTCGCCGTCGCCGGTGCGGTGGCGGGCGGCGTCGTCATCAGCCGCCGGAGGAGCTGACCGGGCGGGGCGTCAGCCGGCCGGCGTCCACCGCCGCTCGGCGTCGACCCGGCCCTCCGCGAGCAGCGGGAAGTGCGCGCCCACGCCCGCGGTCCGCGGGCCGGCCAACGCCTGCCACAGCCGCTGCCGGGTACGCGCCGCGACGCCGGGGTCGACGTCCCCCATCGAGCGCCACCCCGGCTCGGCGAGCTGCACGGGGCAGGTGATGGCGTCGCCGAGGAGCAGCAGCCGGTCGTCGCCGGCGGTCACCGCGACGGACAGGTGGCCCGGCGTGTGCCCCGGCGTCAGCAGGGCCGAGACACCCGGTGCGACGGCGGCGTCCTCGGACAGCTCACGGAGCCGCGGCGTCCCGGCCCACCGCCGGAAACCGTCGCGGACGTGCCCGGCCATCTCCCCCGGGCCGTCGACGAAGTGCGCCCGGTCGCCGGCGCCGGACCAGATCGTCGCGCCGCCGAAGACCGGCTCGGCGTCGAGCCCGAACAGCCAGCCGACGTGGTCGGCGTGCAGGTGCGTGCACACCACGTCGGTGACGTCGCCGGGCCGCACGCCGAGCGCCCGCAGGCCGGTGAGGAGTTGCCCGCCGGCGAGCAGCATCCGGTCGGGCAGCTGCTGCACCTCCGGCCCGAGCCCGGCGTCGACCAGGACCACCCGGCTCCCGGTGCGCACCACGAAGCAGCCGATCGGCAGCCACGCGGCGCCGTCGCGGTCGAAGACCTCGGGGTGCGCACCGGCCGGCACGTCGGCACCGAAGTAGCTCGGGCGGGCGACGAACGTCCCGTCCGCGACGGCGTCGACCCGCACCTCGCCGATGCGCATCCCCGGGGCTCCGGTCAGCTGGCGCGCTTGCGCGTGGCCCGCTTCTTCGGCCCGGCCGCCGCGGCCTCGATCGCCGCCGCGTCGAGCATCGGCACCAGGTAGCGGCCGGTGTGCGACTCGGGGATCGACGCCACGAACTCCGGCGGCCCCTCGGCCACCACCGTGCCGCCGCGGAACCCGCCCTCGGGACCCATGTCGATCAGCCAGTCGGCGCTCTTGATGACGTCGAGGTTGTGCTCGATGACGATCACCGAGTTGCCCTTGTCGACCAGGCCCTGCAGCACCATCAGCAGCTTGCGGATGTCCTCGAAGTGCAGACCGGTGGTCGGCTCGTCGAGCACGTACACGCTGCGGCCGTTGGACCGCTTCTGCAGCTCGCTGGCGAGCTTCACGCGCTGCGCCTCGCCGCCGGACAGCGTGGTGGCCGGCTGGCCGAGCCGCACGTAGCCCAGGCCGACGTCGGTCAGCGTGCGCAGGTACCGCGCGATCGACGGGATCGCCGCGAAGAAGTCGGCGGCCTCCTCGATCGGCATGTCGAGCACCTCGGCGACCGTCCTGCCCTTGTAGTGCACCTCGAGCGTCTCCCGGTTGAACCGGGCGCCCTTGCACACCTCGCACGGGACGTACACGTCCGGCAGGAAGTTCATCTCGATCTTCAGCGTGCCGTCGCCGGAGCACGCCTCGCAGCGCCCGCCCTTGACGTTGAAGGAGAAGCGGCCCGGCTGGTAGCCGCGGATCTTCGCCTCCGATGTCTGCGCGAACAGCTTGCGGATCTGGTCCCACACGCCGGTGTAGGTGGCCGGGTTCGACCGCGGGGTGCGGCCGATCGGCGACTGGTCGACGTGCACGACCTTGTCGAGGTGCTCGAGCCCGGTGACCGTCCGGTGCCGGCCCGGCACCATCCGCGCCCGGTTCAGCTCGTTGGCCAGCACCGTGTAGAGGATGTCGTTGACCAGGCTGGACTTGCCCGAGCCGGACACCCCGGTGACGGCGACGAGCATGCCCAGCGGGAACGTCACGTCGACGCCCTTGAGGTTGTGCTCGCGGGCGCCCTTGACGACCAGCTCGCGGCCGGGCTGCGGCTGCCGGCGCACCTTCGGGACGGTGATCTCCATCCGGCCCGACAGGTACTGCCCGGTCAGCGACCGCTCGCTGGCCAGCAGCTCGTCGACCGTGCCGCTGACGATCACCTCGCCGCCGTGCTCACCGGCACCGGGGCCGATGTCGACCACCCAGTCGGCGGTCTTGATCGTGTCCTCGTCGTGCTCGACGACGATCAGCGTGTTGCCCATGTCGCGCAGCCGCACGAGCGTCTCGATCAGCCGCGTGTTGTCGCGCTGGTGCAGCCCGATCGACGGCTCGTCGAGGACGTAGAGCACGCCCACCAGGCCCGAGCCGATCTGCGTGGCCAGCCGGATCCGCTGCGCCTCGCCACCGGCGAGCGTCGCCGCCGGCCGGTCGAGGGACAGGTAGTCCAGGCCGACGTCGACCAGGAAGGACAGCCGCGCCTGGATCTCCTTGAGCACGCGGTCGGCGATGGCCCGCTCGCGCTCGCCCAGCTCGAGGGCGCCCAGCCAGTCGGCGGCCTCGCCGATCGACAGGCCGGTGACCTCGGCGATCGAGCGCCCGCTGAGCTTGACGGCGAGGATCTCCGGCTTGAGCCGGGTGCCGTGGCAGACGGGACAGGGCACGTCGCGCATGTAGCCCTCGTACTTGTCCCGCATGTAGTCGCTGTCGGTGTCCTCGTGCCGCCGCTCGAGGAAGGGCAGCACGCCCTCGAACGCCGCGTAGTAGCTGCGCTCGCGGCCGTAGCGGTTCTTGTAGCGCACGTGCACCTGGTCGGGCGCGCCGTGCAGGACGGCCTTGTGCACCTTGGCGGGCAGCTTCTCCCACGGGGTGTCCATGGAGAAGCCCATCTGGTCGGCCAGGCCCGACAGCAGCCGCTGGAAGTACTCGTTGCTCATCGAGCCGGCCCACGGGGCGACGGCGCCCTGCGCCAGGCTCTTCTCCGGGTCGGGCACGACGAGGTCGGGGTCGACCTCCTTGCGGGTGCCGATGCCGGTGCACTCGGGGCAGGCGCCGAACGGCGAGTTGAACGAGAAGCTGCGCGGCTCGAGCGCCTCGAAGGACAGGCCGTCGTCGACGCAGGCGAGGTGCTCGGAGAAGGTGCGCTCGCGCTCCGGGTCGCCCTCGGGGAGGTCGACGAAGTCGAGGACGACGAGGCCGCCGGCCAGGCCCAGCGCGGTCTCCACCGAGTCGGTGAGCCGGCGCTTGGCGCTCTCCTTGACGGTCAGCCGGTCGACGATCACCTCGATCGTGTGCTTCTCCTGCTTCTTGAGCTTCGGCGGCTCGGTCAGCGGGTGCACGGTGCCGTCGACCCGGACGCGGGAGAAGCCCTGGGTCTGCAGGGAGCTGAAGAGGTCGACGTACTCGCCCTTGCGCGCGCGCACGACCGGCGCGAGCACCTGGAAGCGGGTGCCCTCCTCCATGGCGAGCACCTGGTCGACGATCTGCTGCGGCGTCTGCCGGGCGATCGGCTTGCCGCAGTTGGGGCAGTGCGGCTGGCCGGCGCGGGCGTAGAGCAGCCGGAGGTAGTCGTAGACCTCGGTGATCGTGCCGACGGTCGACCGCGGGTTGCGGTTGGTCGACTTCTGGTCGATCGACACCGCGGGCGAGAGGCCCTCGATGAAGTCGACGTCGGGCTTGTCCATCTGGCCGAGGAACTGGCGGGCGTAGGCCGACAGCGACTCGACGTAGCGCCGCTGGCCCTCGGCGAAGATGGTGTCGAAGGCGAGGCTCGACTTGCCCGACCCCGACAGCCCGGTGAAGACGATCAGGGCGTCGCGGGGCAGGTCGAGGTGGACGTCCTTGAGGTTGTGCTCACGGGCGCCGCGGACGACGAGACGGTCCAATGTGATCCCTGTCGGTCAGCCGGGCCGGCCGGTCTCGCCGGGCCCTGCGGGGTGGTGTCGAGATGTCGATACGGGCAACGCCGTGTCCGCCCGTGCGCAATCCGTGACGGTGGCGACGTTGCCGCCGGGAACAGCAGCTCAGACGGGAGCCGGGGACGGTGCTCCGGCGGGGTCGAAGACCGGCGCGTGACGGCGCCAGGGCTGCCGGCGTTCCAGCTCCCCGGCCAGCCAGAGTAGTCGCGTCTCGCTGCCCGGGGGGCCCACGAGCTGGACCGCCAGCGGGTGCCCCTCGGGGCGCGTCCCCGCAGGCAGCACGACCGCCGGGACACCGGCCAGGTTCCACGGCGCGGCCCACGGCGCCCAGCGGGAGTTGGCCGTGACGTTGGCCAGGAACCCGCGCTCGTGCCAGGGCCGGGCGGGCAGCGGCGGGCCGTTGGTGATCGGCGTGAGCAGCACGTCGAGGTCGTCGTCGGCGAAGAACGCCGCCGTCCGCTCGCGGAACCGCTCGGCCGTCCGCGGCCGCACCAGCCCGGCCCGCCGCACCAGCCGGCCCAGCCGGGCGTGCGTGCGGCTGCGCGGCTGCAGGGCCGCGCGGTCGAGGCCCAGGAAGGCGGCGTCGTCCTCTGCGCCGGCCAGCCAGCGGGCGATGCCGCCCAGTGCGGCCCCGGGCGGGATCACCGGGTCCCGCTCGACGACGACGTGGCCGGCGCCGCGCAGCAGCCGGGCCGTCCGCTCGACCGCCGCCCGCGCGGGCCCGTCGGGGCGTGCGCCGGGCACCGGGGAGCGCCGCGCGACGGCGATCCGCAGCGGCCGGCCCGGGTCGGACGGCCCCGTCCAGTCGAGCGCCGAGGTCTCCCCCGCCAGGACGGCCGTGCCCAGCGCGACGTCGTCGACCGTGGTGGCGAGGACCCCGTTGACGGCCATGCCCGACCAGTCGTCGGCGCCGATCCCGCCGGGCAGCACGCCACGGCCGGGCTTGAGCGTCACCAGGCCGCACGCCGCGGCGGGCAGCCGCAGCGAGCCCATGCCGTCGTTGCCGTGCGCCAGCGGGACGACGCCCGCGGCGACCGCGGCGGCGGCGCCCCCGGAGCTGCCGGCCGGCGAGCGGGCGGTGTCCCACGGGTTGCGGGTGACCGTGCCCGGGCCGTCGGTGGCGGCGTAGAGGCACAGCTCGGGGACGCGGGTGATCCCGACGACGACGGCGCCCGCGGCGCGCAGCCGGGCGACGACCTCGTGGTCGGCGGCGGCCGGGCCGGCGGAGGTGGCGGCGCAGCCGTCGGTGGCCACCTCGCCGGCCACCGCGACGTTGTCCTTCACCGCGACCGGGACGCCGGCCAGGGGCAGCGTGCCCCGGCGCGGGTGGGCGTCGACCGCGACCGCCTCGGCGAGCGCCGCCTCCGCGCGGACCACGCGGAACGCGCCGATCCGGGGCTCGGCGTCGGCGAGGTGGACGAGGTGGGCGCGCACCACGTCGACGGCGGACAGCTGCCCGGAGCGCACGCCCGCGGCGAGAACGGAGGCGGGCAGGCCGACGAGCCGGGCGCCGCCCGGAGCTCCGCTAGCGTCCATGGGGCGACCGTATCCGCGGTCGCCGACACTTCTCGAACGGAGGCCCGATGAGCTACACCGGCGACGTCGAGGTGGGCGGCCCGGCCGACGTGCGGGAGCTGCCCGGCCTGACCATCAGCAAGGTCGCGGTCAGCGAGATGGCCAACAACGCCTACCTGCTGCAGGACACCGCCACGGGGCAGGCGCTGCTCGTCGACGCCGCCGCCGAGCCGGAGACGCTGCGCGCGCTGATCGGCGACGCCGACCTGCGCACCGTCGTCACCACCCACGGGCACTGGGACCACCACCGCGCGCTGCCCGACGTCGTCGCCGCCACCAGGGCGACGACGGTGGCGCACGCCGCCGACGCCGGCGACCTGCCGGTGGCCGTCGACCGGACGGTCGCGCACGGCGACACCGTGGCGGTCGGCGAGCAGGTGCTCGAGGTGGTGCACCTGCGCGGGCACACGCCGGGCAGCATCGCGCTCGTCTGGCGCGGCGGGGACGCGGGCACGCACGTGTTCACCGGCGACAGCCTGTTCCCGGGCGGCGTCGGCAACACCCAGCAGGACCCGGAGCGGTTCGCCAGCCTGATCGACGACGTCGAGCAGCGGCTGTTCGCCGTCCTGCCCGACGACACGTGGGTCTACCCCGGCCACGGCAGCGACACGACGCTGGGCGCCGAGCGCCCCTCGCTGCCGGAGTGGCGCGCCCGCGGCTGGTGAACCGGTCGCCCCCGGGATGTTCCTCGTCCTCCGGGGGTCCCGCAGGACCCCCGGAGGACGGGAACGGCCCCAGGAGCGGGGCCTCAGCGGCTCACTTGCGGCCGGGCGTCCAGTCCATGCCCCAGCCGTAGGTGCGGTCGAGCACGTCCTGGCCGCCGTGCACGTAGCGCACCTCGCGGTTGACGACGAGCTCCCCGCCCCGGTTCTCCAGCATCGCGATCGCGCAGATGCGGGCGCGCGGGTCGTGCTCGTCGAGGCGCACCTCGATCTGCGGCCCGTTGGCCGGGAACATCGTGACGACGGCGTCGGCCTGACCCCAGTTCGGCACGCCCTCGTAGATGAGCGCGAACACGAGGATCCGGCGGATCAGCTGCGTGTGCTGCAGGTTGACCAGCAGGTTCTCGCCGCCGCTGTTGGAGCCGGAGCGGTCGTCGCCGTCGAGCCAGACGATCGACTCGCCGTTGCCCATCGTGTGCTGCCCGCGGAAGGCGTTGCCGAGGGCCTGGATGACGCCCTTCGAGCCGTCGGCGTACTCGTAGAGGCAGCCGAGGTCGAGGTCGATCGCCCCGCCGCCGGCCGCCGAGGCGAGCCGCTTGAGGAAGCCGCCGCCCCCGCCGCCGCCCCCGGGCCTGGAGTTCCAGTTGAGGTTGACGCGCAGGATGCCCGTGGTGCCGGCCGTCTTGGTGAGCGAGACCGACGGCGCCGACTTCGTCAGCGACACCTTGTTCATGTTCACCCCGCCCGGCTGGGCCGGGGGCTGCTGGCCCTGCTGCGGGGGCGGGTAGCCCTGCTGCTGCCCGTACGGGTCCTGCGGCGGCGGGTACCCCTGCGGCGGCCCGTAGCCGGGCTGCGGCGGCGGGTAGCCCCCCTGCGGGTGGCCCTGCGGCGGCGGGTAGCCACCGGGCGGCGGCCCGTAGCCGGGCTGCGGCGGTTGGCCGTACGGGGGCTGGCCCTGCGGCGGGTACGGGGGCTGCCCCTGGTACGGCGGCTGGCCCTGCGGCTGACCCCCGTACGGCGGCTGGCCCTGCGGCGGGGGCTGGTGCGGCGGCGGCTGCGGCGGCGCCGGAGGGGTCTCCGGCTGCGGCGGCTGCGCCTTCGGGCGCTTCGTGTAGTCGACCAAGGGAGGCCTCCCCGCAGGTCGCCCGACCGGGCGGACCCGCGCTCTGAGCGGCGGACACGTCCCCTGCGACCCTAGGGGGCGCCACTATCCTGCGGACCGTGCCCCGCGGTGCCCGTCTGCCCTCGCCCACCGTCCACGGCATCGACCTCGGCACCACCTACAGCTGCCTCGCCCAGGTGGGCGAGGACGGCGCCGCCGAGGTCGTCCCCCTCCTCGACGGCGAGCGCACCCTGCCCAGCGTCGTCCTGTTCGTCGGCCCCGACGACTACGTCACCGGCGAGCGGGCCCGCGTCCTGGCCCGCGCCCAGCCCGACGACGTCTGCACGCTGGTCAAGCGGCGGATGGGCGACAGCTCCTGGCGCTTCGTCAGCCACGGCCGCTCCTGGTCGGCGCCGGCGGTCAGCAGCCTGGTGCTCAAGGCCCTGGTCAGCGAGACCGCCTTCTCCACGGCGGGCCCGGTGCAGGACGTCGTCATCACCGTCCCGGCCTACTTCGGCGACGAGGAGCGGCGCGCCACCCGGCTGGCCGGCGAGTACGCCGGGCTCACCGTCCTCGACGTCATCAACGAGCCGACGGCGGCCGCGCTGGCCTACGGCTTCGCCCGCCTCGACGGCGCGGGCCCGGCCGACTCCCTCGAGGAGGTCGCGCTCGTCTACGACCTCGGCGGCGGCACGGTCGACGTCGCGGTGGTCGAGCTGGCCGACCGGCGGCTGGCCGTCGTGGCCACCGACGGCGACCACGAGCTCGGCGGCGCCGACTGGGACGAGAAGCTCGCCGTCCACCTCTCCCGCGCCTTCCTCGCCGCCCACCCCGACGCCGAGGACCCGCTCGACGACAGCGCCGGCGGGCAGGCCCTGGTCCTGGCCGCCGAGCGGGCCAAGCGCGAGCTCAGCTCCCGCGAGAGCGTCGTCGTCCCGGTCGAGCACGACGGGCGGCGCGCCGACGTGCCGGTCACCCGCGCCGAGTTCGAGCGGCTCACCGCCGGCCTGCTCGACCGCACGGTGGAGCTCACCCGCGCCGCCGTGGCCGCCGCCCGCGCGCGGGGTGTCGACCGCATCGACCGGGTGCTGCTCGTCGGCGGTTCCACCCGCATGCCCGCCGTCACCGCGCGGCTCACCGCCGAGCTCGGCGTGCCGGCCGAGGTGCACGACCCCGACCTCGCCGTCGCCAAGGGCGCCGCCGTCTACGGCCGCAAGAAGCAGCTCGAGCGGCTGCTCACCGCCGACCTGGTCACCCGCGGCGCGCTCGGCCCGGGCACGCCGCTGGAGTACGCGGCCGACGCCGACGTCGACGCCGCCTGCGCCCGCCTCGGGAACGCCGTCGGGCTCACCGCGGCCCAGGTGCGGCGCACCGTGGAGATCCAGGTGCTCAACACCGTCTCGCGCGGCTTCGGCGTCCTCGCGCTCGACCGCTTCGGCGAGCCGGCCACCGTCTTCCTGGTGCACCGCAACGACCGGCTGCCCATCGCCGTCCGCCGCTCGTTCGGCACCGTCCACGACGACCAGCGGGTGGTCACCATCCGGGTGGTCGAGCAGGGCGGCGGCGCGGAGTCGCCGCGGCCGGAGGACGCCAAGCTGCTCGCCGAGGCCTCCATCGAGGACATCCCGCCCGGGTACCCCGCCGGCACGGAGATCCAGGTGGTGCTGCGGATGGGCTTCGACGGGATCCTCGAGCTCACCGCCCTGCACGAGGGCCTCACCGACCGGCCGCTCACCGTGCGCGTGGAGACCGGCGCCGCGCTCAGCCAGGCCGACGTCGCCCGGGAGCGGGCGCAGGTCGGCCGGGTCCGCCACCGGCAGGACTGACGCGTGCTGCCTCCTTTCGACGGCAACGGCTACCGCAAGCGGGTCCTCGCCGCGATCGAGGCCCGCGGCGGTGCGGACACCACCGACCCGTTCGAGGTCTACGACCTCCCCCTCGACGCCGCCGGGCAGCTGACCGACGACGAGGTCGCCCGGCAGGTCGACGCCGTCTGGGCGTTCTGGCAGAAGCAGCGCGACCACCCCAAGTACCGGGGCCTGGTCACCGCACTGCTCGGCTCGCACGACGCCCTCGCCGCGCAGCTGCGCACCGCCGGCGGGCGGCAGTGGCTGGCCGGGCAGACCCGCGCCGAGCGGGCCCGCCGCGACGCCGCCCGGTACACCGAGCTGGACGCCGCGCTGCAGCGACTCGTCGAGCGCTTCGGCGGGGTGCCCGCCGACAAGGTCGCCGGCCTGCGCGCGATGGCGGCCGCGGCCGGGCTCGACGACGCCGCCTTCGAGGCCCGGCTGCGCGGGCACCGGCTGCTCGGCGCCGAGGTCCCGCCGGCACCGGAGGCCGCGGCAGGCGCCGCGGTGGTGCTGCGGCAGGTCCGCGACGGCCTGGAGGAGCTCGGCCGGATCGAGGGTGCCCGGGTGCCCAGCCTGCACGCCCTGCTCGAGCTGCCCCCGACCGCCGATCGCGAGACCGTCCGCCGGCGCCGCGACGCCCTGCTCGTGGTCAACCGGCAGCGCCGCCCCGACCGGCGGCGGGCGCTCGTCGACGACCTGCTCGCCGCCGCCGGCACGCTGCTCGTCGACGGCGACCCCGCCGTCTACCTCGACGCCCTGGCCGACGACGTCCGCGCGGCGCTGCGGCCCCGGGTCGCTGCGGCCGTGCTCGTCGAGGACCGGCTCACCCCCGCCGACGCGTACCTGCTCGTGCAGGAGGCGCAGGCCGCCGGCCTCGACCCGCAGCGCGCGACCGACGTGGTCACCGGGCTGGCGCGCGAGGCGGGCGCCACGGTGGACCTGCCCGCGCCGCCGCCGGCGCGCGTGCCCGGCCGCGCCGACTGGCAGGCCGAGGTGTCCGCGGCCCGTGCGGCGCTGCGGGAGGGTCGGGCCGCCGCCGCGCGCCAGCACGCCGACGCCGCGCTGGCCGCGGCCGGCGAGCTGCTCCCGCCGATCCGGGCCGTGCGCGACGAGGCGGCCGAGGCCACCGCCCGCGCGGAGGCCGCGTGGCGCGCGGTCGGGCCGGCGCTGGCCGCCCGGCGGCACGCCGCCGCCGCGACGGCGCTCGAGCAGCTGGTCGCCACCGCCGCCGACGTCCCCGGGCCGCGCGGGCAGGACGCCGCCGAGCTGCTCCGGCGCTCGCGGGAGGCGCTGGCGATGGCCGACGCCGTCCTCGCCCCGCCCTGCACCGGCCGGGACCGGGAGGACGCGCTGCTGGCCGCCCTCGACGCCGTCGCCGACCACCCGGCCGCCCGGGCCGAGCTCGCCGCGCTCCCCGTCGCCCCGCCCACCGGTGTGCACACCGTCCCCGCGCCCGGCGGCGCCCGCGAGGTGCGGTGGACGCGCTCGACCTCAGGCGGCCCGGTCGAGTACCGGGTCCTCCGCGTGCGGCCCGACGGCGGCCGCCAGGTGGTCGGCTCGACGACCGGCACGTCCCTGGAGGACGGCGGGTACGGCCCGGTCACCGGCCACGTCGTCGTCGCCTCACGGTTCGGGGTCGCCTCCGCGGAGGCGGCCACCGGCGCGGCCCCCGCGGAGGCGACCACGGGCGGGGTCCCCGCTCCTGCGCCCCGGCCGGCCCCGGTGGTCGAGGCGCCCCCGGCCGGCTCGCTCACCGCCCTCCCCCACGGCCGCCGACTGCGGCTGGTCCACGACGTCCCCGCCGCCGAGGTGCGCCGGCTGCCCGCGGGCGCCACCCCGCCCGCGCCGGGCACCGCCGTCGCCGACCCCGACGCCCTCGGCGCCCTGGTGCCGGCCGTGGGCCCGGGGCTGGCGGTCGACGCGCGGCCCTCGGCGCCGGTCACCGAGTACGTGCTGCTCGTGCGCACCGGCACGGCCGCCGTCGCGGGGCCCAGCGCCGCCTGGGTGGTGCTGCCGCCGGTGTCCGGGGCGGCGGTCGAGGGCGACCGGCTGCGCTGGACCTGGCCCGAGGGCTGCACCGAGGTGGTCGCGGTGGTCCGCCGGGACGCCCCGCCCGAGAGCCCCGGGGACGGCACCCGGCGCAAGGTCACCAACACCCGCTACGAGATCGACGGCGGCCTGCCGCTGCCCGACGAGACGGGGCACGTGGCGCTGTTCCCGTGCACGCGGGTGGGTGGGCGGCTGCTCGTGGGCGGCGAGGCGCCGGCGGACGCGCGGGTGCGGCTGGGCTGACTCAGCCCGGGCCCGCGGGGAGCCAGCGGTCCCACCAGGCGAGCAGGTGCTCGAACCGGGCCATCCGGTGCCGCGGCCGGCCCGAGCGGGTGAGCTCGTGCCCCTCGCCGGGGAACAGCAGCAGCGCGGTGGGCACCCCGCGCCGCTGCAGCGCGACGAACAGCCGCCGCCCCTGCTCGAGGGGGCAGCGCTCGTCGTCCTCGGAGTGCACGACCAGGGTGGGCGTGCGGATGGCGTCGGCGGCGGCCAGCGGGCTCGCCGGCTGCTCGCCGAGGTGGGCGCCGGCGAACCACCAGCCGATGTCGCTGGTGCCGGCGAAGGAGACCGGGTCGGTGAGCGCCCGCTCGACGACGGCCGCGGCGAACCGGTCGGTGCGGGTGAGCAGCAGGGCGGTGAGGTAGCCGCCGTAGGAGCCGCCGGCGATGCCCACCCGCTCGGCGTCGAGAGCGGGGTCGGCCAGCGCCGCGTCGAGGAAGGCCAGCACGTCGTCGGCGTCCAGCCCGCCCCACGCCCCGACGATCGCCCGCCCGTGCGCCTCGCCGTAGCCCGACGAGCCGCGCGGGTTGCACTGCACCACCGCGTAGCCCGCCGAGACGTACACCTGCACCTCGTCGAGCAGCGACCACCCCCACTGGGTGTGCGGCCCGCCGTGCACGAGCAGCAGCACCGGGTGCGGGCCCTCCCCCGCCGGCACGGTGACCCAGCCGTGCACCGGCGTCCCGTCGGGGGCGACGGCGGTGCGCTCGGTGGCGCGGTGCAGCCGGCCGGTGGCGCCCAGCGCCGACCCGAAGCCGGTGAGCAGCCGGCGGCGCCCGGGGGTGAGGGCCACCAGCTCGCCGGCCGAGCGGTCGTGGGCCACGGTGGCGACGACGACCCCGCCGGCCGCGGCGAACCCGCGCACGGTGAACGGGCCGTCGACGAGCGTCTCAGGCCGGCCGCCGTCCAGCGGCACCCGCAGCAGCTCCACCCCGCCGCGCCGCTCGACGCCGACCAGCGCGGCACCGCCGGACAGCACCGTCGCCGGCGTCTCGTCGCCGCGGCCGTCCTCGGCGGGGTCGAGGACCGGCTCGAGCTCCCCGCCGCCGAAGGAGACCCGGCACAGGGTGAAGGAGCGGGCGGCGACGTCGAGCCCGTCGGGGCCGAGGTCGGGGCGGGCGGTGACGTAGACGGTGGTGCCGGCCGCGTCGAACGCCGGCAGCCGGCACTCGCCGCGGCTGCGCGTGACCCGCCGCGGCCGGCCGCCGGTCACCGGGACGACGAACACGTCGCGCACGCAGTCGCGGTCGGCGCCGGGGTGACGGGCGGAGACGAAGGCCAGCAGCTCGCCGTCGGGCGACCAGGCGACGTCGGCGTCCTCCCCGGACCCGTCGGTCAGCCGGCGCGGCGGCGGGACGTCGTCGGCCAGCGGGTCGGCGGGCAGGTCGAGCACGAACACGCAGGAGGGCCGGTCGGCGGTGTACCCGACGTCGTCCAAGCGCGACCGCAGCCGGGTGACCAGCCGCGGTGGCTCGGCCTCCGGCGGCACCACGCGGCCCTCGGCGTCCGGGGTGCCGTAGCGGCCCTCCTCGGGGACGCGGGCCACCCAGGCGAGCCGGCGGGAGTCCGGCGACCACACCGGGGCGCCGGCGCCGAGCGGGGCGTCGGTGAGCCGGCGCGGCGCGCCCCCGGCGGTGGGCAGCAGGTGCACCTGCGGCCGGCCGCCGGCCCCGGCGGAGAGGTAGGCGATCCAGCGGCCGTCCGGGGAGAACGACGGCGCGGAGTCGCGGGCGCCGGAGGTGAGCGGGCGGGCCGGCGCCGAGCCGTCGGTGGGCACCGCCCACAACTGCCCGCGGTACTCGTCGGCGTCGACGTCGGGGCGGGTCACGGCCACCACTGCCATCCGCCCGTCGGGCGAGACGGTGGGCGCACCCGGCGTGCGCAGCAGGGCGAGGTCGGCGGGCCGCATGGCCTACCGAGCGTAGTGCAGCGCTCACCCCGGCCGGGTCCGCGCGGGACCCGGCCGGGGCGCGCTCACTGCTGCTGCGCGCGGGCGATCAGCCGCTGCCCGAGCGAGCCGGCCTGGCTGTTGGTGAGCAGCTGGGTCTGCGACTCGACCAGCCGCAGCACCGCCGGGTCCTCGCGGGCGATCTCCGACGACTGCAGCAGGATCGTGCCCTGGCCGGTGAAGTCGTACTGCCGTTCCTCGCCGGAGGCCCGGCCCAGCGCGCCCGAGATCATCCCGCGGATGTTCTGGGTCATCCACTGCGCGTCGTGGTGCACCGACGGCGACGGGCAGTCGGCCCAGCCGAGCAGCGCGTCGGGGTCGGCCCGGAACGGCGGCTCGACGAAGATCACCGGCCCGTTGGACGAGGCGATGAACTTGCCCGTGCCGATGAGGGTGACGAACCCCGGCACGATCGACTGCTTGAGCTCCAGCTGCTTGGAGAACGCGCAGAGGTTGCTCGCCTTGATCGTCAGGTTGCCGTCGTCGAGGTCGTAGGCGTTGAGGTCGAAGCCGCGGTCGCCGATGAGCACCTTGCCGTGGCCCTGGGCGACCACCCAGTCCTGGATGTAGACCGGGCTGGAGAAGCGGTTGGCCACCCACGCCTGCACCGAGGAGTACTCGCTCACGGCGTCGAACTGGACGTTGCCGTAGTACGCCAGCATCGCGCCCTTGCTCATGAACCACTCGCCGTCGAGCGCGATGCAGAACACGTAGGGGTTGACGTTGTCGTCGTCGGGCAGCGACTGCGGGTTCAGCGTGGCCGGCACGCCGCTGGGCGCGCCCTGCGGCGGCGGGCCGCCGTACGGCGGCTGCCCGTAGCCGGGCGGCGGGGGCTGGCCGTACCCCGGCTGCGGCGGCTGGCCGTAGCCGGGGTGCGGCTGGCCGTACCCCGGCTGGGGCTGCCCGTAGCCGGGCTGGGGCTGGCCGTAGGGGTTGCCCGGGGGCTGGCCGTGGCCGGGCTGCGGCTGGCCGCCGTAGGGGTTGCCGCCGCCGTAGGGGTTGCCGGGTGGGTAGGTCATCGTCGCCGCCTCAGAACTTCTGCTCGCTGGCCTGGACGTACACGGTGCCGTGGCCGCTGATCCGCAACTGGAACGCCTCCCCGGACCCGCGGCCGACGACGTCGCGGAAGCCCACCTTGGCGGCGAGGTCCACCGACAGCTGGCCGACGTGGCCGACGTAGGCCTGCGGGTCGACGCCGACCTGCTGACCGTTGAGCTGGAGCGGGAACGCCCCGCCGTGCGAGAGCACCGCGACCGCGCCGCGGCCGTGCACGTTCGTGGTGAACAGGCCCTGCCCGGTCATCGCGCCGCTGATCGCCTGCTTGACGCCGCCGGAGCCGAGGAACTGCACGCTGGTCTGCAGGTTCGCGTCGTGGGCGAGCAGCCGGTCGGCCTCGCAGACCAGCGGCGCGCCGCCGTCGAGCTCGAGGACGGTCACGTACAGGCCCTTGTAGCCGTAGAGCACCTGGCCGGTGCCCTCGGTGGCCATCATCGCGTTGGACTCCCCCGACATGGCCGCGCCGACCATGCCGCCGATGCCGCGGCCCTGCCCGTGCACTGGGCGGAAGGTGACCTGCCCGGAGTAGCCGAGCATCGCGCCGCGGCGGGCCAGCACCGGCGCGGCCGGGCTGACGTGGGCGCGCACGACCTTGCTGTTGACGGTCTCGAAGCTCACGGGTCAGCGCTCCGCGGACTGGACGAGCACCAGGCCGTGCCCGGTGAAGCGGAGGGAGAAGGGCTCGCCGGAGCCCTCGCCCACGAGGGACTTCCAGGAGACGCCGGAGACCAGGTTCATCGACAGCTGGCCGCGGGAGCCGACGTAGGCGTCGGGGTCGACGACGAGGTCGGCGCCGGGCGCGACCTCCAGCGCCATGACGGGCCCCTCGGACACCAGCGCGACCTGGCCGTGGCCGGAGACCGTCGTCGTCGCCAGGCCCTGCCCGCTGGTGACGCCGCGCAGCCCGGAGAACTGGACGTCGAGGCGCAGCTGCTCGGTGTGGGCGAGGATGTGCTCGCTCTCCACGGTCAGCGTGTCACCGGCCAGGTCGACGACGAGGACGTCCATCGCGTCCAGCGCGAGGTACACCCGGCCGGAGCCGGAGCAGTCCATGAGCGAGATGCTCTCGCCGGCGACGGCGCGCTTGAGCGCCGCCCGCATGCCGCCGCCCCCGCCCATGCCGGAGCTCTTGAAGTCGACGTTGCCCTCGAAGGCGACCATCGAGCCGCTGGCGGCCCGGATGCGGTCGCCGTGGAGGTCGGCGTGCAGGACGCGTTTGTGGGCGGTGAGCTGAGCCACGGATGCCTCTCGGGACGGGTGCGGGGACCGGCCGGACCGTATCCGCCCCCTCCGGACCGGCGGTAGGTCTCCCGCCCCGCCGTCCCCGGACGCACCAGCGGCCCCGGGGCGGGTGCCCCGGGGCCGCTGGCGACCGGTGCGTCAGCTCCGGCCAGCGGTCACCTCGTCGCGCCGCTCGGCGGTGCCGGAGGGCACCCCGGTGGCCTCGCGGCGGCTGGCCACGATGCTGCTGATCACCGCGGCGACGATGAAGAGCAGGCCGGTCAGGCCGGTCACGTACTCGCTGATGTGGAACCGCAGCTCGAGGATCATGATCACGGCCAGGAAGCCGATGGCCCACATGGCGCCGTGCTCGAGGTAGCGGTACTCGTCGAGGGTGCCCTTGTCGACCATGTAGATGGTCAGCGACCGCACCCAGAAGGCGCCGATGCCCAGGCCCAGCGCGATGATGAAGATGTCGCTGCTGATGGCGAACGCGCCGATGACGCCGTCGAAGGAGAACGACGCGTCGAGCACCTCGAGGTAGAGGAACGCGGCGAAGCCGGCGCCCGCGACCGCCTTGGTGGCGGTGCCGGCGGCGTTGCCGCTCCCGTTGCCGCCGGCCGCGGTCTCGCCGGTGGCGCTCACGTCGTCGTCCTCGTCGGCGCCCTCGGGGGCCTCGAGCATCTCGTTGAGCCCGCCGATGAGCAGGTAGGTGAACAGGCCGGCGAGGCCGGCGGCGAGGACGGTGGCGTACTTGTCGTCGTCGGCGATCTGCGAGCCGAGGTAGATGACCGCCAGCGCGATGACGATCGCCAGGTAGGGCAGCTTGCCGGCCTTGGCCAGCGGGCGCTCCAGCCACGACAGCCAGTGGATCTCCCGGTCCTCGTCGAAGAGGAAGTTCAGGAAGATCATCAGCAGGAAGATGCCGCCGAAGGTGTAGATGGCCTCGGCCGCGGACTCGACGTTCTCGCCGTAGGCCTCCTGGTCGGTCAGGGCCAGGTCCCACACCTCGGGGATCGACAGGCCGGCGGTGATCGAGACGAGCACGATCGGCAGCAGCAGGCGCATCCCGAACACGGCGATGAAGATGCCGACGTAGAGGAACAGCTTCCGCCACAGCGGGCTCATCCGGCGCAGGACCTTGGCGTTGACCACGGCGTTGTCGAACGAGAGGCAGACCTCGAGGACGCCGAGGACCGCGACGGCCAGCAGGGCCGCGGGCCCGCCGAACACCACCGCGGTGACGAGCGCGGCCACCGTCAGACCGACGGAGAAGCCGAAGTAGCGGAGCATCAGGTTTCCTTTCCGACGCCTGGTGGACCAGGCGGCGACGACGGGCCGGCGCTCACCGGGCCGGATCGGCCGGGACGCGGGCCCCGGTTACCAACGGGAGGGGTCCGGTTGCGGTTCCCGCCGCCCTCCGGCGGGCGACGGGCGGGACGGGCTCAGCCGACCGGGCGGTCGGCGCCGCCCGTCCGGGGGCGGCCGGTCCCGACGTGGTAGGCAGACCGCGCCGGGGCGCGACCGCCCCGGGGGCGCGGGAGGAGGCGGACGTGAGCGGGCTCGGTGGTGCACCCGCTCCCCGCTGGTGGCGCCGCGACCGCGACGCCGGCCTGCGGGAGGCCGCGGCCGCGCGCGAGGCGGCGGCCGCCGCCATGCTCGACCTCGACGCCGCCCTGGCGGACCTGCCCGACGCCGTGGCCGCGGCCGAGGAGGCCGGCGCGGTCCCGGCACCGGGGACGGGCGGACGACGGGCTCAGCACCGCATCCCCGCTCCCGACTCGTTGGCCCGCGACTGGCGGGATCTCTCGGCCCACGCCGACGCGGTCATTGGACACTATCTGCAGGCGCTTTCCAACAACGCCGCCGACGGGCCCGGCGCGTCCGACCCCGCCCGCGCCGCCGCCGACCTGGGCGCCGCCGCGACCGCGCTGCGCGAGGTGCACGCGCAGGTGCTGCGCTTCCGCGAGCAGTACGGCGCGGTGCTCGCGGCCGCCGCGCGCACGCGGGCCGCGGCCGCGGCCGAGGTGACGGCGGCGCGGGAGGCCCGGACGGCGGCCGTCGCCGCGCTGTCCGGCGCGGCCGGGGGCGCGCTCACCGACGGCGGGGTCGAACCGCTCCTCGCGGAGTCCGCCGCCGCGCTCGCCGGCGCGGAGTCGGCGCTGGCCGAGCGCCGCGCCGCCGACGCCGCGGCGGCCGCCGCCCGCGCCCGCCGGGCCGCCGACGCCGCCGTCGAGCGGCTGCGCGGGCTGGCGGGCCGGGCCGAGGCGGTGCGCCGGGGCGCGGCGTCGGTGCGCACCCGCCGGGAGGCGCTGGGCACCCGCCACGAGCGGCTGGCGCCGGTGATGAGCGAGCTGCGCCGGCGCTACCCGCTCTCGGCGTGGTCCGACGTCGAGCGGGCCCCGCAGCGGGCGGCCGGGGCGCTGGCCGAGGCCGACGCGGCGCTGGAGGCGCTGACCGCGGCGCTGCGCGAGCCGCTCCTGGACGTGCCGGCGGCGGAGGCACTGCTCGCCCGGGTCCGCGCCGCGGCCGGCCGGGTCGACGACGAGGTGCGCGCCGCGACCGCCCGGCTGTCCCGCCTCGACGCCGTCGCCGCCGACCCGGGGTCGCTGCTCGGTGAGGTGCAGCGCGCCGTCGTCGACGCGCGGCGCTTCCTCGGCGGGTTGCCCGAGGAGCGCGCCCGCCGGTTCCGCCGCACCTTCGAGGAGCTGGCCCGCCGGCTGCCGCCGCTGGAGTCCGCGGCCCGCGGCGAGCGACCGGACTGGGGCGCGGTGCTGCGCGAGGCGGAGTCGATCGAGCAGGGCCTGGCCGCGCTGGTGCGCACCGCCCGCGCGGACTAGCCGCCGGAGCCGACGGGGAGGCGGGCGGAGAGCCAGGCGCCGCGCTCCTCCCGGGCCGCGCGGGCCAGCGCCGTCGGGTGGCCGGTGAAGCCGTGCGGCTGCCCCGGGTAGACGCGGACGTCGACGTCGACGCCCGCGGCGGCGAGCCGGGCGGCCATGACCAGGTCGTCCTCCAGCAGCACGTCGTCCTCGCCGACGACGAGCAGGACCGGCGGCAGCCCGCGCAGGTCGCCGAAGAGGGGCGAGACGTCGGGCAGCGTGCGGTCGGCGACCGCCCCGGCGTAGGCGGTGAGGAACCACTCGCCGGCGATCCGGCGTCCGGCGGGGGTGGTGCCGCTGAGGTCGAAGGTGCCGTACTCGAGGACGGCGCCGGCGACGGCGTCCCCCAGGCCCGCGTCGCGGAGCCGGAGCAGCGTCGTCGCCGCGAGGGTGGCCCCGGCGGAGCTGCCGGTGACCGCCAGGGCGGGGGTGCCGGACCGGGCCGGGGCGTGCCCGAGCAGCCAGCGGGCGGCGGCCTCGCAGTCGTCGGGCGCGGCGGGCCAGGGGTGCTCGGGCGCGAGCCGGTACCCGGGCACCACCACGACGACGCCGAGGGTCCGCGCCGTCTCCGCGGCCCGTTCCAGCCCGGCCGCCGTCGGCCCGAGGGTGAAGCCGCCGCCCGGCAGGTCGAGGACCGCGCCGCGCGCCGCGCCGGGCGGTTCGTGCACCCACAGCGGGACCTCGCCGGCGTGCGCGTCGGGCGGCCGCACCGGGGGCAGCTGCGCCCGCACCGCGCGCAGCTCCGCCAGGGACGCCGGCCCGCGCCGCGCGCCGCGCGCGGCGTGAAGGCCCGGGCCTCCGGCACGAGCGGGGCGAGGTCGGCCCGGACCGGGTCCAGGCGCACGGGTCAGGCCCGCGCCAGCAGCCAGCGCACGATCTCCTCGCCGGCCGCGGCGCCGGTGGCGCCGGTGACGGCGACCCGCGCGCCGGTCCAGCCCTGCTCGTGCAGCTCGCCGTGCGCGGGGCGGACGGCGGCGTCGGCGGCCAGCAGCATCGGCGCGTCGAGCAGGCTGTCGCCGGCGCACAGCAGCCGCGGCGCAGGCCCCTCCCCCGCGAGCAGCCGGCGCAGCCGCAGCAGCCCGGCGGCCTTCGACAGCCCCGCGGGGACGACGTACACCTTGCGGCCCTGCACGCTCAGCGTGGCGCCCGCGGCGGTGGCGGCGTCGGTGGTGGCGGCCAGCCAGTCCTCGGGGATGCCGTCGCGGGTGTGCGCGACGAGGTAGCCGAACAGGCCCTCGGCGGACCGCACGGTGCGCACCCACGGCTCGCCGGCCACCGCCTCCAGGGGCGCGAGCAGCTCGGGCAGCGGCGCGGCCTCGGCGGCGGTCGCGGCCGCCCAGGCGTCCCAGCCCGGGTCGCGGACGCCGTCGGCGAGCAGCACGCCGCCGTTGCCGCACAGCGCGTAGCGGGGCACGACCGGCAGCCGCACCCGCCCGTACTGGGCCTCGGTGCGGGTGGTCACCGGCACCAGGACGGCGCGGCGGGACAGCTCGGCCAGCAGCTCCCAGGACGCCGGCGTCGCGTGGCTGAGCGGAGCGCCGTCGAGGTGCTCGACCACCTGCAGGCCCTCGGTCGTCCCGGCGGCGGACGCCGAGTAGATGAGGGTGCGGTCGAGGTCCACGGCGGCCACGGTCGTGAGCACGGTGGCAGGCAGGACGGCGGTCACCGGCCCACCGGCCGGATCAGCCCGACGCACGAGTACGGCAGGTCGGGCACCTCCACCAGCGGCACCCCGCGGGCGCGGGCCAGCGCGGCGACGTGCCGCAGGTCCTCGGCGCGGTCGGGGCGCACCAGCACCTGCCAGGGCACCCGGCGCAGCAGCACCCGCGTCGTCTCCCCCACCCCGGGCTTGACCAGGTTGACGTCGGCGATGCCGTGCTCCGCCGCGATCGCCTCGACGGCGGCCCAGCCGGCCCACGTCGGGCGGCGCGCGGCGGCCGGGACGTCGTCGGCGGGCGCGGTCGCCGGGAACGCCGCCGCGACGGTGTCGACGAACAGCGCGGACACGTCGGCGCCGGCGAGCTCGGCGTAGTACTTCGCGCCGTGGAACATGCCGGGGCCGATGAGGTCCTCGCGCAGCACCGTGCGGCTGACCAACCCGGACACCGTGCTGTTGAGGCAGGCGCTGGGGATGAGGAAGTCGTCGCGGGTGCCGTACAGCTCGGTGCAGACGCCGGGATCGGCGAGGACGGCGAGCCGGTCGTCGAGGGCGGCGTCCCCGGGGTGCTCGGCCACCCAGCCGGCCACCGCCTCGGTGAGCTGACGCTGGATGGCGCCCTTGCCGGTCCAGCCGTCGACGAAGCGCACCGCCGACGCCGGGTGCCGCGCGAGCACGTGCGCCACGGCGACCCGGTCGATGCCGCGGCCACGGATGATCGAGACGGTGTAGTGCGGCACCTCGACGCCGCGCGAGGCCAGGAACCAGCGGCGCAGCATCACCCCGATCGGCGTGCCGGCGCGGGCGAGGGAGACGAGCACCGGCGTCTGCCCGTGCGCGGCCGCGGCGTCCCAGACCAGCTCGCCGACCCGCGCGACGGCGTCGGCCAGGCGCTGCGCGGAGGCCTCCAGTGCGGCGGTGAACAGCGCCAGGTACGCCTCGTCGGGCTGGTACTCGACCGGCAGCATCTCCGAGTAGTGGGTGCCCGACTGGATCGCCTCCTCACGGTCCTCGGTGCCGCGCTCGAGCGCGACCGACGACAGGTCGGTGAGCAGCCAGGTCACCTCCTCGGGCGCGTACGAGCCGAACCGGCCGGGCACGGCGGGCGCGAGGCCCGGCTGCAGCGCGGTCACGGGGTGGGCTCCGAGAGCGGGACGGTCACCAGGTGCACGGCGCGGGCGGCGAACGGGCGCAGCGCCTCGGCCAGCGGGGCGGCGTCGGCGGCCGGGGCGTCGACCACGACCACGACGTCGTCGGCGCGCAGGTCCGACCAGCGCCCGGCCGGGACGGCGGCCGGGTCGGCGAGGTTGTGCACCAGGGAGCCGCGCGAGGGCTCGTCGGGCGCGGGGAAGGCCAGGCTGCGGCGCAGGGCGTAGCCGGGGTCGTCGGCGGCGTGCACGGGGCTCCGGGTGGTCGACTGGGTGGTGACGGGGACGCCGCCGAGCCGGCCGGCCAGGGCGGCGGCGAGCGCGGCGGGCGCGTACATGAGCTCCTCGGTGCCGAGCACGAGGACGCCGCGGCTGCCGGCGAGCGCGGGGGCGAGCGCCTCGGCGGCCTCCTCCGCGCCGCGCCGGAGCGCGGCGGTGCCGGTGGCGGGGAGGCCGTGCCGGGCGGAGGTGGGCGCGTCGGCCGGCCACAGCCCGGCGTGCACGCGCACCGCGCCCGGCGCCCCGGACGGCGGCGGCGCGGGGGCGGGCAGCGCGGCCCGGGCGGCGGCGGCCCGCGACAGCACGTCGTCGGGCAGGTCGAGGGCGGTGGTGAGCACGGCGGCGACGTCGACCCGCACGCCCAGCGCCGCGGCGCGCTCGGCGAACGCGGCCCGCGCGGCCGGCGGGCGGGCGTCGAGCAGCGTGGCGACGACGTAGCGCTCGCGCGGCCAGCGGGCCTGCAGCTCGGCGACGGTGTTGAGCACGGTGCGGCCGCTGGTCAGCTCGTCGTCGACGAGGACCAGCGGGCCCGGGGCGTCCAGCGACACCGCGCCGGAGGGCTGCAGCGCGTGCGCGACGGCGTGCGAGTGCTCCTCCTCGAACGCCGCGGCCACCGGCACGCCGGGGTGCACGCGGCGGGTGGTCGACAGCGCCGGAGCGCCGAGCCGGGCGGCGACGCCGTGCCCGAGGCCGGTGGCGGTCTCGCAGTAGCCGATCACCAGCCCGGGGGCCTCGCCGCCGAGCAGGGCGGCCACCGCGTCGCCGAGCGCGTCGGCGGCGCCGAGGACGTCGGCCGGCGGGACCGGCACGTGCTTGCCGAGCACCCGGGAGACGACGAGGTGCGCGCGGCGCGGGTTGTCGCGCAGCCCGAGGCCGCACAGCGCGGCGAAGCCCTCGGGGTCGGCGGGCCGGACGTCGAGCAGGCGGGAGACGGTGCCGCCGATCCCCGCGGCGACGACGTCCCCGCCGGGTCCTGCGGCACCGGTGAGGGTGGCGGTCACGCGCGCCGGGCCCCCCTCGCCCCGAACACCTCGGCCAGCCGCCGGCTGCCCGCCGCGAGGAGCTCGACCAGCGCGGCCTCGTCGGCGACGACGCCGTACACCGCGGCGCGGCGGCTGATCAGCTCCGCCCACAGCGCGTGCGGGCCGATCTCGTTCATCCGCCCGTGCTCCGACACCGCGATGCCGCCCCGCCCGCGGGCGGTGAGGATCTCCAGGGCGTCGTCGTACTCGGTGCGGGAGACGGTGAGCAGCGCGTTGACCACCGACACGTGCGCCGGGTGGATGACGGTCTTGCCCAGCACGCCGTTGGCCTTGTCGAGCGCCACCTCGCGGACCAGGCCGTCGAGGTCGCCGGCGATGAGCTGCTGGCGCAGCCGGCCCTCGTCCTGCTCGGTGAACGGCGACTGGCGCAGCTGCGGCTTGAACAGCCGCTGCCCGGGGATGTGCTCCCACACCGCGCCGGTGACCACGTGCTCGCCGCCCCGGGTGAACCGGTTGACGACGTCGGCCAGGCAGTCGCGGACGACGGCGACGTCCCAGATGGTGGTGTCGCGGTCGCGGCGCAGGCCGAACAGCCCCGAGAGGTCGGTGCCGCCCACCCGCAGGCACAGCACGATCTCCCGGTGCGCCTCGACGACGGCGGCGAGCGCGGCCAGCGCCTCCGCGCGGGTCTCCCGCCAGGCGAGGTCGGGCGTCTCGAGGATCGGCATGCCGTAGAGCGGGAGGCCGGTGGCGGCGCCCACCTCGGCGATCGCCTCGAGCATCGGTCCGAGGGTGGCGCCGGTGGCCTTGGGCAGGCTGAACCCGGTGAGCCGGGCCAGCGCCGGGCCGGCGGCCAGCGCGATCGAGCGGATCTGCTCGGGCGTGCGCACCCGCACGAACACCAGCGGCAGCGGGGCCGGGTCGCCGTCGGCCACCCGCCGGTCGAGGCGCTGCAGCGCGGTGACGACGTTGGCCTCGGCCTCGCCGACCGCGGCGTGCGGGATGGCGTCCTCCAGGCACCAGACGGTGCTCGTGGCACCGACACCGGCGGCCCGGAGGGCGTCCTCGTCCAGGGCCGGCCGGGTGCCGGGGCTGTAGAGGGTGGCGCCGAGGGCCAGCGCGAGCTGGGCGCGGGGCGTCGCGGGGCCGATGTCCCCCGGCGGGACCGCGAACAGCTGCGCGCGCTCGTCGTCGGTCAGGTAGGCGAAGTGGCGCACGGACGATCCCTCTCACCCTCTGCTGGATGCGGGCTGGACGGCGCCGGAACGCCGGGTGTCGGTCTGGGGACGGTCAGGGGTCAGGGGCGCAGCAGGCCCTGGGCGCGCGCCCGCTGGAGCCAGCCGGGGTACTCCGTCATGAGCCGGTCGAACAGCGCGTCGTCGCTGATCGGCCGGCGGCCCATGAGGTCGTCCTGGTCGACGGCGAAGAAGTCGGCGTTGTCGGTGTAGCGGCCGTCGAGGTCGTCGAGCCGCTGCAGGTAGGAGAACTGCCGCTCGGGGCCGATGCCCATGAACTGCCAGAACACCGGCTCGAAGGACGCCGCCTTGATCTGCCGGGTGGCCACCGACTTGTCGCTCGGGGCGCCGTCGGTGAGGAACATGACGTAGACGGGCACCTGCGCCGGCTGCGGCTCGACCCGCTCGCGGCTGTCGCCGAAGTAGGCCTGCCGGACGGCGGCCATCGCCGCGCCGTAGCGGGTGTCGTACTCCAGCGGGTACTGCCGGGTGAGGTCGGCGATGTACTGCTGGTGGCCCTCCAGGCGCAGGCCGGGCTCGGGCCGGTGCACGTCCTTGCCGAACAGGAACACGTCGACGACGCCGTCGTCGTCGAACCGCAGGCCGAGAGCCAGCACCCGCTCGGCGAGCCGCTGGACGGCGCCGGCGCGGTAGAGCGCGGCCATCGAGCCGGAGATGTCGAGCACCAGCGCGACCCGGGCGGTGTGCTCGCCGAGGCCGCGCTTCTCCAGGCTGACGCCGGCGGTCTTGACCAGGCTGAGCATCTGCGGCGCGGAGGTGGCGAGCTTCTTCTCGAGGTCGACCAGCCGGCGCTTCTCCATGCTGACCGGGGGGCCTGCGGGAGGGGCGGCGGGCGCGGACGGCGCAGCCGGGGCGGCCGCGGCGGGGGCAGCGGCGGGGGCAGCGGCGGGGGCAGCGGCGGCGGGCTCGTCGTCGACGCTCACGCCGACGTCGGTGGCCATGCCGGCCAGGCCGTTGGTGTAGCCCTGCCCGACGGCGCGGACCTTCCACTCGGCGCCGCGGCGGTACACCTCGGCGAACACGAGCGCGGTCTCGGGACCGGCGGCCAGCTCGCAGCGCACCGCGGCCGGGGCGCCGCCCTCGGTGCCCACCTCGACGGCGAGCCCGCGCAGCGCGCCGAAGGTGCCGGCGCCGTCGAGGGAGGCGCCGATGACGACCTTCTCGACGTCGGCCGGCAGCGCGGCGGGGTCGATGCGCACCTGGTCGACGGTGGCGCCGCCGCGGGCGGACTTGCCGAGGTGGCGCACCGCGCCGCCGGCGCCCGCGGGCTGGTTGTAGAAGACGAAGTCGTCGTCGCTGCGGACCCTGCCGGCGCCGGTGGTGAGGAACGCCGAGAGGTCGGCGTCGACCCCGGGCGCGGGGTTCCAGGTGAGGGTGACGACGACGGGGCCGGTCAGGCCGGCCTGGGCGAGGCCGACGTTGCCGCCCCGGGTGAGGACGTGGACCACCGGGCGGCTCAGGCGGGGGGCGCCGGGCGGCGGCGGGCGGGTGCGGACACGGCGGGTCCTCCGGGTCTCGGGGGGCTCGGGGTGTGGCCGGCGGGGTCGCCGCCGGCCGGGGCGGCGGCCCCCGCCGCCGGGGGGGGGCGGGCCCGCGGGGGGGGGGGGCGGGGCGCCGGTCGGTCGCCCACCATGATGGCAGGGTGAGCGCCGAACCCCGTCATG